>JAYVML010000166.1:0-20651 GCA_043758955.1 Novosphingobium sp. | reverse complement strand
GACTTGGATGCCTCGACTCAAAAGCTGCTTAATCGCGGTGCCCGGCTGACCGAACTGCTCAAGCAGGCGCAGTTCAGCCCATTGGCATTCGAAGAGCAGACGCTGTCGATCTTCGCCGGCACCAACGGCTATCTCGATGCGCTGCCGGTGGGCGACGTCACCCGCTACGAAGCTGAAATGCTCAGCTTCATGCACGACAAGCACGCCGATACGCTGACCCTGATCCGTGACAGCCGCGACTTTGGCGACGATGCCAAGAAGCAGACCGTCGCGGCGCTTGACGCTTTCGCGAAGCAGTTCGCCTGATCCACTTGAAAGGGTAAGGCTTCATGGCCTCGCTTAAGGAACTCAAAGGGCGGATCAACTCGGTCAAATCGACCCAGAAGATCACCAAGGCCAAGCAGATGGTCGCCGCCGCCAAGCTGCGCAAGGCGCAGGCCAATGCCGAGGCCGCGCGGCCTTATGCCACGCGTTTCGCTGCGGTCATGGCCAGCCTGGCGGGTAAGGTCGCGGGCAGCGATGGCGCGCCCCGGTTGATGGCCGGGACTGGCAAGGATCAGGTTCACCTGCTGGTTATCGCCAATTCGGACAAGGGACTGTGCGGGGCGTTCAACGCCAACATCGTCAAAGCGGCGCGTCTCAAGGCCAAGGAACTCGAAGCGGCTGGCAAGACCGTGCAGTTCTTCCTGATCGGCAAAAAAGGCCGTGCGGTGATCAAGCGCGAATATCCCAAGGACGTGCTCGCCTCGTTCGATACCAGCGATGTGCGCGATCCGGGTTTTGCCGAGGCCGAACGCATCGCGGACGAACTGATCGCGCTCTATGAAGGCGGCAAGTTCGACGTCGCGCATCTGTTCTACGCCAAGTTCAAAAACGCGCTGACGCAGGAGCCGACCGAGCAACAGATCATCCCGGTGCCGGCCCCCGAAGTTGCAGTGGCGAGCGGCGGTGCAGCGGTGGAATACGAGCCCGAGGAAGACGAAATCCTCGCCGATCTGCTGCCGCGTTATCTTCGCACCCAGCTGTTCGGCGCGCTGCTGGAAAACCAGGCATCCGAACAAGGCGCGTCGATGACCGCGATGGACAACGCCACGCGCAACGCCGGCGAGCTGATCCAGAAGCTGACCATCCAGTACAACCGCAGCCGCCAGGCCGCGATCACCACCGAACTCATCGAAATTATCGCAGGCGCTGAAGCGCTTTAACCGATCACAGGCAAGGAACAGACTATGGCCACCGCCGCCAAGACCGCCCCCAAGACCAAGACTGCCGCCCCTAAGGCTTCAGCACCAAAGGTCGCTGCGCCCACCCGCGCGGCCACCGGCAAGATCAGCCAAGTCATCGGCGCTGTCGTAGATGTGAGCTTTGAGGGCGAACTGCCCGCGATTCTCTCGGCGCTGGAAACTGACAACGGCGGCAACCGGCTGGTGCTCGAAGTGGCGCAGCATCTGGGCGAAAACACCGTCCGCACGATCGCGATGGATGCAACCGATGGCTTGACCCGCGGCCAGCCAGTTACCGCCACTGGCGCGCAGATTTCGGTGCCGGTTGGCCCGATGACGCTGGGCCGGATTATGAACGTGATCGGTGAGCCGATTGACGAGCAAGGCCCGGTTGGCGCGGCCAAGCGCAATCCAATCCATGCCATGGCCCCCGAATTCGTTGACCAGTCAACCGAAGCTGCGGTGCTGGTCACTGGCATCAAGGTGATCGATCTGCTCGCGCCTTATGCGCGCGGCGGCAAGATCGGGCTGTTCGGCGGCGCCGGCGTGGGCAAGACCGTGCTGATCCAGGAACTGATCAACAACATCGCCAAGGGTCACGGCGGCGTTTCGGTGTTCGCCGGCGTGGGTGAACGCACCCGCGAAGGCAACGATCTGTACCATGAATTCCTCGATGCGGGGGTCATCGCCAAGGACAAGGACGGCAACCCGACCCCAGAAGATTCAAAGGTCGCGCTGGTGTTCGGCCAGATGAACGAGCCTCCGGGTGCGCGGGCCCGTGTGGCATTGTCCGGTCTTACCATGGCCGAATATTTCCGCGATGAAGAAGGCCAGGACGTGCTGTTCTTCATCGATAACATCTTCCGCTTCACCCAGGCGGGCTCGGAAGTGTCGGCTTTGCTTGGCCGTATTCCTTCGGCGGTGGGCTATCAGCCCACGCTCGCCACCGACATGGGCCAGCTGCAAGAACGGATCACCTCGACCAACAAGGGCTCGATCACTTCCGTTCAGGCGATTTACGTGCCGGCCGACGATCTTACCGATCCCGCGCCTGCTGCCTCGTTCGCGCACTTGGACGCGACCACCACCTTGAACCGCGCGATTTCGGAGCTGGGGATTTATCCGGCGGTCGATCCGCTCGATTCAACGTCGCGGGTGCTGACCCCCGCGGTGGTCGGCCAAGAGCACTATGACACCGCGCGCCGCGTTCAGGAAACGCTGCAGAAGTACAAGAGCCTGCAGGACATCATCGCCATTCTGGGGATGGATGAGCTGTCCGAAGAAGACAAGCTGACCGTTCAGCGCGCGCGTAAGATCCAGCGGTTCCTGTCACAGCCGTTCCACGTGGCCGAAGTGTTCACCAACATTCCGGGCAAGTTCGTCCAGGTCGAAGACACCGTGAAGAGCTTCAAGGCGGTGGTCGACGGCGAATACGATCACCTGCCCGAAAGCGCGTTCTACATGGTCGGCGGAATCGACGAAGCGGTGGCCAAGGCCAAAAAGATGGCCGACGAGGCGTAACGGACGTGGCCCTGCACTTCGAACTCGTCACCCCGGCCCGCCTCGTCCGCTCGGAAGAGGTCTACATGGTTACCGTGCCCGGCACCGAGGGTGACTTCGGCGTGCTCGAAGGCCATGCGCCTGTCATGTCCACTATCCGCGACGGCGCGCTGCAAGTCTACAAGACCGAAGGCGCACCGCCCGAACTGGTGATGATCCAGGGCGGGTTTGCTGAAGTCGGCGAAAACGGACTAACCGTGCTGGCGGAGCACGTCGAGGCCTAGACTTTACTCGGCCGGGACCGCGCTGCGGCGCTGTACCAGCAGCCGCTCCGGCCAATCGAGCAGCCACACCACCAGCGGTTTGAGCCGGTGTTTTTGCAACTCGCTGATCTGCGCCGCCGCCAGCACAATCCCCCAAGTCGCGGCGAACACGCTCCACGAGCCGAGCAGCGGCACACCTAGCGACAGCAGCACCGCGCCCGCCAGCAGCATCGCCGGTTGGTGCAGCAAATAGAGCGTAAACGAGCGCGCGGTCAGCCATTTAACCGGCCGGGCGAAGGAGCGAAGACCGCGCTCCAGCCACGGGCTGAGCGCCGCCGCGCCGATGAAGTGCCCGGCCATCGACAGCCCAAGCAGCGTATCGGTGAGCACATAGCGCGACCAGCTGAGCCCGACGCGCCAGTGCTCCTGCCCGATCAGCCCGGCGAGCCATTCGCCCGCGTGCTTGGTCCAACTCAGGCTGTCATCAAGGTACAGCACCAAGGCAGGTTGGACGAACAGCAAGAGCCCAAGCGCAGGGCTGACCCGGTGCGTCTGCGTCCAGCGATAAACCCCCCAGCCCAGCGCCCAGATCGGGAACAGCAGCAGGATCTTGTAACCCGCGATCAAGCAGGCCAGCGCCGTCAGCGCGATCCGCGCGGGCCCACGGAAGTAGAACAGCGCGGCAAACACCGCGTAATACCAGAACTCATAAGCAATTGACCAGTACGGCGTGTTCGAGAACATCTGCGCTGACAGCGTCCAGCTCTCATTGAGGAACAGCCCGCCGAGCACCAGCCGCACCAGCGCAGAGCCATCGGTGACCAGCCCGTCGTATAACTTCGGCACCAGTGCTTGCCCGATCCGATCGAACACCAGAGTCAACACCAGGCACGGCAGCGCGACCGAGTAGATCCTGCTCAGCCGGCTGACCGCATAGGCCTTGGCACTATGCTCGCGGGTGTGCGCGGCGAAGGCGATAACAAAACCCGACAGCACGAAGAACACCACCACCGCCTCGTGCCCGAAAGCATTCCACGCCGCCCGTTGTCCGCCCAGCAGCGCAAAACCGTTGACGTGAAACAGCACCACCTCAGTCGCCGCGAGCAACCGCAGCAGTTCCAGATACAGCGACAGCCCCGGCGCGAGTGCACCCGGTTTCGGCTGGCTGCGGCTGGTTGCGAGTTGCTTCATCTGCGCCCGCTTAGCGCAGAGTAGTAAAAATTTCAGAGCTGGACCTGCCCAGTAACGCAAGTGACGCAGGCCCCGCCGACGTGAATGTCGGCGCCGTCGATCCGGATGTCGATCCAGCCGTCGCGACCCAACTGGCGGCCTTGGCTGGCCCGGTAATGGCTGCCGTCACCAATTTGCCCTGCCAGCAGGCGGTAGGCCGCGACCGCACCGTTGCCACTGCCGCAGACGGGGTCTTCGGGGATGCCGTCACCGGGCGCGAAGCTACGCACCACGATGCGCGTTCCGTCGGTGGCGAACAAAGTCGCCCCGGTCAGCCCGTGCTGCATATAATACGCGGTCAGCCGGGCTGGATCGTGATTCAATGTTTCAAGTTCTTCGATTTCTGCCAGTTCCACGATCAACCAGATCGGCCCGACATCGACTGCTTTGGCAGCACCCTTAATCGCGGCCCCGCCGATCCACGCGGTGGCTTCGTCGCCGCCCGTCGCTTCCGCCACTGCATAGCGCGGCAACCGGAACGAAAGCGCGCCTACACCCACAGCCAGCTCGACCAGACCGACCGCGCATTGCTGCACCAGCTTGCCGTGCCTCGCCGCAGCAATCCTCGCTTCCAGCACCGCATGCGCTGTACCCAGCGTTGGATGGCCGGCAAAGGGCAGCTCGGCCTTTGGGGTGAATATCCGCACGCGGTAATCGGCAGCGGGATCGCTGGGGAGCAGCACAAAAGCGGTCTCGGACAGGTTGGTCCAATTGGCAAAGCCCTGCATCTCTGCGTCGGTCAGACCTTCGCCATCGAGCACCACCGCCACCGGGTTGCCCATGTACGGCACCGCCGTGAACACATCGACTTGACTGAACCCTCGCCCCCGAATCTCCGTTTACTCCACCTGATCGCGCGGCGGCACCACCGGGCGGTAATTCCAGCGCACCACTTCACTGCCGTCAAGCTTGGATGTCTCAGCCATCAGCAACTTGCCCTGCCGCCAATAACGGATCCGCTGCGGATAGTCATGTGTCGGGTTGGCAAATTCGATCGCCTCGGCGCTGATCAGTACCAACGGAAATTCGACGATGGGTTTACCATCAGCCTGCGCGATAAGCGCCAGCGAGCCATCCTTGCGAGTTTTGATCTGGGTAAACTCCCAGGCTTTAACGTCAGGGCCAAAGCCATTGCGGCCCATCCCCAGCATTACCCCGCCGCGTGGATCAGTCCACAGCTCATCGGCCCAAGTAGCCCCGTCCTCCATCGCCCAAGTGCCCGCCAGCCAAGCCGGCAAGGTCGGTTTTGCTACGGTTTGCGCGCCTAGCGGCCCAGCAATCAGCAATATCGCGGCAAGCAACAATCTTTTCATCGGCGGGCCTTTGCAGGGGGTCGTCTGAACTGTGGCTGTAGCGCCGCTGCGTCACATTGGCAAAAGCCGCCGCTTGTTGCTCGGCGCGATTTGCATCGGGCGCAATATTATGACCGTGGGCATTAGGAAATCCTCAAAGTTTAGCGGTTATTCACCATGCCGATACGCCGTGGGGTAGCCATGTGACGGCATGGAAAGCCCCCGATATCCGAGGTTTGGTCACGATGAGTGCATTCGGTCGACGCAATGGTACGGGCAGCATGACCTCCGGGGCGCGCCCGCAATTCGGCGTCGCTCGCCCAATGAAGGGTGGCTCCGAGCAAGCCAAGCCGCAAAATAGCGCGCCTAAGGGCGGCGACCAGTTTCCGCCACTTCCCGGCGAAGACGGTTCGATGGCGATGCCGCCAATGGACGGCGGTGGCGGTGGGGCGCTGAAATCTGATGCGATGACCCGGCTGGCTGACCGGGTGAACGGGGTCCACGAAAACCAGTATAACGCCGAGGGCTTCGAAGCTTCGGTGCACAAGATCAAGGAACAGGTGCTGCCGCGCTTGCTTGAACGTGTAGACCCCGAAGCGGCGGCGACACTGACCAAGGACGAACTTAGCGAAGAATTTCGCCCGATCATCATGGAAGTGCTGGCCGAGCTCAAGGTCACGCTCAACCGCCGCGAACAGTTCGCGCTGGAAAAGGTCCTGATTGACGAATTGCTCGGCTTTGGTCCGCTCGAGGAACTGCTCAACGATCCCGATATTTCTGACATCATGGTCAACGGCCCGGATCAGACCTATATCGAAAAGAAGGGCAAGCTCATTCTTGCCCACATCCGGTTCCGCGACGAATCGCACTTGTTCCAGATTGCTCAGCGGATCGTCAACCAGGTCGGCCGCCGTGTCGATCAGACCACCCCGCTGGCCGATGCCCGGCTCAAGGACGGCAGCCGCGTTAACGTGATCGTGCCGCCGCTGTCGCTGCGCGGCACCGCAATCTCGATTCGTAAATTTTCCGAAAAGCCGATCACCATCGACATGCTCAAAGACTTTGGTTCGATGAGCGAAAAGATGGCGACGTGCCTGAAAATCGCCGGGGCCTGTCGGATGAATGTCGTCATCTCGGGCGGTACCGGCTCGGGCAAGACCACTATGCTCAACGCGCTGTCAAAGATGATCGACCCAGGCGAGCGCGTGCTGACGATCGAAGATGCCGCCGAGCTTCGCCTGCAACAACCGCATTGGCTGCCGCTCGAAACCCGCCCGCCCAACCTTGAAGGACAGGGCGCGATCACCATCGGCGATCTGGTCAAGAACGCGCTGCGTATGCGTCCTGACCGGATCATCCTGGGCGAAATTCGCGGCGCAGAAGCGTTCGATCTGCTCGCCGCGATGAACACCGGCCACGATGGCTCGATGTGTACGTTGCACGCCAACAGCCCGCGTGAATGTCTTGGCCGGATGGAAAACATGATCCTGATGGGCGACATCAAGATCCCCAAGGAAGCCATTTCGCGCCAGATCGCCGAATCGGTCGACATTATCGTCCAGGTCAAGCGCCTGCGCGATGGTTCGCGCCGCACCACCGAGATTACCGAGGTGATCGGGATGGAAGGCGACGTGATCGTCACCCAGTCGCTGTTCAAGTTCGAGTATCTGGATGAGAGCGAAGACGGCAAGATCATTGGCGAATTCCGCCCCTCGGGCCTGCGGCCCTATACGCTGGAAAAAGCCCGCCAGTTCGGGTTCGATCAGGCCTACCTGGAAGCTTGCCTTTAAGCTCTAGCCCGCCAGCCACGCCTTCAAGGCCATACCCAGCAGCAGCATAGCGGCGAAGCTGGACCAGAACGTCAGCCCCATCCACGGCACCCAGCTGACCGCATCGGGATCGCTGCGCGACTTGCGGCGGCGTTCACCGCGCCAGCCAGCCGTCGCCAGGCCCAGCGCCGCCAGCCCCGGCAGCAGCAGATAGCGCACCCAGTCTTGATCGAGCCAGTCGTGGATCGTTGCTTGCCAGTCCATCGCTGCGCGTTAGAGCGCAGGCATGCGCCAAGTCCAGCCCGCTCCGCCCGTGCAGCAGCCGATGCTGGCTCTGGGACTGCGTTTGCTGGCAGTCGCCGTGCTGTCCACGCTGATAATGCTGGTCAAATACACCGCCGGCACCGGAGTGCATTTGCCCGAAATCATGTTCTGGCGGCAAGTGCCTTCGGTGGTGTTGATTTTCGGCTGGCTGGCCATGCGCGGCGAAGTTTCCCGGCTGCGCACGCGGCGGCTCGGCAGTCACGCGCGGCGAGCGATGCTAGGACTGACGGGAATGTTTTTTACTTTTGGAGCGCCCCTGCTGCTACCCTTGGCGATCAGCACCACGCTCGGCTTTACCACCCCGGTGTTCGCGGTAATCCTGTCGGCGCTGCTGCTGCGCGAGCGGGTTGGGCCGGTGCGCTGGCTGGCAGTGGCGCTGGGGTTTGCTGGGGTGGTGATCATCGCTCAACCAGGCCACGCGCTGATCCCGCCGTTTGGTGCTGCGGTGGGCCTGGGCGCGGGGCTGATGGTCGCGCTGATCAGCATCCAGATCCGCGATCTGGGCCGCACTGACGAGCCGCTTTCTATCGTGTTCTGGTTCGCCGCGCTGTCCGCGCCGCTGCTGCTCGCGGCGCTGCCCTTCACCTATACGCACCACACTGCTTGGCAGTGGTTCCTGTTGATTGCCGGCGGCGTGCTGGGCTGCGTGGGGCAACTGCTGCTGACCGCTTCGCTGCGCTTTGGCCAAGTCGCCAGCGTGATCGTGATGGATTATTCGGCGCTGGTCTGGGCCACGCTGTATGGCTGGCTGGTGTGGAACGAGTTGCCACCGGCAGCCACCTGGTGGGGTGCGCCCGTGATCATCGCGGCCGGCGGCGTAATTGCCTGGCGTGAACAACGGCTGCATCGGCGCACTCCGCCCGTAGCAGCCAGCAGCGGCGAATAAACTGACCGCTAACCCCGTCCCTTTGCCCTGGCCCGGCGTTCGCGTACAATCAGCCACGCCAACAGCCCGACCGGGCCAGCCATAAAGGTGGCGAACAGGAACGGCAACTGGACCAGCCGCCCGAACTGCTTGTGATCAGCGTCACGCGCGATCCACAGCCCGGTGAACAGATCGAACGCCAGGTAGTGCGTCCAGCCGATCACCACCCCGCCATCGCTGGAGAAAAATCCGCGCACGCCAGCAATCGAGGTAAACCCCATCGGCTCCGCCCCCGCCACTCGTATTGGATCAACCGCGCCGCTTAGAAACAGCGCGAACGTGACGGCATAGACCAGGCATAGCAGCCCCACCCCGAGGTAGAGGATCGCGCTATGCACCAGCGCCTGGCGCGGGCCGGCGGCGAGCAGTAGCCAGCCGAGGACCGCCAGGCAGTTGGTTAGCGCGAACAGAGCGGCCCACATCGTTTAGGCCCCTGGCACTGTCGGCAGCGGGGCATCGGCGGTCAGCGGCACATGCGGCGGCACGGCCTTAGAGCGCTGCCATAACGTCCAGCGCATCAGCACCACCATGGCCAAAGCAAAGGCCATCAGGCCATCGGTGACCAGCATGGCCTCAGGCGGAATTCGCCCACCTTGACCTGCGCCGGGCGTGATCCCCGTGCCATACGCGATCACGCGCCGCGCCGCGAGGATCGCAAACACGAAAATTAGCGCGGCGGGCGACTGGCGAATGAGCAGGCCGCCGCTCGCCGGATCCCGGTCAAGATGCATCAATTGCCCGCGTTTGATCCCGGCAAACACCCCGATCGCCGCCGCGAACACCATAATCAACCAACCAAGCCCAGTCGGCGGAAAACTCACCAGAACGAAAACCACCGCGACCGCAAGTATCGCCGGGACCAGCCACAGCCGCCCGACATTGAACGGTCGCGGCTTGTTCAAATTGCGCCAGCGCAAGGCGAACACGACCGCGATGATCGCGATCGGCAGGATCGGCTGCAGCATTTTCGGATCCATCGTCCCGCCCCTATTCTCCGCGATCGCCGCGCCATACCAGCACCGGTTTGCGCGCCGCCTGGGTTTCGTCGAGCCGACGGCGCGGCGCGAAGTGCGGCGCGCTCTTGAGTCGGGTATCGCCGGCCGTGGCGCGCTGCGCAAGGCTGCGCATCGACCCGATAAAGCGGTCGAGACCGGCCTTGCTCTCGGTCTCGGTCGGCTCGATCAGCATCGCGCCGTGGACCACCAGGGGGAAATAAACCGTCATCGGGTGGAAGCCCTCGTCGATCAGCCCCTTGGCAATATCGAGCGTCGAGAAACCGTCGGCCAGATTGGTATCGCTGAACAGCGCTTCGTGCATGCATGGCCCCGATGCGGCGAACGGTGCGTCGAGCTCGCCCTCGAGGCTGCGCAGCACATAATTGGCGTTGAGCACCGCATCTTCGGCGACCTGGGCCAGACCGTCTGCGCCGTGGCTGAGAATGTAGGTCAAGGCGCGGGTGAACATGCCCATCTGTCCGTGGAATGCCGCCATCCGTCCCAGCGACTGCGGAAGCTCGCTGGCTGCGCCGCGTTCCTCGACCATGCGGAAGGTACCGTCTTCGTTGCGCTGAGCGAACGGAAGCGGCGCATAGGGCGCTAGCGCGGCGGAGAGCACCACCGGTCCTGAACCCGGGCCGCCACCGCCGTGCGGGGTGGAGAAGGTCTTGTGCAAGTTGATGTGCATCGCATCGATGCCAAGGTCGCCCGGGCGCACCTTGCCGACGATCGCATTGAAGTTCGCGCCGTCGCAATAGACATAGCCGCCGGCCGCATGAACCGCGTCGCCAATGGCTTTCATATCGCGCTCGAACAGCCCGCAAGTGTTGGGATTGGTGATCATCACCCCGGCTATGTCAGGACCAAGCCGCGCCTCGAGCGCCGCCAGATCGACCCGCCCGGCAGCATTAGCCGGGATATTCTCAATGCTGAACCCGGCAAAGGCCGCGGTCGCCGGATTGGTGCCGTGCGCGCTTTCAGGGACCAGGATAACCTTGCGGTCCTCGCCGCGCGCTTGCAGCGCCGCTTTGATGCACAGCACTCCGCACAGTTCACCATGCGCCCCGGCCTTGGGGCTCATCGCCACCGCCTGCATCCCGGTCAGTTCAATCAGCCAATGCGCCAGCTGGTGAATCACCTCGAACGCGCCCGAGGCGGTGGCCATCGGCGCCAGTGGGTGCAGATCGGCAAACCCAGCCATCCGCGCGACCTTTTCGTTTAGCCGGGGGTTGTGCTTCATGGTGCACGAGCCAAGCGGAAACGGCCCGAGGTCGATTGCGTAGTTCTGGCGGGACAGGCGGGTGTAGTGCCGCACGGTCTCAGGCTCGGACAAGCCGGGCAGCGCCAGCAGATCGGCGCGCAGGTGCGCGCTCAGGCCGGGCAACAAATCGCCCGCAACGGCTTCGAAATCGACCCCGGTGGCGCCGGGCTGGCCCAGTTCAAAGATCAGCGGTTCTTCAAGGCTGAGCGCGCGGTCACCGCTGTGGGTGACGATGGCCGCATCCTCATGCGCTGGATGCTGCGCCGGGCCCATCTCCGGGCGCCAGCCGGCGGCATTCTGCACGGTCATGCCAGCAACTCCTTCAGCGCCGCAGCAAGCGCCTCAATGTCCGCATCGGTAGTGGTTTCGGTGGCGGTGACCAGCATGGCGTGACCGAGTTCCGGTATGCCCGGATAAAGCCGCCCGAGCGAGACTCCGCCGAGCACGTGCCGCTCAGCCAGATCGCGCACCACGTTGCGCGCGTCATGGTCAAGCATCACGGTGAATTCGTTGAAGTAGGCGGTGTTGAGAATGGAGACGCCGGGAATTGCCGCTAGCGCTTCAGCCGTCTGGCGCGCGCGCAAGTGACTGATGCGCGCCATTTCGGCGAGGCCCGGGCCCCCAAGCAAGGTCATGTGAATTGAGAAAGCCAGCGCACAAAGCCCTGAATTTGTGCAGATATTGCTGGTCGCCTTCTCGCGCCGGATATGCTGCTCGCGGGTCGATAGGGTCAACACGAACCCGCGCTTACCCTCAGCATCGACCGTCTCACCGCACAGCCGCCCGGGGATCTGCCGCACGAACTTTTCCGAACAGCCGAACAGACCCAGATAAGGTCCACCGAAGTTGAGCCCGACCCCGATGGCCTGGCCCTCGCCTACCACAATATCCGCGCCCAACTTGCCGGGCGCCTCGATCAAGCCCAACGCAACCGGTTCGGTCACCACCGCCACCAGCAAGGCACCTTTGGCATGTGCAGCCGCAGCAATTGCGGCCAGATCGGGGATTCGGCCGAGGATATCGGGGTATTGCACCACCACGCAGCTGGTCTGACCGTCGATTGCCGCGATCAGCCCGGCGGTGTCAGTCTCCGCAGCCAGTTTAGGCGCGCGGTAATCGATGGTGTCGCCGGTAAATTTGGCCATCGTCTGCACGGTCGAGACGTAGTGCGGGTGCAGGCCGCGGCACAGCACCGCGCGGCTCCGCTTGGTCACGCGCCCGGCCATCGCGACGGCTTCCCAGCACGCGGTCGAGCCATCATACATCGAAGCATTGGCGATATCGGTGCCGAGCAGCCGCGCAACTTGCGTCTGGAATTCGAACAGCACTTGCAGCGTGCCTTGCGCAATCTCGGGCTGATACGGGGTGTACGAGGTCAGGAATTCGCCGCGTTGAATCAAGTGATCTACGCTGGCGGGCACATGATGGCGGTACGCTCCCGCGCCGAGGAAAAACGGCACCGATCCGGCGCTGACATTTTTCGCGGCAAGTGCCGCCATGTGCCGCTCCACCGCCATTTCGCTGGCATGGTGCGGAAGCCCCGCGATTGGCGCGGTCAGCCGCGCTGCGGCGGGAACGTCGGCAAACAGGTCATCGATGTGGTTCACGCCGATCACCGCCATCATGTCGGTTCGGTCGGCATTGGTAAGAGGCAAGTAGCGCATTGTGGTTACAGCCCCGCCACGTATGCGTCATAAGCCGCACGGTCCATCAGACCGGTCAGCTCGCCCGCATCGGCCAGCGTTACGCGGAACAGCCAGCCGCCGCTTTCGGGCTGGGTGTTGACCAGCTCGGGCTGGGCTTCGAGCGCGGCGTTCGCTTCGATGACTGTGCCAGAAACCGGCGAAAAGACGTCAGACGCAGCCTTGACGCTATCGACCACGCAGGGCGCATCGCCCTTTTTAACCGCGCTGCCCGCTTCGGGCAGTTCGACAAAGGTGATGTCGCCCAGTTGGCCTTGCGCATAGTCGGTAATCCCGACCGTGCCCGCAGCGCCGTCGGTGTCGATCCATTCGTGATCTTGCGTGTAATAGAGCGGCATGGGAAAGCTCCTCAGCGGTGATAGCGGTGGGGGACAAACGGCAAGGCAGTTACGGCGGCGGACAAGCGCTTGCCGCGCACCTCAATTTCGAGCGCAGTGCCCGGTGCCGCGTAAGCGGCGGCGACATAGGCGGTGGCAATCGGTTGATCCCGGCTGGGTGAGAAACCACCTGAGGTAAGTACTCCTACTTGCTCGTTACCAGCGAAAACTTCAGCGCCCTCACGTGCGGCCTGCCGCCCGTCAAGCGACAGCCCGACCCATTTGCGGCGCGGTCCCTCGGCCAGCTCAGCCAGCACCCGCGCCGCGCCAAGAAACCCACCCTCACTGCGGCGGCGTTTGTTGATCGCGAAACTCAGCCCGGCTTCGATCGGGCTGGTCTGGGGCGACAGGTCATGCCCATAGAGCGGTAGCCCGGCCTCAAGCCGCAGCGAATCGCGCGCGCCCAGCCCGATGGGCTTAACCTCGGGTTCGCCGCACAGCAGATCGGCAATCGCTTCGGCGTGTTCGGCGGGAAGTGCTAGTTCGAACCCGTCCTCGCCGGTATAACCCGAGCGGCTGATCCACACTTCGGCACCGCCAAGCATGAAGCTGCCACCCTTCATGAAGGTCAACGCGCTCAGCGGCACATCGCCGGTCACCAGCGCGTCGAGCGCGGCAAAAGCAGAGGGGCCTTGCAAGGCCAGCAGCGCGCTGTCTTCAAGATGATTGATCGTCACTTCGTCAGGCAGATGCTCGCGCAGGTGGGCAATGTCGTCCCACTTGGTCGCGCCGTTGACCACCAGATAGAACCCTGTGCTCCAGCGCGTCATCATCAGGTCATCGAGCACGCCCCCGTGTTCATCGAGCAACAGCGAATAGCGCGGAGCATTTGGCTTGAGGGTGGCGAGATCGATCGGCAGAACGCGCTCCAGCGCAGAGTCAGCCCCTTCGCCCGAGATGTATAATTGCCCCATGTGCGAAACGTCGAACAGCCCGGCATGGCTACGCGTCCACAGATGTTCGACGATGATCCCTTCATACTGGACCGGCATGTGATAGCCGGCAAATTCTACCATCCGGCCGCCGTGCGCGCGGTGCCAGCCATCGAGCGCCAGAGTCACGACCTCAGGTTCTTCAAAATCGGGGAAATCATCGGCTTCGGACACAGGATGCGACATTTGGGCAGGGCTCCGCACAGGACAAAAAGTCTCGTGCCCCCTCTGTCACGGAAACCTGAGAGCTTTCCCCGGGGTCGTGGTCCCAGGTTACCCCTTCGGCGGCCCCTGCCCAAAAGCAGGAACTCTTTCCAGAGCATCACTATTGATCCACGCGGTCCATTGGCCTGAGAGATTCCGGGGCGGTTGCTCCTTCGGCGTCCGGCGAACCGTCAAAGACGAATCACCTGAACTCTCCCGCGCGATCAGCGACATCGGCGGGATGGCTGCGAGAAGCGACCAAGTCAATGCCCGCTGCAGCGGATTACCCGGCCCGGCTGGCCGCGCGCATGATTGCGTCATGTTCGAACACGAACCGCCCGGCCATCTTCTCACGCGTCAGCCCAACGATGGCGCGCGCCACCACTTCGGCCTTGATTGAGCGGTATTTGGCATAGGCCCCGTGCAGCGCCAGATCGACCAGCGGGCTGGCGATCATCCCCAACCGTTCCGCCACCCGCAATTCTTCGCGCGGGCCGCGCAGCAATCCGGGGCGGATCAAATCGAGCCGCGGCACCCTGACCTTACCGAGCTTTTGCTCGACCTCGCCTTTGACCCGCAAGTAAAAATTCTTGGCCATCGGATCAGCGCCCACTGACGATATCGCGATCATCTGGCGCATGCCTGCCGCCTTGGCCGCTTTGGCACAAGCGAGCACCAGCGCTTCATCCACGTTGCGAAACGCCGCCTCGTCCTTGCCAGCCTTGCGCCAGGTGGTGCCCAGCGCGCTGACCAGCACATCGGCATTGGTCGCGGCGATGGCATCGCCCCAATTGGCCGGATCGGCGAGCAGCACTTCCATCCGCGCGCCCGGCGGCAGGCTCAGCTCGCGCCGCGCCACCGCGACAATCCGCAAGTCGCTGCGGCCCACCGCCAGCCGGATCAGGCTCATGCCGATCAGGCCCGAGGCGCCGACCAGCGCGATCCGGGTCGGTTTAGACATTGCGCAGGTCTTCTGGTGTTTCGCCGTAGATTGATCGGTGCGCGGCAATCGCGAAGCGGTCGGTCATGCCGGCAATGTAATCCGCTATGTGCCGGCTGCGCCCCGGTTCCTCGGCGGGCACCCGCCCGGCCCAGCCCGGTTCCATCAGGCGCGGATCCTGCGCATAGGCCGCGTAGAGCTCAGCCGTCAGCGCGCGCGCGCGGCCTGCGGTTAGCAGCTGCTGTGGGTGGTGATACAGCGCTTCGTACAGGAAAGCCTTCAGGCGGCGCTCTTCATCCGCCATGGGGCGCGAGAACGCCACACTGGCCCGCCGCGCAGCGCGCACCTCGGCGACCGAGCCCAAGTCTTTCACCCGTACCGACGCCTCGCCGATCACATCGTTGACCATCAATCCGATCTGCCCGCGCACCAGTTCGCGCAAGCGGCGATCCTGCGGTGCGCTGGGCCACTTGCGCTCAATCGCGCGCCACTGATCGGCGACAAAATCCAGGCTGAGTAGCTGCTCTAGCTGGAGGAATCCCGCACGCAGACCATCATCAATATCGTGATTGTCATACGCAATATCGTCGGCCAGCGCGGCCACTTGCGCTTCCAGGCTGGGCCAGGTGGTCAGATCGAGCGAATATTGGGCGTCGAGTTCGGCCAAGGCCCACGGCACCATGCCCAGCGGCCCGTTGTGCTTGGCCAGACCCTCGAGCACTTCCCAGCTCAGGTTTAGCCCATCGTGTTCGCAATAGGGGCTTTCCAGCCGCATCAGCACCCGCAGGCAATGCGCGTTATGATCGAACCCGCCACACTTTAACAGCGCATTGTCGAGCGCTTCCTCACCGACATGGCCGAACGGTGGGTGGCCGATATCGTGAGCCAAACACAGCGCTTCGGTGAGGTCCTCATCGATCCCCAAAGCGCGCGCGATCACGCGTCCGATTTGCGCCACCTCGAGGCTGTGCGTCAGCCGGACCCGGTAATGATCTCCATCGGGGGCGACGAACACCTGGGTCTTGTGGCGCAGGCGGCGAAACGCAATCGAATGAACGATCCGGTCCCGGTCGCGCTGCCACGCGCTGCGCGGACCGCGCGCCAGCGCCGCCTCAAGCGGAAATTCACGCCCCCGGCTGTGCGCGGGATTACTGGCGTATGGCGCGATCAACCGCTGTCCCTCACCCGTCACCCATGATCCAATCGACCGCCGCCTCAGAATGAATCCGCGTACAGTCATAAATCGGCAGGACGTTGGCGGTAATCGGCACGATCATTTCCAGTTCAGTGCAGCCCAGTACCACCGCTTCTGCGCCGTCCTGTTCCATATTGGAGATGATGGTCTTCAATTCGCGCTCGGCTTGGCGGCTGGCCTTGCCCAACAGCAATTCGTCGTAAATGATCCGGTCAAGCGTATCGACGAAGGCCATTTCGGGCGGAAGCAGTTCGATATCGCGCGCGATAAGCTTCTGGCGGTAAAAGCTTTCCAGCATCACGTTGCGGGTGCCGATCAGCCCGGCTTTCGTGATCCCATCGGCTGCCATTCGGGTGGCGACGCATTCGGCGATATGGATAACCGGCACCTTCACCGCCTCAGCCACCTGATCGTAAACTTTATGCATCGAATTGGCGCCGATGATGATTGCGGTGGCGCCGGCCTTCTCCAGCCGCTTGGCGCTATCCGCCAGCACCCCTGCGGCGCGCTTCCATTCCTGGGTTGTGGACAGGCGCGAGAGCGGAGCAAAATCGAGGCTCTCGATCAGCAGCGGCGCAGAGCTGCGCATTCCCGCGCGGGCCTGGACCAATTTGTTGATGCGCTCGTAATAACTACGGGTCGAAAGCCAGCTCATGCCGCCAATCAGGCCAAGTTTGCGCAAATGGATTACTCCTGGTGGGGAAACGGCCCTGTCGGTGCCGCACTTAGGGGAGGCAGTGCCATGCGTCCAGATGGCGGCCAGATCAACCCGGCGTGGCGGGCACTCCGAGCGCCGCAAGCCAAGTAGTCGAGACTATCAACAAACCAGCACGATCGTTTCAACCATATCAGCGCTTCAGCCCACCGATCCAGCGCTGGACAGTGGCGAGGCCTGCCGGATCGATCTTGGACCGTCCCAGTTCAGGCATGGCAATCCCGCCTTCGAGGCTGGCCATCCGGTAATACAGAATCGAATGCGCCGGATCGCCTGGGACAATATCGAATTCCAGGTTGCCCGATCCGCGTCCGGCCGCGACTGGTCGCTTGCCCAGCCCCAGCTTGATCGGATCGCGCTCCAGCCAGCCGAGATAGAGTCCCGAATTGGATGCTGCGCCCTGCGGGTTGTGGCAGTGCGCGCAATTGACATCGAGATAGCCGCGCGCGGCATCAGACGCTGGGGTCTGGTCGCGCGCCTCCCATAGTGGAATGCGCTGCGCGACTGCGGGTATGCGGTCCAGTTTGCCAAGCTGTTGCAGCGCAGCCAGCCATGCCGGCGCCAGGTTATAGGCTTTGGGTCCAATCGGTGTAACTTGCCCGGATACTCCGTGACATTCCTTGCACTGGTTCTTGTTGGGCACGGCATAGCTGAGCGGCTGGCCGTCGGACGCGGTCAGTTCGATCCGCTTGCCACCCAGTGTCAACCGCGCTTCGCGCTGATCAGCGTCCCACACATACGGCAAGGGCACCCAGCCTTCAGACCGGTGCAGCAGCACGCGGGTTTCGATCAGCTTTCCGCTAAATTTGAACGTCTTGATCAAGGCCGCGCCGATTGGCAGTTGGAGCAAGCCGGGACCATCAGCCAAAGCTTTGGTGTGAGTCGGCAGATAGACGAACCGCAGCTTCTCGGCGCCGTCCGACCATAGCGGCGTATTGAGCCGGTAGGGCGTCACGCCCGGCGCAGGCTGCTGCTTTGCGTTGTCTGCAAAGAACCCGTATTCACTCAGCGTGGCAGGATACGCGCTACCGGTGATTGCGGTATCGTGCACTTCTGGCGCAACCGGTACAGCCGGATGCGCAGCCAGCGCGCTGCCCGCCAGCACCAACGCCGCAGCGAACAACTTCACGACCGCGCGCGCACGTCCAGCGCGGTCGGCGCACCCAAGGGGGTCGCAGCCGCTGCGGATTTAACCGGCATTGCGACGATTGCGCTGGTCGTTGCTGCAGCCAAATCGGCATTCGGCCCGGAAACGCCCAGCGAGAGGATGACCATCTTCTGTTTAACGCCAGGCCGAGCGCCGCGGCCGTCCCAGATCACCGCTGGCAGGGCTCCGCCAAAACTTGCCACCAGCCGATCACCGCCGGGCAGCTGGGGATCTTTGCCCCCACCGATCACCGTGTTGGCATCGATCAGCACCCGGCGCGGCAGCGGGTTGTATGTTTTGTCGGTGAACGTCTGCGGATAGGCAATTACCATGATCTGCGCGGTCGGATTGTTGGCCAAGGTGTTACTGCGCACCGTCACCAGATCATTCGCCATCACCATCACCCCGGTGCCGCGCCGCACGCTGGCAACGATATTGCCTTTGGGCGCAAAATTGGGAGTGTCGTTGGCGACTACCAGATTATCCACGATCAGCGTATTGCCCCCGCCCATCACCGGCAGGTTGGGCAAATCGAACACCAGGATACCGCCAGTATTGCGCGTGACCAGATTTCCGGTGACCAGCGCGTCGCGGCTGTTCTCGATCTCGATCCCGGCGACCGATTGCTCGACCATGTTGTAGCGCACCGTGATCGCCTTGGATTGGCCGACATAAATGCCTGCATCCGATGCTCCCGAGACCTTGCAACCATCGATCAGCACGCCGCTGCTGGAGACCGGGTAAATCCCGTAAGCGCCGTTGGTTTCCTTCGGTCCGCCGGTCCACGCCACCCGCACGCGGTAATAGACGATATTGTCCGCGCCTTTCGATTTGATCCCGTCACCGTGGGTGTTCTCAACCGCGAAATCGCGCACGGTGACATTGTCAGAAGTGATCAGCAGCCCCTCGCCCGCACCCTTCTGGCCCGCAAAATCGAGCACAGTCGCCTCCATCCCCGCGCCGCGCACGGTCACGCCGTCGGCATCGAGCGACAAGCCATCGGTCAGCACGAAGCGCCCCGCGCCCAGTTCAACCACATCGCCGGGTTGCGCTGCGATCAACGCCTCCTGCAAGCGGGTCTGTGCCCCGTCCCCGGCGCTAACCTGGATCGTCTTGGCGTGAAGCGGAGCAGCCAGGGCAAGCGCCGAGGCCGCAGCGGTTATGGCTGTGGGCATCCTCATGCGGCGTATGATGGACTGACAGCGGTGTAAGTCAATCCGGCAGCGGCGTTATCCGCCCAGACCGACCGAACACAGCGCGGCGGAACTGACCGTCACTTCAAGCGCCTTGGCATCATTCACCCGCCGCACCGCGCCAACAAATTGGCCGAGCGTGCGGTGCTCACCCTTCAGCTGCTTGAGCCGGTTAAGCTGCACGAGGTTCAGCTTGTCCGTCATCCTGTTCGCCATGCAGGCCGAATTGCGCTCCGACAGTCCGGCCCCAATCAGCGCGCTTTTAACTTGGCCATAGGCAAGTTTGGAGGGCGTGCAGGCCGATAGTACGCAGGCGGCGATC
This sequence comes from Novosphingobium sp., assembly GCA_043758955.1. Classification (GTDB taxonomy): domain Bacteria; phylum Pseudomonadota; class Alphaproteobacteria; order Sphingomonadales; family Sphingomonadaceae; genus Novosphingobium. The sequence goes on along the minus strand of JAYVML010000166.1, from coordinate 1,141 downwards.
ACGCCGCTAAAGATCACACGGTAACGGATGCCCAATACTCCTGATTTGCCAATCGTTCCTTCGACCGGCGGCTCCGGTCAGACACCTTCACCATCGGTCCCGCTGAGAACAATCTCATGGCCCAGTTTGCGGCGGCGCCAGCTGTAAAACAGCAATGACGCGATGAACACACCCAGCAGCAGAACCATGCTTGGTCGGCCAGCGTCAATATCCTGCCAATCGGCAAAAATCGCGCCGACCCCGCCCAACACTCCAAGCACGGGGACCAACGGATGCAGCGGTGCTGCAAAGATCCGGCCAGTCAGCCCGGTCCGGCGCCCGATCCACACCGCAAGTGCGATGAGTATATAGTCCGAAACATTGCCGCTGATGATAATCAGCAGCCAGCGTTCGCCCAGCAACGTCAACACCGAGGCCACGCACATCAGCGTAAGCGTCGCTCCAACGGGTGAACGAAAACGGGGGTGCAGCGTCGCGAATAGCCGGCTGATCCGCGCCGGAAAGGCACCGTCCCGGCCCACTGCGAAAAGCAGCCTGGCTTGCCCCATCAGGCTGGCCACCAGCGCGTTGAACATCGCTGCAATGACCCCGATGATGACCAGATTGCCAACCAAGGTCCCGGCGCTCCGGTCCAGAAATGCGGCGATCGGTGCTTCGCTGCGCAGCACGGCTGGCATGTCGTCGATTGCCAGCACAACCAGCACCATCGGGATGGCAATCGTCAGGCTGGCGATCGCCCCCGACCAAGCCACCACGCGCCCGATCTGCCGCTGAACATCTTGCAGTTCTTCTGCAAAATACAGCGCCCAGGACGCTCCTCCGGTTGTCCAGACACCCACAACCATGGCAATCGCCATGGTAACAAGCGGTGTTGCGGAAAGGCGGTCGTGCACCAGCTGAACTGGATGCTGCAGCACTGTTGAAAGCGGATTGGTCAGGTGGGTAAGTGCGACAATGATCAATACCAGCAAGGCGACAAGCTCAACCGCGAGGAACACCCCGGTGATCAACGCATTGCTCTTGATCCCCAGAATCGAAATCAGCCCGGCCAGGCAGATCCCGGCAATCGCAAGGCCAATTAGCGGCAAGCCTGGTGCAAAAGTATGCACATAGGATGCCAGCCCCAGTCCGACGAAGGCAA
>JAYVML010000165.1:0-1824 GCA_043758955.1 Novosphingobium sp. | reverse complement strand
TGCGGGTCGACGAGCATTTCTGGCGCCCGGTAAACGCGCCCAGCAGGGATCGAATTGGCAATCATCAGTGCGTCGACTTCCGCAACCGTCAAGTTGGCGGTCCAGGCATTAATCAATTCGTCAAGCTCGAGTTGGTTTTGCCCGCGCGCTAGATGGGTGGCATATTTCGGATCGTGCCCCAGTTCAGGCTGCTTCATCGCTTCGGCGAGCCGTTGCCAAAGCGAATCCTTGTTAGCCCCGATCATGTATTCGCCGTCCTTGCAAATATAGACGTTGGACGGCGCAATACCTGGCAAAATCGAGCCTGATCGTTCACGGACAAAACCGTTGTAGTCGTATTCCGGGACCAGTCCCTCCATCACTTGCAGCACGCTTTCATAGAGCGCCGCGTCGACTATTTGGCCTTGGCCTGTACGATTGCGGTGATGAAGCGCGGCAAGCACACCCATGCAGCCGTAAGTAGCAGTCAGCGTATCACCGATTGATACGCCCATGCGGCTCGGCGCACGGTCGGGCTCGCCCACTATGTAACGCCAGCCGCCCATCGCCTCTCCGATCCCGCCAAACCCGGCACGATTTGAATAGGGTCCGCTCTGACCATACCCAGACATTCGGGCAATGATCAGGCCGGGCTGTTCTTCAAGCAGTTGTTGTGGATCCAGACCCCATTTCTCCATAGTTCCTGGCTTGAAGTTTTCGATCAGTACGTCAGCATGAGCGATTAGCCTTCGGACCAAATCCTGGCCCTCCGCCACACGCATGTTGGCAGAGACCGAGCGCTTATTTCGTGCGACCACTTCCCACTGGACCTTGACCTCACCCTGGCCCCACTCGCGCATCGGATCGCCTGCGCCGGGTGGCTCAACCTTGATCACGTCCGCGCCCATATCGCCAAGTAGCTGCCCGCAGAACGGTCCGGCGAGCAGCTGCCCTAGCTCAACAACGCGGATGCCTTGAAGTGCGCCCGTATTCTTCATGGCCTATTCCACCGCCTCGCGTTGCGCCCAAACAGGCTGGATTGGAGCAGGCAAGCCAGTTTCGGCGAGACAGCGTTCGCGCAGAGTGTCAATATTTGGTCCATAGTCGAACAGCGGTAACTCCCCGCGACCCTGGCGAATTTGTCCGCGCAATGCTTCGGTTGCGGCCGTGTCAACTGCGCCATTTTCGTCAACGATCACACCATAGGCGCGCGCGCCGTGCGGCGTAACGAGACCCTGAGTAACCTCTTTACCAACCAGCGCAGCATCACGCTCAAGCGGATCGCCCCAGCCACCGCCACCCCAAGTGATGAAGTGCAGCTGGTCGTCGACCTCCACGCGCACATCTTCTACCTTGTTGCCAATAATAATACGGGTACCGTCGGCCTTCTCCAAGACCTTGCGGGCGCGCTGACCCGGGTGGCCGCCATTTACCCCCCAAGGCGGCACGAACCAGCGATCGTCGTGGATCGAAATCGTCCCGCATTCAAGGAAGCGGTAAGTCATGTGGATGCCGTTGCCGCCGCGGTGTAGGCCGGCGCCGCCGCTGTCTGGCTCGGTTTCATAACGTTCGATTATCATCGGGAAGTAGCGCTCGAGGAATTCGTTGGGGACGTTGGTGAAGCCTGGCCACAGCGAGTGACCATCTGGTCCATCACCCAGCGGGCGACCAGGAATGCCGCCAAAGCCGATCTGGAACAGCTGGAACCATTCGCCGTTCTTGCCCGGGCGGTTGTCATTGCCCGAATAGAACAGGTGGGGGCTCGAGCTGAACCCCGCAGCATTGAGAAATTCGGGCGTCTTTTGTCCGAGCAGCCCACCCAGAATATCGAAAATCCGGCCCAGA
>JAYVML010000164.1:0-5374 GCA_043758955.1 Novosphingobium sp. | reverse complement strand
CTGGCTGGGCAACCCAAACGCTGCGCGTGGGCGATGCTCAGGGTCAGGTGCCATTCGCGATTCCCGAGATCGACTATCGGCGTCGGCTCACCGATCCGTGGCTCGGCGGGCGGGTGCAACTCCAGGTGAACTCACTGGCAATCACCCGCACCAACGGGCAGGACACCCAGCGCGCTTTTGCCAGTGCCCAATGGGACATGCGCCGGATCACGTCGCTGGGACAGGAAATAACCCTCACTGCTCTGGCGCGCGGCGACATCTATCATTCGGACCAAAACGCGCTCACCCCGACGGTGATTTATCGCGGCAATCCCGGCTGGCAAGCCCGCGGCGTCGCCATGATGGCGTTCGATGTCAGATGGCCCTTCGTCGGCAATTTCCTGGGCGGGACTCAGGTGCTCACCCCGCGGTTCCAGATCGTGGCAAGTCCGACCCTGCGCAATCTCGAAGTTCCCAACGAAGACGCCCGCGCGATCGATCTGGAGGATTCCAATCTATTCGCGCTCAACCGCTTTCCTGGCTACGATCGGATCGAAGACGGGACACGGTTCACTTTTGGACTCGACTGGCAGTTTGAGCGGCCGGGCTGGCGGATCAACACCACCATCGGGCAATCGTACCGGTTAACCAACCGCCCGACCCTGCTGCCCGATGGAACCGGACTCAGTTCGCGCACTTCTGACATTGTCGGGCGGACCGAAGTGCGATTTCGCGATGTCGTGAAGTTCACGCACCGCTTTCGGCTGGACAAGGACAACTTTGCGATCCGCCGAAACGAATTTGACGCGGCCGTGGGGACACAGCGAACCTATCTCGAGGTTGGCTACTTGCGGCTCAACCGCCATATCAGCGGTGGGATCGAAGACCTAAAGGACCGCGAGGAATTGCGCTTGGCCGGGCGAGCTGGCTTTGCCCGTTATTGGTCGGTATTCGGCTCGGGCGTGTTCGACTTAACCGGCAAGAACGATGATCCTACTTCGACCAACGTCGACGGGTTCCAACCGATCCGCACGCGGTTGGGTGTGGCTTATCAGGATGACTGCCTCGAATTCGACGTGACTTGGAGGCGCGACTATGTTGCGACCGGCGACGCACGGCGCGGCAATACCTTCCAGATCCACATCGCAGTGCGCAATCTGGGCTTTCGGTGATAGCTCTAACTGGTGATTGGCAGGTTGCCGCAAAAGCGCTATCCGCGCTTGCTCAGCCAAGGTTAAGCCGCAGAACGGCATTGGCCGGGCAACTTCGGTGCGGCTCCCCGCGCGGTAAATGGGAATTTTAGAACGGTGATTACCAGCACTCGCCCTCGTATCATGCTTCGTGTGGCCTTTTTGCCGTTGGCACTTGGCGCGCTGTCGCTCGGCACCGTCGCGCCGGCGCAAGAAACCCCTTCTACACCCCTTTCCCTGCCCGAAAATCCGCAAATTTTCGGCAAAATAGATGCTAACCATCGCAGCGCCACAGTTATCATCAATGGTGAAGTGATTACCGGAACCGACGTCGATCAGCGGGTCGCGCTTGTGGTTGCAGCCAGCGGCGGGAAAATCGCTCCCGAAGAGCTCCAACGGTTGCGGCTTCAAGTCTTGCGCAACCTGATGGACGAAACCCTGCAGATTCAGGAAGCCAAATCGCAGGATTTGGTGGTCAGCGAAGATGAAGTCGATGCTAGCTATGACCGGATCGCCAGGCAGAACTTCGGCCAAGACCCTAAGGCGCTTGACACTTATCTGGTCAAGATAGGTTCTTCGGGGAATTCGCTTAAGCGCCAGATTCGCGGCGAAATGTCATGGCAGCGGCTGCTGCGCCGTAACGTCACCCCATTCGTCAATGTTTCGGACGACGAGGTGCGCGAAACCATCAAACGCCAGGAAGAGGCCAAGGGCACCGATGAATACCGGATCGGTGAAATTTTCCTTTACGCCAATAGCGAGAACCACGACGCGGTCGGAAAGAACGCGCTAAAGATCGTCGAGCAACTGAAGCAGGGCGGCAGCTTCGTTGCCTATGCACGGCAGTATTCCGAAGCTTCAACCGCGCCGGTTGGAGGCGATCTGGGGTGGGTTAAGTTAGGCATGCTGCCGCCCGAATTGCAGTCGTCGGTGGCCGCGCTTGAAACCGGCCAGCTGGTCGGGCCAGTCGAAGTGCGTGGCGGTTATTCGATCGTACTGCTGATCGACAAGCGCAAGGTGCTGACGGCTGATCCACGCGACGCGGTGCTTAACCTGAAGCAGATTTCTGTCAGTTTCGCTCCCGGCACCACCCAAGCGCAAGCCACCGACAAAGCCAAGCAATTCGCCGAAGCGATGAAGGGAGCGCATGGCTGCGCTACGGTCGATCCTATCGCGCGCGGTTTGGGTGCCGAAGTCGTGAACAACGAGCAAATCAAGGCCCGGGAATTGCCCGCGCAGCTGCAGACTATGGTGCTGGGCCTAAGCTTAGGTGAAACTACCCCGCCGTTCGGCTCGATTACCGAAGGAGTGCGAGTGTTGATGTTATGCGGACGCGATGATCCGGCGGCTGGTGGCGCTCCGACATTTGACCAAGTCGAGGGCCAGATCGTCGACGAGCGCATCAATAAGCGCTCGTTAACCTATTTGCGCGATCTGCGCCGCGATGCGGTAATCGATTACGGCAGCTGATGAGCCTGCCACCCCTCGCCATTTCGCTGGGCGATCCAGCGGGGGTTGGGCCGGAATTAATTGCTGCCGCCTGGATGCACCGCGAAGACTACGATTTGCCGCCGTTCTTCGTTGCCGGCGGTGCCGAAGTGCTCCGCGCGGCAGCGGCTCGGCGCGGCATCCCAGTGAATATTGCGGAACTGTTCCATCCCGCGGAGGCGTTCAATTGCTTTGGCCATTCGCTGCCAGTCCTGGCCGGAGTTGATGGGATTTATTCTCCGGGCAAGCCTGATCGAGCTGGGGCCAAATTGGCATTTGCTTCGCTTGGCGAAGCGACAGAACTGGTCATTCGCGGGGAAGCATCTGCTCTGGTCACTGCCCCGATTGCTAAAGCATTGCTCGCCGAAGTAGGCTTTGCCTATCCCGGCCAAACCGAATTCGTCGCCGCCGCCTGCTCCTATGCGCCCGGTGATGCCGTGATGATGCTGGCCGGGCGGCAGCTACGCACCGTGCCGCTGACCGTTCACGTTGCGCTACGCGACGTGCCTGGCCTGATCACTAGCACGCTGATCGAACGCAAAGCGCGGATCGTCGCTATGGCTTTGGTGCGCGATTTCGGGATCGAGCACCCGCGGATCGCGGTGGCCGCGCTCAATCCCCATGCGGGCGAACAGGGTCGGATGGGCGCCGAAGACAGCCACATCATTGCCCCCGCTGTCGCCGCGCTGGCCGCCGAAGGGATCCAGATCACCGGCCCGCACAGCGCCGATGGCCTGTTCACCGCCCACGCGCGCGGCAGCTACGATGTGGCGCTATGCATGTATCACGATCAGGCGCTAATCCCTTTGAAAACGCTGGAGTTCGATAATGGCGTGAACGTCACTCTGGGTTTGCCGTTGGTCCGGACCAGCCCCGATCATGGGACAGCTTTTGATATCGCAGGCACCGGCACCGCCGATCCCGGTGCGATGATCGCCGCAATTCGTATGGCGGGCGAATGCGCTGCACGGCGTCAAGGTGACTGAACTTCCGCCATTGCGCGAAGTGATCGCGCGCCACGGCCTCGCGGCCAGCAAGGCGCTGGGGCAGAACTTCCTGCTTGATGAGCAGCTGCTTGGCCGGATTGCCAGGATACCCGGTCATCTGGCGGGCCTGCGAGTGCTCGAAGTCGGGCCTGGCCCCGGAGGGTTGACCCGCGCGCTGCTTCGCCGCGGTGCCATCGTCACCGCGATCGAAATGGATCGTCGCTGCATGCCTGCGTTGGCTGAACTGGCCGAGGCTTTTCCCGGACAGCTGACGGTGATCGAAGGCGACGCTACCAAAGTACCACACGGAATTGACGGGCCGTTCCACATCGTTTCAAACTTGCCTTACAATGTTGGGACCGCCTTGTTCGTTGGCTGGCTGAGCGGTGCAACGTGGCCTCCGCAATGGACCAGCCTGACCTTGATGTTCCAGCAGGAAGTGGCCGAACGGATCGTCGCAGCGCCAGGCAGCAGTGCGTTCGGGCGGCTGGCCGTACTCGCACAATGGCGCGCGCAAGCCAGGATCGCGATGAAAGTCCATCGCAGCGCCTTTACGCCGCCACCCAAGGTGATGAGTGCGGTAATAAACTTGGTGCCCAAGCCGATGCCCGCAGGCGTTTCGGCGAGGATGCTGGAACGCCTGACCGAAGCGGCGTTCGGCCAGCGCAGGAAAATGCTGCGGCAAAGTTTGAAGGGACTACCCGGTGCACTCGCCGCCCTCGACACACTGGCCATTGAAAGCCAGCGCCGAGCGGAAACCTTGAGTGTCGAGGAGTTTGCGATCATCGCTCGCGAGATTTGCGCACCGGGTTAGAGCGGCAGATGATGCGACGATGTACGCCCTAACCAGGCCAGAATTGGAGCGAATTGCCCGAACATCCGCTATTTCGCAGGACTGGGAAAAAGTTTTTGGGGTAATTTCACGGGTTGGATCGTTTCAGTGTCGAGCACCAGGTTTTTGAGCAATGTAGGACGTGAAATGGGAAGACTGGCTGAAATGAGATTTGCGGACGCTGTGGAAGACGATTATTGCAATTAACCACTTCGCTTCAGTCGTAGTGAATTGTCGTGGCGCCAGGGAATTCAACACACAGTCGGCTTGGGCGGGATCCGCAGCCGGCAGAACGTAAGGGTTAAAAAATGAAATCTGTCAAATTCGCCGCGCTTGGTCTCGCAGCCATAAGCGGCAGTGCAATGGCCGCAAACGGTACCGATCAATCGTCCAGCGCGATAGCCGCCAATAACGACGCTACTGCTCAAGCAGAAACCAACAGTTTTGAACTTTCAACCGGTTTCGATTACTCGGTTGGGAAATACGGCGCGGCGCTGGACACCAGCATCAAGTCGGTCCCGATCGAAGCCAAGGCCCAACTCGGGCGCCTGCGGTTGCAAGCCTCGCTGCCGTATATCTGGATCACCGGCCCAGGCCAGATTGTGGGCGGTGTAGTGGTCGGTTCGTCCAGCCCAACTGCGGTTGCAAAACGGCAAGGTCTCGGCGATCTAACTCTAAGTGCTGCCTATCGCCTGACCAATGAAAGCGGCGCGTTGCCGGTCATTGAACTGGGCGGGAATGTGAAGCTGCCTACTGCCGATACCACGATTGGCACGGGTAAAACCGATTACGGCGTCAACGTCGCGCTGTACAAGTCGGTCGGACCGCAGGTCACGTTGTTTGGTTCGGTAGGCTATTCATGGCTCGGAAGCCCGGCAGCCTATCAGCTTAGGAATGGG
>JAYVML010000163.1:0-6375 GCA_043758955.1 Novosphingobium sp. | reverse complement strand
ACCTATTCTTTTGGCCGCTGGATTGGGATGCGATCCTAGGCGCACAGCGCCCAAGTTCAGCAATTCAAATGTGCAAGTTATTCAAGAACGAGCCCTAACCGCATATTTCCGTACGACCCTAAAACAAAACTACGTTTAGGAGAAACAATGACTCTAATCGAAGACAGGAAGCGCGTAACGCTCGAATATTTTGACGCCTTCGTAAAAGGCGACAAGGCATGGTGGGAAATAAACATTGCGCCCGAGTTCAAGCGCCATGACCCCAGCCTTCCCTATGAGGTCGTCGGTCCTCCTGGATTGCAGCACCATCACGACGTGCTGCTGACTGGTGTGCCCGACTTAAGCCTGCATATTCACACGGTGATTGGAGAAGGCGACAAGGTGCTGGCCTGTCTGCGCTTCAAGGGCACGCACAAGGGCCACATGTTCGGCAACCCGCCGACCGGCAACGCCATTGACGTCGAAGTCTTCGATCTCTTCCGGTTCGGCGAGGACGGCCGCATGCTCGAGCATTGGGCGATGGTGGATTCAGTAGGGCTGCTGCGTTCACTCGGCGTGCAGCGTATCGACGGGGAGGAAACAGGATGCGCGGTGCACTGATCGGTTGCGGCTTCTTCGCCCAAAATCACCTCAATGCCTGGCGGGATTTGCGCGCCGAAGGCATCGAACTGATCGCGGTCTGCGACATCGATGCAGCCAAGGCCAAAGCCGCTGCCGAGGCTTTCGGCATTCCCCGGCATTACAACGACCCGGTCGCTTTGTTTGCCAACGAAAAACTAGATTTCGTCGACATCGCAACCCGCATGGAGACTCATCTCGACCTCGTGCGCCTGGCAACAAGCCATGGGGTTCGCACGATCGTGCAGAAGCCGCTCGCTCCCGACTGGGAGACTAGCCTGGCGATCGTGAAGACTGCGCATGACGCGGGCGTGCCACTAGCGGTCCACGAGAACTTCCGTTTCCAGACGCCGATGCGTTGCGTGAAGACCGTTCTCGAGTCGGGCGTGATCGGTAAGCCGTCCTGGGGGCGCCTCTCCTTCCGCTTCGGCTTCGATATTTACAAAACCCAGCCCTATTTCCATCTCGAGAATCGGCTGGTGATCCTCGACAGCGGCATCCACATCCTCGACCTTGCGCGCTTTTTCCTCGGCGAGGTCAGGCATCTCAGCTGCGAGACGCAGCGGCGCAACCCGAAGAACATTGGCGAGGACACCGCTACGATGCTCCTGCGCCATGAGTCGGGCGCAGTTTCGATCGTCGAGTCGACCTACGAGTCGCGGCAGATTCCCGATCCCGTTCTGCAGACCCTTATCACCATCGAAGGCGACACAGGCTCGATCAAGCTGCTCGAGGATTTCCGCATGATCGTGACCGCCGGCCAAAAATCCACCGAAACGCAAGTCAGCTCGCCCTTGCTGCCGTGGTCGGAGCAACCCTGGCATACGCTTCAGGAAAGCGTTCTCAAGACCCAACGCGCCATCATCGAGGCGTGGCAGGCCGGACACGAGGCCGAAACCAGCGGCGTTGACAATCTGAAGACATTCTCACTCGTCGAAGCGGCCTACCGGGCAGCCGACAGCGGAAATGCCACGAAGCCGGAGACGGCTTCACTCTGAGAGCGGTTCACTCTGAGCAACCGAACCCCGCGCGCGGGGCAGGTAGCGCGCAGTTCTTCTTGGCCTGCGGCCGCAGCACCTTGCCCTCGCCGGGCCGGCGCCGTTACCGCCGGGTGTGGAGCGTGTGCCTTCAAAAGCGGAGATCGTCCAGCCAACAGGCACCCGTACTTACGTCACTGCTCGGATTGGGGAAACCGAAGTGACCGCCGAATTGGGTGCACATGACCTGCCCGAAGTACACGAGCCACTAGAGTTTGCAGTCGACATGAACCGCTGCATCCTGATTGACCCCAGCACCGACCAAGTACTCTGACACGACAAGGAATGACCAATGGCCTCAGGAATTTTTGCAACCGATATCGGCGCGCCGGAAGGACCGGTCGCCCTGCCGGACGGCTCGATGTTCGTGACCGAGATGTCCGACAACGCGCTCAACGTGACCCATCTCAGTCCGACGGGAGAGCGCAAGGTTGTGCGGAACACGAAAGGCCGCCCCAACGGACTTGCGATCGATGGCAACGGCATGCTCTGGGTCGCAGAGGCGGGCCTTCGAGCGTTGATCTGCATCGATCCAGCGGGCAATGAAGTCAAGCGGCTGGAGGGCGACGAGCGACACGGCCGATTCTTTTTTCCCAACGACCTGGCTTTTGGTCCCAATGGGAATCTCTACATGACCGACTCGGGCATGGCCATGACGGATTTTCTCGACGGTCAAGACTTTGCCAAGGGCTTCATGGACTTCGACTGGGACGGGCGGGTCTATGAGATCGACCCGAAGCAGATGCGAATTGTTCGGCTGATCGACAGCAAGATCCGCTTCACGAACGGCATTGCCTTCGGGCCCGACAATGCGCTTTACGCAAACGCATCGTTCACCGGTGATGTCTACCGCTACGACTTGTCCAAGTCCGCAACTCGCGAGATGTTCGGCAACGTCATTCAGCTTGACGAGCAGCCAGGTTTCAAAGGCCCGGACGGCATGAAGTTTGGAGCAGACGGAAGGCTTTACTGTGCCGTCTACGGGCAGAAAAACGTGACTGTCCTGGACGGGAGTGGCAACGTTGCTGAGCGCTTGCCGCTCGATGGTGCGTGCCCCACGAACCTTTGCTTTGCGCGCAGCGGTAAGAAGATTTTCGTCACCGAAGTGTCCAAGGGACAAGTGGAGTGGCTCGACGTCCCCTGCGAAGGAGCGCCGCTGTTTTATCCGAAGGCCTGATGCAAATAAACGAAAAAATTGCCCTCTTCGGGGCCGGCGGCAAGATGGGCGCGCGCCTGTCAAAGAATCTGCTCGTTACTCAGCAGTCCGAAATATAGGCGACAGAAGGCGTGCCGAAGAATGATCGGACGAGGCGCCGGTCGTTCTGTACTGCGCGCAACTGCTCATCGATGCGGATTTCAAGCTTCTCTCCTGCGCGAAGCGGGTTGTGCGCTACGCCAGTGCGCTTGACGTAACGTACGTATTCACGGGGTAGCGTCAGGTCGCTCGAGTCGCCCGACGTAGCCAGCCACCAAGACCCATCCCGGATGAGGTGAAGCGGCGCAGCCTTGTGGTGATGCAAGAGCACCACGTCACGCGGGGCCGAGCCGGATTTCGGTTAGTTTCTATGGGAAGTGACGTAGTCGGCCCTGCGAAATCCAGCTCAAACATTGGAAGCGGCCACGGACGATCTACCGGGCACTCACCGCACTTGGTGCGGATGATGATGTTGCCAAACGGGTGGCGCTGTATAGCTGCCGCTGGTGGCGCAACAGCGCCATGTTGCTCAACTGTGTGCTGACCGTTGCTTACTTCGACCGGATGGGGGTACCCCGGCTCTCATGACCTCAAGCTCTCGAACCGCCCGGTGCGGACCCGCATGCCGGGTGGTGTGGCAGGGGTGCCTTCTATGATGAGGGCCCCCTATGCCGATTCTCAGTGAGAACGGACTGGCTAAAAATAAAACCAAGGTGACCATGTGTCTCCAAGGTTGGGACAGTTCCTGATACTTGCCTTCCATGTTGCCGGGTTGTTAGTCAAGTAGGCTGAGATTGTCAGTTGGCTGCTGGACAGCACGCTCGGGGTTTTTGCGTATGGCCCGGTCCCATCATCAATTTGGACCGCTGCACCACTGAGAAAACCTGAGCCATAGAACGTGATGGTTTGTTGGCCATTTATGCGCGGCACAGGGTTCGGAGATACACCTGTAATCGAAGGGCCGACAACAGAGAAGTTTGCGGATGACGAACTCGATCCTCCAGGATTAACAACAGTCAGAGACCAATTGGCTGCCGAACCGCCAAAGTTGGCGGACAAGGTTAATTGCCCAGAGGAATTAAAGACCGTTGTTTTGTTCGAGTAAGGAATGTTATTCGTCAAATCGTAAAGATTCACGGTAGCGCCGCTAACGAAATTACTCCCGTATATGGTTAGGGATTGAGCAGAGCACGAGCCATTTATGGAATTTGAACTTAGCGAGCTGATGACCGGTGTCGCAGGCGCCGGCGCACTGACCGCAATCGCCTGCTCACCCGAGCATGCCGTGCTGGACGACGACTGGCAAACCTTCACATAGATCGTGTCGTTCACCGCACCCGGGTTGAAGCTCGCTGAGAGCTGCGAGGTCGAGCTGACCGAAGCCGAGGAAGTGGAACTGCCCGCCGGATTGAGCCATCGGTACTGCACCACGTCGCCGGCGGCAAAGTTGCTGCCGTAAATGGTCAACGTTCTGTTTGCCGAGTCCGCCGTTGCCGACGTAAAGGACAGCGAGCTGATGACCGGTGTCGCAGGCGCCAGTGTGACACATTGCCCATTGACCAAAGTCTGCGGTGCCGTGCAAGCTGTCGGAGGGGTAACTATTGACGTGACGGTCACTGTGGCGCTGTTAATGGCAGTGCCAACCGCCCCGGTGCAAGCTAGCGTGTAGGTCGTCGTCGCCGTAGGCGAGACCGTCGTGCTTCCGCTCATACTCTGGCTTCCGCTCCAACCGCCGGACGCCGTACATGAAGTGGCGTTCATGCTCGACCAACTCAACGTCGCCTGTCCTCCGGCCCCAATAGTCGTCTGATTTACAGATACCTTGACCGTCGGCTGAGGAAAACTTTCCGTCGTAAATGTCCACGAGTAATCGGATGCAAGTGAACTGCCCGTGAGGCTTTTCACCCCGACCGTGACGTTGGCTGTGTACGTCGAGGCATAGGCGAGGTTTGCCGAAGGCGCAAATACGGCACTGTTTGTGGCAGCGTTATAGGAGACCGCACCTGCGACCATTCCGCTCGGACCAGTTACCGTAAAGGTCGATGCATTAAGGCTTGCCGTGTCAATCGCGCCGCTAAACGTTGTAAAAACTGCGCCATTGACAGCTACCCCGGTGGCGTCACTTACTGGCGTCGTGCTGCTCACGAATAGTGTGGTTTGAGGGATCGTCGCACGAAGTGGCTTGCTTGCTCCAGAACTGTTTCCATTTGAATCTTGAGCGATGACGGTATAATAATACTGCACCCCAGGAAGCACATTGAGGTCAGTGTAGACTACACCTCCCACATCAGCTATTTTACTACCGTCGCGATAGACGCTGTATCTATCAATCGGCACGTCATCCGTTGATCCGGTCCAATAGAAACGGATTTGATTTTGATTGATAGATGAGACCGTCAAATTCGTCGGTACGGAGGGTGGCGGAGCCAATTTATTCACGCTCAACCGCACCGCACCAAGAACCACCGAAGTGAGACAGTTAGTTGGATCGGCGATAGTGGGGGTAAGGCAGTCGTTGGCAATGCTAACGGCATTACTTGCGACGGAAAAGCCAAATGTGGGCTTCACTCCCAATACATCTTGTGTCGCTATAACCAGCGTCGACACGCACGAGGCTATGCCCAATGCCGCAAGCGGAAATGCCGGAGTAGGTGCAAGAAAAACTAACGCGCACCCACCAAGGCCGACCGCCGTCCCCATGGCGGTAATTTCCGTACTTATCCAGTCCTGGGCCGATATCCCCAAAAAGGCGTCCGCTTGCAGCGAACGCGCCTTGGCGCGCGACGAGACTAAGGCCCCCGCTGTCATCGACAAATTTGTCAGAACCGTAGGGTCCACATTGATCGTTACCGGTCCGACCACTTTGTTTCCTGTTGGGTCGAACAGCGCGATATCCATCGTGGTGCTTGTGAAGTTAGCAAACGTCACTCTATTACCCACCGCATCGGAAAAGCTTGTCGGCAGTCCATTCGACCCGATCGTAAGTATGCCGGCGTTACCTGATGGGGAGATATACCAAGCTTGAGTTAGGATTAACGGATTGCCGGAAGAGTCCTTTGTGCCGATGAGGGCGAGTTTCTCCATCCCGGTATTGTCCGTCGCTACCGCGATGATAGGGTTTGTTGCATCGTCGACTTGCACTACTGACAAGCCGGTGCTCGTTGCAGCGGCAGGTTGGCTAGCAGTCGCGCTTCCGCCACCCCCTCCACCTCCGCAAGAAGCCATCACTAAAAGGCTGGCGGCAAGCAATGTCAGCTTCAAAAAGCGCAGGATTGTTTTCATGAGCTACACCCCGAAAATCTAAGGAAGCACTGATCAAGTAGCCGCAAGGTGCGGATCAAGTAGCCGCAAGGTGCGGCCGTTGGATCGAATTGGGACCGAATTGTGAAACGGACGAAATTTTCATCGAGGGACAGTAGTGTCCGGTTAAAAGTTGAACAAGATCAATTGGTTAGCGGGATTTGACGGTTCTGGCCGCGAGCGATCTGGCTGCAAGGCGCATGAAACCTCGGTTTTCTCGAAGAC
>JAYVML010000162.1:0-5434 GCA_043758955.1 Novosphingobium sp. | reverse complement strand
GCGGGCTGGGTCTTCCTGTTGCAAGGCGGCGTATGCCTCGGCGGTGGGCAGGGCGCGGACGGCCGCGCGGATCTCTGCCGCAATCGGCGGGACCGGCGCAATCCCGTTGAGCAAGGTGCGTAGATATAAACCAGTCCCGCCAACCAGAATGGGCACCGCGCCCCGCGCGTGAACCTCGGCAATGGCCGCGCGGGCCTCCGCCGCCCAATCGGCTGCAGAACAGGCAACCGCTGCATCCCACGTGCCAAACAGCTGGTGCTCGATGCCGCGCATTTCGGCCACGGTGGGCCGCGCCGATAGCACTTCGAGATCGGCATAGACTTGCGCGCTATCGGCGTTGATCACCACGGCCTCACGCCCGCGCGCCGCCAGCACCAAGGCCAGCCGCACCGCCAGATCGCTCTTGCCGCTCGCGGTCGGCCCTGCGATGAGCGCGAGCGGTGGCCGACTGGTCGTTTCAGGAGGTGTCGGCGTGCTCATTGCCCGGGTAATAGCAGATCGGGCGGCGTTGTCCGCAAGTCTGGCGCAAGTGCTGGACGCGCTCGCGCAGCAGGGCCTAGCCGCGCGGCATTTCGCTGCGCCGGGCGGGGCCGACGAGATCATTTGCGAGGCCGCCACCGCTGCCGATTGGCCGCAATTTCGCACTGCGCTCGAGAGGCATCTGCCGCCCGCCGATGTGCTGATCGCCGATCATCTGCCGCTGCTCCCCGGGCTGTTTGTTTCGGATATGGATTCGACCATGATCGGGCAGGAATGCATCGACGAGCTGGCTGATTTTGCCGGGCTCAAACCGCAGATCGCGGCGATTACGGAACGCGCGATGCAGGGCGAACTCGATTTCGCCGCAGCCTTGCGCGAGCGGGTGACCTTGCTCGCCGGGCTGGACGAAGCGGCGATTGCACGCTGCCTGGCCGAGCGGATCACCCCGATGCCGGGCGCGAAGACGCTGGTGGCAACGCTGAAATCGCTCGGCTGCCTCACCGTGCTGGTGACCGGTGGGTTCCACCAGTTCGCCGATCCGGTGGCTGCACGGTTAGGGTTCGAACGCGTGGTCGCCAACCGACTTGAAATTGCGGATGGCAAGCTGACCGGGCGCGTCACCGGCGCCATCATCGACAGCAGCGTCAAGCGTTCGGTGCTGGAAGAAGAAGCCGCGCGGCTCAGCATTGGCCGGGCCAGCGGCCGATCGAGCCTGGCGACGGGGGATGGGGCCAATGATATCTCGATGCTGGAAGCTGCCTGCTACGGCATCGCCTATCACGCCAAGCCGAAAGCGCGCGCGGCGGCGCACGGCTGGATCGACGAGGGCGACTTGACCGATGTGCTTCGCCTACTTGGAATTCGCGAAGCAGAGTGGATGAAATGTTAGGAAGCACCCAGCTACATTCGATATTGACATGAATGTAAGTAAAGGCTAATTCGAGTCCATGAACATGCTGACCGCTACGCTTGCTCCGGCCGTTCTGGCTGACGATCTTCCGATCATTGACGCGCGCCGCCCTGCGCCGCGCTACAATTTTCCCAAGGCGTGGCATCATTTCAAAGAGCTGATCAAGGACAAGGAAAACACCGCCGAGGTCGCGCCGATTTTTGAAGCATTGCCGTGGCGCGGTGCATACAGCGCAGCGGTGGCATTCCTATCGACCGATCGCGGGCAGGAAATCCGCCGCAGCGAGCCTTCGCTTGTAGTGATTCTCGACGATCACGCGGCATTGCGGAAACTGCCCGTGGGTTCGCTGGGACACGTCTATTGCGATTTCATGGAGCGCGAGGGACTTTCGGCGCAGGGGTTGGTCGATGAACTCGACAAATATCGCCGTCCTGACCAGTATTTCAGCGACCAAGCCGACTGGTATTTCCGCCGGGTGCGCGACACCCACGATCTTTTGCACATCATCTCTGGCTTTGGCCGCGATGCGTTGGGCGAGCAATGCGTGCTGGCCTTCACCTATGGGCAACAGCCGGCGCTGGCACACTTGTTCCTCGGTTATGCTGGGGCGCTGGAAATCTGGAAGCGAATGACGGTCAAGGTGCCGGTGCTGCGTGCGGTGCGTGAGGCGCAGCGGATGGGCAAGGTCTGCCCGCGGATTATCGAGCAGCCGATCCTGAAGCTACTCGCGCGGCAGCTTGACGAAGTGCGCGCCGAATTCGGGATTGTCGAGCCGCACCATTACCGCGCGGCGCATGCGACGTGGCGCGCTGCCGGGATTGACCCTTATGATCTGCTCCCACCGGTGGCCAAAGCCGCCTGAGTCCACGGCCCTCCCCATTCGTCCAAGCGGAAAAATGGAGAGGATTTAGTCGAGCCAAGCGCTAGTTCTTCGCCTTACCCTTATGCGCTTTGATCAATTCATCGAGCGCATCGATCCGCAAGCGCTCGGGCGTGCCTTTGGGCAGGCCTTTGAGGCGGCAACTCGCCCACAACTGCTTGCGTTCGCTCTCAAGTTTCTTGAGGTAAAGGTCGGCCATTAGACCTCCATCCAGTCGCGGAAGAAGCTGTCGCTGGCTTCGCGCAGCGCGGTGAGGGGGACGGAACCTGCCTCTTTCCAGCATATTTCCGTACCTCCGGTAAAACCAATAAGTTCACACGACACTCCGGCTTCATGCGCCATTTTTTGGAGGTTGTGGCTGTCGGAAGTAGTGACGACGTATTGTCCCTGATCTTCGGCAAACCAAACTTCTCGGTCCAAAAATTCCATATTCCACAGCGAATGGACAAGATCCGCTCCGAGATTGCCAGAAAGAGCCATCTCGACCACAGCAACGATAGTGCCGCCATCGCTTACGTCATGAACAGCCGTAGCAACGTCTTCGGCAATCAATTTGCGAACAAATTCTGCCACTTCGCGTTCATGCTTCAAGTCGGTCGTAGGCGGTATGCCATCTTTGCGCCCATGAATTTCTCGCAGCCAAAGGGACTGCCCAAGCTCACCAACCAAGGCACCCAACCTAAAAATTGCCTCACCCTCAGCCTTGAACCCAATCGTCGCCATCTTCTCATGGTCGTCCATCAGGCCGACACCGCCGATTGCGGGGGTGGGCAAAATTGCGCTCCCTCCGCCGGTCGCCTTGCTCTCGTTATACAGACTCACATTCCCGCTCACGATGGGGAAGTCGAGCGCGCGGCAGGCGTCGCCCATGCCGCGCAGGCACTCGACAATTTGCGCCATGATTTCAGGGCGCTGCGGGTTGGCGAAGTTGAGGCAATTGGTGATTGCCATGGGCTTGGCCCCGACTGCTGAGATATTACGGTAAGTTTCGGCGACCGCCTGCTTGCCGCCTTCGTAGGGATCGGCGTAGCAATAGCGCGGGGTGCAGTCGGTGCTCATCGCCAGCGCCTTCTTGGTCCCGTGCAGCCGCACCACTGCCGCGTCGCCGCCGCTTTTCTGCATCGTGTCCGCGCCGACCTGACTGTCATACTGCTCCCAGATCCAGCGCCGCGAAGCCAGATCGGGGCAGGCCATCAGTTTGAGCAAGTCCGCGCCGATATCGGTGCTTTCAGGCACTTCACCGAGCGGTGCGACATTGGCCCAGACCTTGTATTCCTCGAGGCTGAGGTGCGGGCGATCATACAGCGGCGCGTCTTCGGCCAATGGCCCGAGCGGGATGTCGCAGACCACTTCGCCTTGGAAGGTCAGCACCATGTGGCCGGTATCGGTGACCTCGCCGATCACCGCAAAGTCCAGCTCCCACTTTTTGAAGATCGCCTCGGCCATCGGCTCCTTGCCGGGCTTGAGCACCATCAGCATCCGTTCCTGGCTTTCGCTCAGCATCATTTCGTACGGCGTCATGCCTTCCTCGCGGCACGGCACTTTGTCCATGTCGAGGATTATCCCGGCCTTGCCGTTGGTCGCCATCTCGACGCTGGAGCTGGTCAGCCCGGCTGCGCCCATGTCCTGAATTGCAACGATGGCATCGGTCGCCATCAGCTCGAGACAGGCCTCGATCAGCAACTTTTCGACGAACGGATCGCCGACTTGCACGGTCGGGCGCTTGGCGTCGATGTCATCGCCAAAATCGGCGCTGGCCATGGTCGCGCCGTGGATCCCGTCGCGCCCGGTTTTGGAGCCGACATAGACGATTGGATTGCCGAGGCCGGTGGCGGCGGAATAGAAGATCTTGTCCTGATCGGCGACCCCCACGGTCATCGCGTTGACCAGAATGTTGCCATCATAGGCGCTGTGGAAATTGGTCTCGCCGCCCACCGTCGGCACCCCGACGCAGTTGCCATAGCCGCCGATCCCCGCGACCACGCCTTTGACCAGCGACTTCATTTTGGGATGCTTCGGATCGCCAAAGCGCAGCGCGTTGAGATTGGCAATCGGCCGCGCGCCCATCGTGAATACATCGCGCAAGATCCCGCCCACGCCGGTGGCTGCGCCCTGATACGGTTCGATGTAGCTCGGATGGTTGTGGCTCTCCATCTTGAAGATACAGGCCTGATTATCTCCGATGTCGATCACCCCGGCATTTTCGCCCGGACCGCAGATCACCCACGGGGCTTCGGTGGGGAGCTTCTTAAGGTGCAACCGGCTCGACTTGTATGAGCAATGCTCTGACCACATGACTGAAAAGATGCCGAGTTCGACCAGGTTCGGCTCGCGCCCCAGCGCGTGCAGCACCAGGGCATATTCTTCTTCGGACAAGCCATGAGCGGCAACGACATCTGGGGTGATCGGGTCAGCAGTGTGGGCCATGCGCGGGCGCATAGCCGGGCGCGAGCATTCGGGCTAGCCCGCTTGAGCGTCGTGGCCTGCGCTTTTCCCCATCCACCATGCCGCCAGCGTCACCAGTCCATAGGCAAGCAGCGCCAGATAGCTGGTGCCGGGGGTCACTTCGCTCGCAACCGGGCCAAACCAGTTGAACAGTTGCAGCCCCAGCAGCAACGCCCCAAGCAGCAGTGCGCGGCTTAACTGCGGGCGCCGCGCGCGGACGTATAACCACAGCGCGCCGAACGTCATCGCCAGTTCCAGCGGCATTTCGATGGCGGGATAATTCCACAGCCCGAGCCCCAATTTGGGTGGGTTCCCGGAGATGGTCAGGTCGGGCACGTGGACCAGCAGGTCGAGCAGCCAGTGCGACACTACGACAGCACCCGTCAGCAACCCGGCGCTGCGATCGCGCAGGATCGTCCAAACGATGATTGTTGCTGCGCCGCCCCATGCCAGTGCCCCAACCAAGCTGTGCGTATAAGGCATGAAATAGAGGTCGAGCGGACTAACCGCGCTGATCCCCGGGCTAATCCGCATCTTCTCGATACCGAGCAACACAAACACGAAGAACGCCCAATCGACCAGCTGCGCGGCGACGAACAATGTTCCGAGCCCGGGCGGCTTGCGTCTGGCAGCAACCACCAGCGCCGGCGCCCAGTGCCCGATGAACACGTCAGGCAGGTCCGCCGAATCGAGTGGCAACGAAGGTTGCGACCCCGGCG
>JAYVML010000161.1:0-13726 GCA_043758955.1 Novosphingobium sp. | reverse complement strand
GGATCGCCATCCGACCTCTGCGCATAGATGTGAGTCATTCCGCGCTGCAACACAAGTCTTGCAATGAAATATTTTGGTGTCAGACTTGACGGCTTGGGCTGCCGACACGCGCGCCCGGTTTTTATGAGCGGCAATCCTCGATCACCCGGCTGACTTCGGGCCAGCTGGGCAGGTACAGCGCAGCCATGTCAGCGACTTCAACCGTAAAACGTCCGCGTGAAAAAGCGATTCCATCTAGCGCCGAATCGTACACCGGCAGCGCGACAGCGATCATGCCCGGTGCTGGTATCGCAGGATCGCTCATCAGCGCACGCGTGCTGAAGGTGGAGCGTAGCGTGATCGGCACCGCGCTTGGTGCCGTGCCGCTGCGTTCAAGCAGCACCCGGCGCGCGGGCTTGTCGCAGATCAGCGCAAACAGCGGATCTAGTCCGGGCGCGCCAAACTGCGCGGTCGAGCGCCCACCGGCCAGCGACCAGGTCCAGTCACCCGAGCTTTGCGGCGCATCGCGCCAATCGGCGGGCGGCGGCGGGGCAGGGCGCGGCGGCATCGGCACGTGCACGGGAACTGCCACGGGGACTGCCACGGGAATTGGCCGCGGCGAGGTCGCGCAAGCGGCGGTCAGCGCCGCGAGGCCAGCGGCGAAGGTTAGTTGCCAGCCGCGCCTCCTTTGCCGGTGACGCAGCGCGCTGAGCGGGTGAATTGCCATATCGAAGCTTCTATGGAAGGAGGCGGCGCGATGAGCAAGCTGCCTAAAGAACGCGCCGATCAGCTGCTGGTGGTGCGCGGCCTGGCCGAAAGCCGAACCCGCGCGCAGGCGCTGATCCTGGCCGGCACGGTTTTTTCGGGCGAAACCAAGATCGTCAAGTCAGGCCAGACGGTGCCCGCCGATGCCCCGCTGGAAGTGCGCGGACGCGACCATCCGTGGGTCTCGCGCGGCGGAATCAAGCTGGCGCATGCGCTCGATCACTTTGCGCTTGATCCTGAGGGCGCGACAGCGATGGACATCGGCAGTTCCACGGGTGGGTTTACCGATGTGCTGCTCAGCCGGGGCGCGGCGCAGGTGTTTGCGGTCGATTCGGGGACCAACCAGCTGGCGTGGAAATTGCGGCAGGATCCCCGCGTTACCGTGCTTGAACAGACCAGCGCGCGGGTGCTGACGCCGATTCAGATCGACCGACCGTGCGACTGGGTGGTGTGCGATGCAAGCTTCATTGGCCTCGCCAAAGTGCTCGAGGTGCCCCTTCGGCTGGCCGCACCGGCCTGCCAGCTGGTCGCGCTGATCAAACCGCAGTTCGAGGTGGGGCGCGGCGAGGTTGGCAAGGGCGGGGTGGTGCGCGATCCGGCGCTGCATGCGCGGGTCTGCGGCGAAGTCTCGGACTGGCTGACAAGCAGCGGCTGGACCGTGCGCGGGATCGTCCCCAGTCCGATCACCGGGCCTGAAGGAAACGTGGAATTCCTCATCTGGGCCAATCGCGAATAGGCGGCGGCCATTGCGCGCGCGGGCGGGCCTCGCCACAGTCAGCGGTCTGGGCGAACCGATTCGAGGGTATTGGATGACCGAGCTAGCCTCCCCCGGCCAATTGCGCGCGGCTTTCCTGCGCTGGACGCTGTTCTTGGTCCCCGGCATCTTATTCCTTGGCTTCTTTTCCGGCCAGCTGGCCAACAGCGGGCCGGGCAACGCGTGGTTCTTCGATCTGGTTAAGCCATCGCTGTATCCGCCGCCGCAGGTGTTCGGGATCGTCTGGTCGGCGCTGTATGTGCTGATCGGGATTGCGCTGGTCTTAGTGATCACCGCGCGCGGCGCGCCGGGGCGCGGGCTCGCGATCGGCGCGTTTGTGGCGCAGTTGCTGCTTAACCTGGCGTGGTCGCCGCTGTTTTTCGGGGCGCACCAGATGCTGGCCGCGCTGATCTTGCTGGTGGTGCTCGATCTGGCGATTGTGATTACGATCGTGGTGATGCGCCGGGTCCGCCCGCTGGCCGCTTGGCTGATGCTGCCTTATCTGGTGTGGTGCCTGTTCGCGACCTTGCTCAATTGGCAATTCCTCGAGGCCAACCCCGGCGGGCAATCGCCGGCCGTCGATGTCGCGCTGCTCTCTTGAACACTGACAAACAAAGGTCCATCTAGCCGCCATGCAAAGCGAAAACCCCCTGCTGGCCGATATTGCCAAGTTGCTGAACAGCGCCGCCGGAACCATGGCCGGGATGGGCCGCGAGGCCCGCGACGCCGCACGCGAGCGGGTCAAGGAAGCGGTTGGCGGGCTGGAATTCGTCAGCCGTGATGAATTTGACGCGGTCAAAGACATGGCCGCCAAGGCCCGCGATGAGAACGAAATTCTCAAAGCCCGGTTCACCGCGCTCGAGGCGAAACTCGCCAAAAAAGCCTGATCTCGCGGGAACCGATTTGCCGGGTGCTGCATTGTCGCAGCAAGAGGCAACCCGCGAGATTACAAATGTTTACCCAGCTTAATCCAACCATTCCCGTGCACGTTTTGGGCAAAGGCGATGGCTATGCCATCGGCATGATCGATTACGGTCAGGAGCATAACCTGATCTGGGTTACCGCGCTCGACGAGAGCGGCGAACTGTGGTGCGCGCCCAATCACAAGGTCCGGCTGGGCAAGAACTGGACCATGGGCCGAGGGGAAAATCCCTTGATTGCCAAGGCCAAGGCCAAGGCCGAGGCCTTCGCCGAGGCTCATCCGATTACTGCCGCCATAGTTCCCGACCCCGCTTCGCAACACTGCTGAGCTTGCCAGTCGCTATGTGACCCGGCACAGCGGGGCATGAACCTGCGCGCCCCTGCTGTTGTCTGCGCATCGCGGCCGCACGGGGAAACCGCTGCGGTAGCGAGATTGTTGACCCGCGAGCATGGTCTGCTGGCGGGATACGTTGCCGGTGCACGCGGGCGAATACTGCGACCGGTGCTGATCCCCGGCAATCTGGTCGAGGCTGAAGCGCGCTGGCGCAGCGAGGCACAGCTGCCGTTCCTGCGGATCGAACTGCTGACCAGCCGCGGACCGTGGTTAAGCGAGCCGCTGGCGGCCGCCGCAATAGGCTGGATCACCGCGCTGACCGCCAGCGCTTTGGCTGAACGCCAGCCCTTTCCCATGCTGTACGACGCTTTGGCGGCGCTGCTCGATGCGGTGTGTCATGCCCCGTCGGCGCGCGGCTGGTTGCCCGGGCTGATCGGGTTCGAGGCGCTGTTGCTGCGCGAACTGGGCTACGGCACCGAAACGCTTGAGCGCGGGACGGATCGATCCGGGTCCGAACTGCTGGTTTCGCTGGCTGCGTTCGACGCCCAGGGGCTGCGGCTGGCGCGCTATCCGCTTGCTGATCAGCGCACAGATGTTATGGGCGCGCGCGCCATGCTACGCGAGCGCCTGGCCAAACTTTGACGGCTAGAATTTTAGGGCGGTGGGACACCTATGAAGATTGCGGTTCTGGCCGGCGACGGCATTGGCCCCGAGGTCACCCGCGAGGCGGTGCGCGTGCTCGAAGCGCTGGCACTGCCGGGTCTGCAGCTGGTCGCGGCCGATGTTGGCGGGGCGGCCTATCACCGCCACGGCCATCCGTTGCCCCCCGCTACGCTGGCCGCCGCGCGTAGCGCCGACGCAATCCTGTTCGGTGCGGTGGGCGATCCGAGCTGCGACAATCTGCCGAGACACTTGCGGCCCGAACAGGCGATTCTGGGCTTGCGCAAAGAACTGGGCTTATTTGCAAACCTGAGACCGGCAAAAGTTTTCAAGGGGTTGGAAGATACCTCTGCGCTGCGTCCTGAAGTCGCGGGCGCAATAGACCTGCTGATCGTGCGCGAGCTGAACGGCGATGTATACTTCGGCGAGAAGGGGACTCGCACGCTGCCCGATGGCCGCCGCCAGGGCTGGGATATGATGTCCTATGCCGAGGACGAGGTGCGCCGCATTGCCCACGTCGGGTTCAAAGCGGCGCAAACCCGAAGCCGTAAGCTGTGTTCGGTTGATAAGGCCAATGTGCTCGAAACCTCGCAGTTGTGGCGCGACGTGGTGATCGAGGTTGCGACTGAATATCCCGATGTCGAACTTAGCCATATGTATGTCGATAATGCTGCGATGCAGCTGGTGCGTGAGCCAGGCCAGTTCGACGTCATCGTGACTGGAAACTTATTCGGCGATATCCTGTCCGATCAGGCCAGCATGTGCGTAGGCTCGATCGGCCTGCTGGCTTCGGCCTCGCTCAGCGCAGGCGCACTCGGGCTGTACGAGCCGATCCACGGGTCGGCCCCTGACATTGCCGGGCTAGGGGTGGCCAACCCGATGGCAACCGTGCTCTCGGCAGCGATGCTGCTGCGCCATTCGCTGGGATTGGAGGCGGCGGCGGCGCGGGTGGAAAACGCGGTCGCGCTGGCTTTGGCAGACGGGGTGCGCGGCGCGGATCTTGGTGGTAGTCATGGTACCGGGGCCATTGGCAGCGCCATCGTGGAAAGACTGTAACATGACTATCCGCCTTGGCGTTGTCCTGCCCACGTACAACGAACGCAAAAACCTCCGCGGGATGATTGCGCGGCTTGATGCGGCGCTCCTGGGCGTAGATTTCGAAGTCATCGTGGTCGATGACAACAGCCCCGATGGTACTGCGGACGAGGCCCGCGCAATTGCCCAGGAAGACGGCCGCGTGCATGTGGTCCAGCGGATCGGGCGGCGCGGGCTGTCGTCGGCGGCGATCGAGGGCATGTGCGCCACCTCGGCTCCAGTGGTGGCGGTGATGGACGCCGATCACCAGCACGATCCCGAACTGCTGGCGGGGATGCTGGCGGCGATTGAAAGCGGGGAACACGACCTCTCGTACGCCAGCCGCTTTGCCGAAGGCGCCAGCACCGAGGCCTGGGGTCACCCCGGCCGGGTCAAGGCCTCAAACTTCGCCAACCGCATCGCCAACAAGGTCACCGGGATCGAACTGAGCGATCCGATGAGCGGTTATTTCATGCTCCGCACCGAAGTGCTGCGGGCCGATGCGCATCGGTTGTCGGGGGTCGGGTTCAAAATTCTGCTCGATATCTTAGCTACGGTCGAAGCACCGCTACGGATCAAGGAATTTCCCATGCATTTCGCCGCCCGCGCCGAGGGTGAGAGCAAGCTTGATCGCACCGTGGTGTTCGAATTCCTGGTCGGGCTGTACGACAAGTGGCTGGGACGGATCATCCCGACCCGGTTCGCACTGTTTGCCACCGTTGGTGCAATGGGCGCAGTTGTGCATTTCAGTGTGCTGGCGGTCGTGCTTTATCTCTTGGGCGGACACTATGCGATTAGCGAATATCCCAATGAGTCCACCTTCATCACCGGCCAGACGGCAGCCGCCATGGTGGCGATGACATTCAACTACGTGCTCAACAACGAGCTGACCTATGCTGACAAGCGGCTACGTGGCTTTGGCCCCTGGCTCCGCGGGTGGGCGCAGTTCGCTTTGACCAGCTCGCTCGGGATACTGACCCAGATTGGGGTGGCAACCGCACTGGTCCGGATTGGCTTCCACGCCTATCCGGCGGCAGCGATTGGCATTATGCTGGCTTCGGTGTGGAATTTCGCGCTGTCGAGCAAGTTCGTCTGGGGGAAGTATTGAGCACCAGCGGCGGGTTCAACTCCAGAACCTGCCCAGCCATGATCTGCACCGTCGCAGGATCCGGCCGCGCGGCCCCTCGGGCGGCGCTTCGACGGTTGCCTCGAACTCCTCTATGACAGGAGCGACGTTTACGAAGTCCTCGTCGTCCCAGGCAGGTTCTTGTGACCAGATCGGATCGGGATCTTGGTCCATTACGCGCAGCGGCACCGGGAGCAGCTCTTCGACCGGCTCAGCCTTGCCGGCCAGAAGGCTATCGAGGCGGTGCTGCAGATCTGAGTCGCGCGGGCCCAGCATATCGCGGAAGTCAGCGCTGTGCTTGGCCGGTTGCTTGGCCAGCAACAGCCCGCCATCGGCAGCAGCAGGCACTGGATCGGGTTCCTCGGTCGCGACGGCTAAGGCAATGGGAGCGGCAATCTCCTCGTGCGGGGTCGCAATATCCTCGCGTTCAGCATCATGGAGATTGCGCAGTCCGGCCAAGCGGACCACCAATTCGTCATGGGTTTCTTCAAGTACCAGCACCGCTCGCTTCTTGGCACGGGGAATCCCCGTTAGCAGTAGGCTGCTGTAGCGTGGAACCGGCACATCCTGTCCGGCCGGCACAACATCTTCTGCAACGGCATTGGCCTTAAGGACCTCTGCCGACATGCCCGCCACCGGGGTATCAAAGTATGGATATACCCCGTTGCTGCCGGCGGTCAGGCACAGTGGGCGCGGCAGTCCATCGCGTTCGGTGCGCAGGATAACGGATTGGAGCAACAGCGCCGAGAGTAGGCAAGCTCCCAGCGAGCCAGCGCGCAAATCGGCTTCTTCGGGCTCGTCACTGGCCAGCAGCTTCGCTTCAAGCGCAGCCAACGCCGCGTTAAGATCGTCGATGCCTTCAACCGCGATGGCTGTATCAGTCGCTTCGGGATCGCCGCTCCAGGTGCAGCCATCGAAGGAATACCCTTCGAGCAAATCTTCGCGGCTGCTGTGCGAAAACGGAAAGGCATCGTCGCTAAAATAGCTGGTTTCAATGTAGGGCCGAAGGTTTCCTGCGCCGTCAGCCTCGGGCAAGTCCTCGCCCGGCCAACCGAACGCGATCGACACCGCATTGACGGGTCGCCCCGGTCGATCATGGCGGCCGACGGCATCGCCCAATGCATCCCAGCCACTAAGGATAAGATCGGCGGGTTCGACAGTCAGGAATCGTTCTGGCAGCACGCCATCAGGTCCGGCGTAAGGGCTGAGCAGCGCGCGCAACCGCATGATGGTTGAGCTCGCTTTGCCTTCGCGCAATCGATTTTGGATGGATCGGCGAAAGTCTTCTTCGCTCAATCCATCGATGACAATGCTGCTCACAGACGTTTCCCGGCCTTGCTTGTCGGGGATTGTGCACTTCAATGGTTGATTTGAAGTTACCCTTCACGCGCTTTCTAGCGCCAGCTGGCGAGCCACATCCAGTCATTGAAGGCGGGTTTCCCTCCGGCCAGCGGCGCGGCTGAGATGATTTGGTAGAACCACGCGAACATCGCGAAGCTGAGCACCAGCGCTGCCGGAGTAAGCCAACGCCAACGATCGGTCCGCCGCCACAGCGCTTCCAGCCCCAGCGCCAGACAGCCCATCAGAAAGGTGCTGGGCAGCAGGTAGTGGTAGATGAACTGAACCGGTTTGCCCGACAGCGGCCACATCGCCATCAGCGCGACATATATTACCGCAAAGCTCAGCGCGTCATTGCGACCTTGGCGGAAACCGGCCCACAGCGCCCAGATCAAGGCCACCAGCCCGGCATACATCGTGAACGGATTACCGATCAGCACCACCCCGCGCTGCGCCCCGTCGACTTCCTTGTAGAGATACCAGATCGCGCGCCAGTTCCCCATCCATTCGTACCACTGCGAGCGGTAGGGATGCGGCCGCACGACGCTGTCCTGCAGCCGGATCATAAACTCGTGCCATACCAATGGATGCCACGGATCGACCGGGTTCTGCACCCAGTGAAAGGCTGGCCAAAAGCTCAGCCAGTATACCGCCAGCGGGACCACACCGAGCCAAACTGCGGCTTCGGCCAGCGTGATCCCGTCGACCGGTCCGGCGCTGCGCGCCCAGATCAGACGGCCGCCATGCGCGCGCGCTTTGTACACCAGGAAGACCAATCCCGGCAGCGGCAGCAACGGCGCCACGCTCCACTTGGAGCCGAGCGATAGCCCCAGCAACACGCCGCACAGCGCCAGCCGCCAGTGGCCCTGATGCGGCAGGCGGCAGGCGGCCGCGAACTGCCACAACGCGGTCACCGCCAGGCAAGCCATGGTCATATCGAGCATGGCGATACGACTGTGAATGAACCAGAAGAAATCGGTCGCGAGCAGCAGTCCGGCGAAGATCGCCACCAGCCGCCGCCCGCTCGCAAACCATACCAGCCGGGTAAAGCCGAACAGCCCGAATGCGCCCAGCAGCGCACTCGGCAGCCGCCAGTATAGCGGCTGATCCCCCAGCCAGCGGATCGCGGCGGCGAGCAGCGCCTTGCCGACCATCGGATGCTCCGCATTGACGCGGAGGCCTTCGTTGAATTTGCGCGCGGCGTTTACGTAGTGAATCTCGTCGAAATAAATCTCGCTCGGGATCCCCAGCCGCCACCAGCACAGCGTCAGGAACAGCACCGCCAGCACCCCGCACCAGTCAGCAGGATCGAGTTCGGAGGTGAAGCGCGGCGCCATTGGGCCAGCGACTACCGGGCAGGCGGGCGCAGCGCAACGCTCTTGCGCCCCGCCCAGCGCGCACTTACAGCCCACCGACCATGAAGCGCACAACCGGCACCGATCGTTCGATCACTCGCACCTGGCGAGCCGCCACGCAGGCCGTGCGCGGCGGCACCTGGCGCAGCGAGCAGGGCGAGACCAGCGAGGCGTTGTTCCTGACCTCGGGCTATGCCTACGACGATGCCGAAACCGCCGCTGCGCGGTTCCGCGGCGAAGACCCCGGGATGACCTATTCGCGGCTGCAAAATCCGACCGTCGCTATGCTCGAAGAACGGATTTCCTTGATGGACAAGGCCGAAGCCTGCCGGGTTCAGGCTTCGGGCATGGCGGCGATGACGGCGGCCCTGTTATGCCAGCTTAGCCAAGGCGATCACGTGGTAGCCGGTCGCGCGGCGTTTGGTTCGTGCCGCTGGCTGGTCGACCAGTTGCTGCCGCGCTTCGGGATTACGGCCACCACCATCGACGCGCGCGACAATGCCGCGTGGGAAGCCGCGATCCAGCCCAGTACCAAGGTGTTCTTTTTTGAGACCCCGGCAAACCCGACGATGGACATTGTCGATCTGACCGCCGTCTGCGATCTCGCCAAAGCACACGGAATAACCACGGTGGTCGACAATGCTTTCGCCACCCCGGCCTTGCAGCGCCCGATCGAATGGGGCGCCGATGTGGTGGCCTATTCAGCGACCAAGATGATGGATGGGCAAGGCCGCGTGCTGGCCGGGGCAGTTGCCGGGTCAGCCGCGTTCATCAACGACAAGCTGCTGCCGTTCCAGCGCAACACCGGACCCAACCTGTCGCCGTTCAACGCCTGGGTGGTGCTGAAGGGGCTTGAGACGCTCGACCTCAGGATCAGACGGCAGAGCGAGAACGCGCTCAAGGTTGGCAAGATGCTCGAAGCGCGGGTGCCCAAAATCAACCACCCCGGGCTGGCGAGCTTTCCGCAACACAACCTGGCGATGCAGCAGATGGACGCCTGTGGCGGAATTTTCAGTTTCGAGGTGGAGGACCGCAGACAAGCGCACGCGCTGCTTAACGCCTTGGAACTGATCGATATTTCTAACAATATCGGCGATTCGCGCAGTCTGATGTGCCACAACGCTTCGACCACGCATTACTCGGTCAGCGCCGAAGCGCGCGCCGAAATGGGGGTGACCGAGGGCATGCTGCGGCTCAACGTCGGCCTGGAGGATCCACAGGACGTGATCGACGATCTGGATCAGGCGTTAGGAACAATCGGCCTTTAAATGCACCCGCCGCGCATAATTTTCGCAAAACCGTGGAACCGACCGGCTATGTCATTTGTTAGTTGTTTCGGGTGGCTGTTTTCACGCGGGGTAGTTAGACACAGATGGAGCCCGCCGATCTCTTTGCAGCGATAGTCGAGAATTCGGGCGCAGCAATCATCTCCAAGGATATTGACGGCATCGTGCTCAGCTGGAACCGGGCGGCGGAGCAGATTTTTGGCTGGTCGGCCGAGGAAATGATCGGGCAACCGCTGCGGCGGATCGTTCCCGCCGATCGCCAAGACGAAGAGGACCACATCCTCGCGTTGATCAAGCGCGGTGAGAGCATTCCTCGGCTCGAAACCGTTCGCTTGTGCAAGGATGGCAGCAAAATCTCAATTGCGGTGATGATCTCCCCTGTGCGTGATGCCTCCGGCACGATCGTTGGTGCCAGCAAGATCGCGAGCGACATCACCGAAGAATTGCAGACGCGCAGCGCGCTACAAGACATCGAAGCGCGATTCGGGGTGATGGCGGACAACATTTCACAATTGGCCTGGATCGCCAATCCCGATGGGGGACTCTTCTGGTTCAACCGGCGCTGGCTCGAATACACCGACCTCACCCCGACTGAGCTTCAGGGCATGGGCTGGCAAAAAATTCTGCATCCTGACCATATCGAGCGCGTGAGCGCGAAGATCAAACTGTCTGTAGAAGCAGGTGAAGATTGGGAAGACACGTTTCCGCTGATTGGCAAGGATGGGCAGTTCCGCTGGTTTCTATCGCGTGCGGCACCGCAGCGCGATCCGACGGGTAAGGTTAAATATTGGTTCGGCAGCGCCACCGACATTACCGAGCAACGCGATGCCGAACGGCGGATCGAAGTCCTGCTGATGGAGGTCAACCACCGGTCAAAAAATCTGTTATCGGTGGTCCAGGCCATGGCCCGCCGCACCGCGTCGACCGGCGAGGACTTCATTCCCCGGCTAGAACGCCGAATCGCTGCGCTCGCCACCAATCAGGATGTGCTGGTGGAGCGGAACTGGACCGCGATTCCGCTGCGCGAATTGATCGAGGCGCAGCTGCTGTTTCTTGAGCAGGCTGACAGCCAAACCGAACTTTCCGGGACCCACGTGATCGTCCAGCCGGGTACAGCCGAGGCGCTCAGCATGACCTTGCACGAGCTGGCCACCAATGCCGAGAAGTACGGGGCCTATTCGGTTCCTGCGGGGACGGTGCGGATCAGCTGGGACATCAGTGGCACCGCAGCCGAGGCGGAATTCGTGCTGCGCTGGACCGAAAGCGGCGGCCCTATGGTGGTTCAAACCAATCAACCGGGCTTTGGCTCGCGGATTATCCGCGATGTACCGAGCGGGCGACTGCGCGGAGAGGTGGAAACCGAATACGCGCCGCAAGGCTTCCGCTTCACACTGCGTTGCCCGGCCGCGAATGTTCTTGCTACACTCGAGTAAGGCAGCAATTGTTGTCCTGAGGCCGAACGAGCATTGTCGGGCGCGATGCCAGTCGCTATTTCACCAAGCTATGAAAGAGCTTTTTCAGCACGCCGCAATCACCGAGGGCATCACCGTGAGGGTCGCGGTCAGCTTCTTGCCCGATCAATCGCAGATCGAGGCCGGCAAGTGGTTCTGGGTCTATCACATCAGGATCGAGAACGGTTCGGACGAGGCGGTCCAGCTGCTGACTCGCCACTGGCGGATTACCGATGGGCGCGGAATGATTAATTTCATCGAGGGCGAAGGCGTGGTCGGCGAACAACCTCTATTGCTGCCGGGGCAGAGCCATGACTACGTTTCGGGCTGCCCGCTCAGCACTCCGCACGGCAGCATGGCGGGTCACTATACCTTCCTGCGCACTGACGATTCGCTGCTCGAAGTGGCGATCCCGTTCTTCCCACTGGCCGCACCCGCAACGGCGGGGTAAGCGCAGCCAGCGATGAAGCGCACCCATCTTCCCCTCAACGCCTTGCGCGTGTTCGACGCGGCGGCGCGGCATCTTTCGTTCACCCGCGCGGCGGATGAACTGGCGGTCACCCCGGCCGCGGTCGGCCAGCAGATCCGCGCGCTGGAAGATGTGCTGGGCGTGGTGCTGTTTCGGCGCACCCCCAAGGGGCTCGAACTGACCGACGAGGCCGGCGCCGGGTTGGAAGCTCTGCGCACTGGGTTCCTCCATTTCGAAGACGCCGTGCGGGCGATGCAGGCCGGACAATCGAGCCACGTCTTTACGATTTCTGCGCCGCGCGAATTCTTCGCTGCGTGGCTCGCGCCACGGTTGGCGGCTTATCGCCTGACCAATTCCGAAGTTCGCTACAATCTGGTCAGCGATGAAGACGCCGATTTCACCCAGGCCAACCTCGATCTGGCCGTGCGCTGGGCCGAAGGGCCGGGCGAGCTCGAAGGGGTCGCACTGGGCGAAGCGGGCCGCGTAAGTGTGGGTGAAGGCTGCTGGATCGCCTGGCCCGGCGATCCAGCGCCCGAGGGTGAGGACTGCGGTGCACCGCTGCTCAGCGTTGGCGATGCCGGACAAGCGCTCGCCGCAGCGGCCGCTGGCATGGGCCGCGCGCGCGTTCCCATATTGCTTGCGCAAAGCTGGCACGAAAGCGGACGGATCAAGCCGCCGGGCGAGGCCGAGCCGTGTCGCCAGAGCTATTGGCTGGTCGCCCCGGCACCGCAATGGCGCCAAAAGAAGGTCAAGGCACTGGTGTCGTTTTTGACTGAAAGCCAAGTCTTCGGCTAAGGAGCAGCCGCCGCCACCAATGTGGACGGCGCTGAGATTTGCTGACGCCCTAGGAGTCGACTTAAAATGTCATCGTATAATGAGCCTTCTTTCCAACAACGGGTCGCCGATGCTGCCAAGGCAAAGGAAAAAGCGCTGGAACGGCTTCGCTCAAGACCGCCGGCTGATGAGCAGGCGTTGGCTGAACGCAAGGCCGCCAGCCTGAAAAAGGAAGCTGCCAAGGCCGAGAAGATCGCCGAAAAAATCGCCGCCAAGCAGGCCGCAGCGCAGGTGGCTGAACAGGCCGCTGCGCAAGCCGCAGCAGCGGCCAAAGAGGCTGAAACTGCAGCCATCGACGCCGCGCCAGTGCCGCTAACCGAGGCGGAACGCAAGGCTGCGCGCGACGCACGCTATGCCAACCGGAAAAAGCGTAAATAGCCCAGCCCCGGTCGCAGCACTCGCTCGCCCATCGACTTTGCCGCTGGCTGCCATCGGACCATTCCCATTTGCGCCGATGCTGGCATAACCACCGGAACACAGGGGGACGCAATGCAGCAGAGCTTGATCCAGGAATGGCACGGGATGGCCAAGCCGCAGAAAATGGCAGTGTGGGCGGCCTATCTGGGCTGGACGCTCGATGCGTTCGATTTCTTCCTGCTGGTGTTCTCGATCAAGGCGATTGCCGAAAGCTTCGGCACCGACAAGACGAGCGTTACTCAAGCAATTTTCTATACCCTCGCCGCGCGGCCAGTAGGAGCACTTGCATTCGGCTGGCTGGCCGAGCGGATCGGGCGACGGCCTGTGTTGGTGATCGTCGTGCTGGCCTTTTCGGCGCTGTCGGCGCTGTCGGGCTTAACCCAAACGCTGACCCAGTTGCTGATTGTGCGGACTATATTCGGATTTGCCATGGGGGGCGAGTGGGGGATCGGGGCAAGTCTGGCGATGGAGTCGATTCCACCGCGGCTGCGCGGGCCGGTTTCGGGGCTAATCCAGTCAGGCTACCCCAGCGGCGCGCTGCTGGCGAGCCTCGCCTATTACCTGTTCTTCGATACCATCGGCTGGCGCGGGATGTTCTTCCTCGGGCTGGCACCTGCACTATTCGTGCTGTTCGTGCGGCTGCATGTGGAGGAAAGCCCGCACTTCACTGCGCGGAAAGGCCAAGCGGCCGAGCACCCGCTAATGGCATTGGCACAGAACTGGAAGCTCGTGCTCTATCTGGTGGTGCTGATGACGCTGTTCAACAGCTTCAGCCATGGCACGCAGGACCTGCATGCCACCTTCCTGCAGACACAGCGCAAACTCGATACCCACGCCGTCGGATTAATCAGCATCGTGGGCTATTTGGGGGCGATTGTCGGGGCCATGGCGATGGGGCCGCTGTCGCTCAAAATCGGGCGGCGGCGGACTATTGCGTTGGGCTGCGGGATCGCGCTGCTGGTG
>JAYVML010000160.1:0-24679 GCA_043758955.1 Novosphingobium sp. | reverse complement strand
AGCGAAAAGTACGAATCGGGATCGATCCGCTCGAGCGTGACGTTCGAGCGCAGCCGGTCATCGCGGCTGATGTCATAGCGACGCAGGAACGTACGGTCGGACGCCGCCCGAATAGAAAAGTTCAGTCCCCAGTTGGGGGTAAACTGGAATTTGCCGTTGGCATAAAGATAGCCGCGGAAGTCTTTCTGGCTTCCCGCGGTGGCGCCGCCGATTGGAATGCGCGAGCTGCGCGTAGCATAGCCGGTGACTTGGAACGCGCCAGTGCTGGTCAGTTGGCGGTACTGCGCCGAAACCATCGGCAGCGCCTTGGTAAATATATAACCAGTGACCGCGAGGTCCGCGCCGCTGCCCAAGCGTTGATACCAAGTGTCGGAAAACTGCACCCCGTTCGAGGCCGAAAGCTGGATATCTGGGATCAGCAAGCCCGAAACCGGCCGACCATCGGTGGCAATTACAATGGTCGGTAGCGGGAGCAACCGTAGACCGAACAATTCAATGTGCGACCCGAAGAACCGCACCTGCTTCTTATCGGGATCGAAGACCACCCGCTTCGCCGTAATCCGCCAGCTCGGTTGGTGAGGACAGCCATCGCTGTCTTCAACCGCGCAGGCCGAATAGGCGGCGTTGTGCAGTACGACCTTGCCGTCTTCACCGCGGGTCCCGCTTTGCGCAGCCAGCCGCCCTCCTTCGCGCAAAACATACAACATGTTAGACATCGCCCCGGCCTTGAACTCGTCGGTCAGTTCAAGCCGATCGGTGAACAGCTGATTGCCGTCGGCATCGACGAAGCGGATATTCCCTTGCGCCACAATCTCACCGGTGCGGCGATTCCAGACGAGCTGATCGGCGCGGATCGATTGATCGCCGCGGCGCATCACGACATTGCCAAACACGCTGACAGTCTGATCGGCGTCGTTATAGTTAGCGCCATCAGCCGCAAAGCTGACTTGCCCGTCAGAAGCTGCAGGCGCGCCGGCCTGAACTGCTTGAACGGCTTGCTGCGGGTTCAACTCGGCCGGCCTCGCTGCCAAGGGGTCGCCTGCGCTCTGCTGTGTCTGGGCCAGCGCCGGACAGCCGATCAGGGCAACCGCAAGCGCTGCGCCGGTCGCGGACGCGCGTAGATCGGGCAAAACGGCATGCGGCGGGCGGGGCCGCTTGATCAGGAGCATCACTTGCCTATCGCACCGCCCGCGACTAACTGCAATCCACGCTAGCACCGCCGCGCATCGCTTTGTCGCGGCACGACGAATTTCTCTTGGGAGAGACCATGAAAATCGAATTTGTTACCGCTCCACTTGCCGCCGAAACCAGCCCGATTGCCTATCTGATTGAACAGGACAAGCTGCCCGGCGGGTTCGATCCGGTATTGGCACAAGGTGCCAAGTCCAGCCGGTTCAGCGGCAAGACCGGACAATTGCACGAAGGCTTTGCGAGCCGCGACGGCGCGGTTGTGCGCGTGGCACTGGTCGGCACTGGCGAGAGCGGGGCCAAGGACCGCCAATCCGCGCTGGAGCGCGCTGGGGCAGCGATTGCTGCCAAATACATCGCTTCTGGCGAAAGTATGGTCACCATTGACCTGAGCGATTCGGGTTTATCAGCCGCCGAAGCCACTGCGGTGGTGCTGGGCGCACGTCTGCGCGGCTGGCGCTATGACATTTATCGGACCAAATTGCCTGCTGATCTGCAAGCTTCGCTGACCACAATCCGTGTGGCCGGGGCACCCGCTGGAACCGAAACCGCTTGGGCGGTCGAGGCCGCCTTGGCCGATGGAGTGGAACTGACCCGCGAGTTGGTGACCGAGCCGGCCAACATCATTTATCCCGAAAGCTTTGTCGAACGCGTGACCAAACGGCTGGCCGGCAGCGGAATCAGCGTTCGCGTGATTGACGACACGGAGATGGCCAAGCTTGGAATGGGTGCGTTGCTCGGTGTGGCGCAGGGTTCGCGCAAGACCGCGCGGCTGTTGGTAATGGAATGGAACGGCGCTGCCGCAGACGTTAAGCCCACCGCTTTTGTGGGCAAGGGCGTGACCTTTGACACGGGCGGTATTTCGATCAAGCCCGCCGCCAACATGGAGGACATGAAGTGGGACATGGGCGGCGCGGGTGCAGTGGCCGGCGCGATGTTGGCGCTTGCCGGCCGCAAGGCCAAAGCCAATGTGGTCGGCGTGTGCGGGCTGGTGGAAAATATGCCCGATGGCAACGCGCAGCGCCCCGGCGATGTGGTAACATCGATGTCAGGACAAACCATCGAAGTGATCAATACCGATGCCGAGGGGCGGCTGGTGCTGTGCGACTGTATCACTTGGGTGCAGCAAGAATACCAGCCGACCGCGATCGTCGATCTGGCCACTCTTACGGGGGCGATCATTGTCTCGCTCGGCCACGAGCAAGCCGGGATCTTCTCCAACGACGAAGGCTTGGCCGGCAAGCTGATCGGGGCGGGCGATACTTCAGGTGACAAGCTGTGGCGGATGCCGCTCGGAGCGGCTTATGACAAGCTGATCGACAGCCAGATCGCTGATATGAAAAACGTTGGTCCGCGCGAAGGTGGCTCGATCACCGCCGCGCAATTCATCCAGCGGTTCGTTAACAAGGGTACGCCGTGGGCGCACCTCGACATCGCCGGAATGGCCTGGTCGAACAAGCCCGGCGCGACTTGGGCCAAGGGCGCTACTGGCTACGGCGTGCGCGTGCTTGACCAATTTGTGCGCGATAATCTTGAGGGGTGATTTTCTTATACCCCCCTCCCCAGCGGGGAGGGGCGGGGTGTGGGGGAGCGAGGCGCCAAGGCCGAGCGTCACCGCTGGCATAGTACCCCCATCCGCGTTCGCAGGCACGCGACTGCGTACGGCCTTCCCCACCGGGGAAGGGCTATTGGGGCTTCGTATTCCGCTGCATTGCAAACCCCCTCACGCAGGCGCGCTGCGAAAATGAGAGTCGATTTCTACCAGCTGAGCGAAACCCCGGTTGAAGCCGCCTTGCCCGCGCTCGCCGCCAAGATGCGCGAGGCCGGGGCCAAGGTCCTGGTGGTCTCCGCCGATGACGCGCAGCTCGCCCGGGTCAGCGCCGCGCTGTGGGCGCCAAAAGGCACCTTTCTGGCGCACGGTGCAGCGGGCGGGGCGGATGATGCGCGCCAGCCGATCCTGCTGTCAGACACGCTCGACGCGCCCAACGAAGCACGCTTTCTGGCGCTGGCCGATGGTTTGTGGCGCGAAGGGGCCGATGCCTTCGAGCGAGTGTTCCTGCTGTTCGACGATGCCGCGATCGAAGCGGCCCGCGCGGTGTGGCGCGCGCTTGATGGGCAAGTCGGGCTGGAGCGCAAGTATTGGCGGCAAGAAGGCAAGGGCTGGGTGCAGGCAGCCTGATCCAAATACCGCGTTCACGGAGTTGCCCAGCGCACACCTTGCAGCGCAGCATATTCCCGGCTAGGGGCGCGCCACCTCTTCACAACACAATGTTCGCAAGGAAATTACCATGGCGGGAACACGCACTTTTTCGATCATCAAGCCTGATGCCACGCGCCGCAACCTGACCGGTGCGGTCACCAAGATGCTCGAAGAAGCCGGGCTGCGGGTGGTCGCTTCGAAGCGTATCCATATGAGCCGTGCGCAGGCCGAAGGGTTCTACGCGGTCCACCGCGAGCGTCCGTTCTTTGGTGAACTGGTTGAATTCATGATCAGCGGCCCGGTGGTGGTGCAAGTGCTCGAAGGCGAGAACGCCATGCAGCGTAATCGCGATATCATGGGCGCAACCAACCCCGCCAATGCCGAACCCGGCACGATCCGCAAGGAACTAGCCGAATCAATCGAAGCCAATACGGTCCACGGTTCGGACTCGGACGAAAACGCCGCGATCGAAATCGCGTACTTCTTCAAGCCTGAAGAAATCGTTGGTTAAACGCCTCGCGCGTACCAAACGCAAAGGGCCGCCAGAGCGATCTGGCGGCCCTTTGCGTTTGGGCTTGATACGGTTATCCTGCGCGGCGAAGGAGCGCACGATGAAGGGCATGGGCGGCACAGAGGCGGGCGAGGATTGTCCGTTTTCGTTTAATTTCGATGCGGCCACGTTCAAGGTGGGTGACACTGTCAGCTATAAAGTCAGCTCGATGGAGGACTGGCCGTTTGTCGGCACTTTGCTTGAAGTGCACGCCGATCACGTGATTATCTCGCCCGGCCCGGCTGAGCCCGATGCGCGCTATCGGGGTTCCCGCGAAAGCCGCCCGATGGTGGACGGCAGCGAAATTTGATCAACCAGCGTTGGCGTTTTGCATCGCGCTGTGGGTGCCGCTGAAGCTGTTGACCACCGAGGCCCCCAGTTCCTGCACTCCAACCACCAGACCGATCACCATCAACGAACAGATCAGTCCGTATTCTACGGCTGAAGTTCCGGAAGTGTCAGCGATCAGCTTGTGCATAAAAGTCATAATCATCTCCACGCGTCCCGTATCGATAATTTGACCTAACCGAGCAGGGTTTGCAGCGGGTATGCAGACGCGGGTAACGGCGAATTAACCCTAAAACGCGTCAGCGGCGTCGATCAGTCCGGACAATTTGCGCGGGGCGACACTGCGCCAGCTGCGCGCCAGCCATTCGCTGACCGCGTCCCAATCGGTATCGCCCAGATCAAGCCGAATTCCGATCCAGCCGTCGCCAAAATAGGGCGGCCGGTAATAGCGCGCGGGGTCATTGTCGATCAGCTGGGCCTGTTCGTCGACGCCGCTGATCTTGACCAGCAGTGCGACTTTGCCATCGCCGTGGTGATCGTTCGAGACGTAAGCGAATTTCTTGCCCTTGATGATGCCGAAGCAGGGCATTCCATGGCTAAACACTTCATCGGCTTGTGGCAGCAGCAGCGCGCGGCTGCGCACTTCGGCTATCAGCAATTCGGGCGAGGAGGCCAATTTGACCAGCGCGGCGAGGCATCGCGGGTACAGCTGGTGCTCGGCAATCAGCACCCGCGCGGCCAGTGTTTCGGCGTTGTCACCCGGCATAATTGCTACTGCGGTCTGCCCCAGCAATGGCCCGGCATCGAGCTCTGCTGTGACCAGATGCACCGAGCAGCCGCCGTGGCTATCGCCCGCCGCCAGCGCGCGCTCATGCGTGTGCAGTCCAGGATATTTGGGCAGTAGCGATGGGTGAATGTTGACCATCCGACCGTGCCAGCTGGTCACGAAATCACCAGTCAGAATGCGCATATATCCGCCCAGCGCCACATAGCTTGCCCCGCTGGCCCGGATTGCGGAGTCCATCGCACCATCATGCGCGGCGCGGTCCATGCCTTTGTGGTCAAGGGTAAAAGTCGCTACGCCCTCAGCTGTGGCCACCGCCAGTCCGCCCGCTTGCGGATTATTGGAGGCGATCAGCACCAGTTCGAACGGGCAATCGGCAGCGCGGCTGGCGTACAGCAGCGCCGCCATATTGGTCCCGCTGCCCGATATCAGCACGGCGACTTTTGCGCGTTCAGCCAAGGTGTCTCGCATCCCACGATTCGCGCGCACTCCAAACCTCTGCGGCACCCACCACGGTGCAACCTCGCGCGCCTGGCTCCACCGCGCCGATCACGTGAACCTGCTCGCCCGCTGCAACCAATTCTGCGGCCACGCCGTCCGCATCTTCGGGCGCAACGACCAATACCATGCCGATCCCGCAGTTGAAGGTGCGCGCCATTTCAGCCGGTTCGATATTGCCCTGTGCTTGCAGGAACGCCATCAGCCGCGATTGCTCCCACGCCCCGGCATCGATCCGCGCATGCAGGCCAGCGGGCAGCACGCGGGGCACGTTTTCCAGCAGCCCGCCGCCGGTGATATGCGCCAAGGCGTGGATCCGCCCGCCGCGCACGGCCGGGAGCAGGCTTTTTACGTAGATTCGTGTCGGTTCGATCAACCAATCGATCAGCAGGCGGTCAGCATCGAACAACGCGGGCCGGTCGAGCTTCCAGCCCTTGTCTGCCGCCAGCCGCCGGACCAGCGAATAGCCATTAGAATGGACGCCCGAACTGGCGAGGCCCAGCAGCACGTCGCCCGCCGCCACCCGGTCTCCGGTCAATTGCTCACCGCGTTCAACCGCGCCGACGCAAAAGCCCGCCAGATCATAATCGCCCGGCGCGTACATTCCCGGCATCTCGGCGGTTTCGCCGCCGATCAGCGCGCAGCCCGCCAATTTGCAGCCATCGGCAATTCCCGCCACGACCCGCTGCGCCACCGCGCTGTCCAGCTTGGCGCTGGCGAAATAATCAAGGAACAGCAGCGGCTCGGCGCCTTGCACGATCAGATCGTTGACGCACATCGCCACCAGATCGATCCCGATGGTATCGTGACGGTCATGGTCGATCGCCAGTTTGACCTTAGTCCCGACCCCGTCATTTGCCGCCACCAACAGCGGATCGGTGTAGCCAGCGGCCTTCAAATCGAAGAACCCGCCGAACCCGCCCAGTTCGGCGTCCGCCCCCGGCCGGGCAGTGGCGCGGGCCAGCGGCGCGATGGCTTTGACCAAGGCATTCCCAGCCGCGATTGAGACACCGGCCGCCTCGTAACTGTAGCTCTTTTCCACCATTGCCAGCCGCCTAGCCTTTTCGCGCTTGGATTTCCATGCACGTTTGGGCAAAAGGCCTCTTGTTTTCCCCGATGCACAGCGCTTTGCCCATCTTGACCGTCTCTCGCAGGCGCCCCGGACCTGCCGCCGCGCTGATCGGCGGACTTGCGCTGGCGCTCGGCGCGCTGGTTTTGGTGGTCGGCCCGGCGCGGCTGTGGGCACAGATCGAAGGTGATCGCGGGATCGTGCCGTTGGCCACGACCTCGGACATCCAAGTCAACGGGATCGAGGTCAACACCTCGGGCGCGGACGGCCAGGAAGCCCGGATGAAGGGCTGGGAACTGGCCGCGCGTGAGGCGTGGAAGAAGGCCAATGGCCCAGCGATGCCCGATAGTTCGATCCAGGCGATGGTCTCAGCCATCGTGGTTGAGCGCGAGCAAATCGGGCCCCGCCGGTATATCGCCACGCTCAGCGTGGTGTTTGATCGGTCGCGTGCCGGGCAATATCTGGGTACCGACGGCAGCGGTCAAAAGCATTCCGCGCCGATGCTGGTGATCCCGGTGCTCTTTTCGGGCGGCACCGCGCAAGTGTTCGAAATTAAAGGGCCGTGGCAACGGGCCTGGGCCGAATACCGCGCCGGGACCAGCGGAATCGATTATGTCCGCCCGGTCGGCGCAGGCGGCGATTCGCTGTTGCTGACTGCGGGCCAGCCGGGCCGGCGCAGCCGGGCGTGGTGGCGCAATGTGCTTGATCAGTTCGGCGCCAGCGATGTGATCGTGCCCGAAGCGCGGCTTGAGCGACAATGGCCCGGCGGACCGGTACGCGGCACCTTCACCGCGCGCTATGGCCCCGATAACACCTTCCTCGGCAGCTTTACGCTGTCGGCCAACGCTGAAGCCGGTGTGCCCAAGATGTTGGCCGAAGGCGTGGCCCGGCTCGATCAGCTATACGGCGCAGCGCTGACTGACGGGCGGCTCAAGGTCGATAGCTCGCTCAATGTCCGCCCCCAGCTTGATCCGGGGCTGGCCGCGTTGATCGCCGCCGGGCAGGCTCCTCTTGCTGCAACCAAGTTGCCCGGTGCCGTGCCAAGCGACGGCGCAAGCACCTCACCCACTGGAGCGCCTTCGGCCGCGCCAGCTGAAACGCATACTTTCACCGTGCAGTTCGCCTCGCCCGACGCCGGCGCGGTTGATGCGGCGCTAAGCGCAGTGCGCTCGGCCCCGGGGGTCAAGGGCGCGGCGACCACCAGTTTGGCGATGGGCGGCACATCGGTGATGCGGGTGACCTATGAGGGCGAGATTGGCACGCTGGCCGATGCGCTGCGCGCGCGCGGGTTCAAAGTCTCAGTTGGCAGCAACGCACTTTCGATCAAGCACTGATGAGCCAAATCGCGCTACCGCTGGGCACGGGGCAGGACCGGCCCTTGCAGCTGGCCGTCGGCAATGACAATCAGGCCGTCATCGATGCTTTGCAAGTATGCCGCAGCTGGCCGTTCCGCACCGCCGTACTCAGCGGCCCGCCGCGCTCGGGCAAATCGCTGATCGCACAGCTGT
Source organism: Novosphingobium sp. (assembly GCA_043758955.1). GTDB lineage: Bacteria > Pseudomonadota > Alphaproteobacteria > Sphingomonadales > Sphingomonadaceae > Novosphingobium. The sequence continues at coordinate 16,594 of JAYVML010000160.1, read as the reverse complement.
TTGCGCACAGTGGCGCGGGGGTGGCGATCGACGATGCCGATCAACTAGACGAGACAGTGCTGTTCCATCGCTGGAACCGCGCCCAAGAAACGGAAACCCCGTTGCTTCTGGTGCGCGGGAGCAGCGGTGGTGAGTGGACGATTAGCTTGCCCGATCTGGCTTCCCGGATAGGCGCGGCCTTGCCGCTTACAATCGGCACCCCCGACGATGCGCAACTGCGCGATGTGATTGCGGCTCATGCGCAGCAACGCGCGCTGGCGCTTGGCCCCGATGCGGCTGATTACCTTGTGCCGCGCTGCGAGCGTTCCCATCTGGAGGTCGAGCGGCTGGTCGCAACGATTGATCGGCTTAGCCTGGAGCGCAAGGTTGCCCCAACCCTGGGGATTTGGCGCGACGCATTGGAAATCTTGCACGGCCCTGCCGAGCCGCGCTTGCTTTAGTCGGTTTTGCAGCGAATAACGAGGGCACAATGTTTGAAGAACTGACCCGCTATCTCGATTCAATCGTGGCGCGCGATCCCAGTCCGCGTTCGCGCTGGGAAGTGCTGCTGTACCCCGGAACACTGGCGCTTGGCCTGCACCGCGCGGCGCATTGGCTGTTCGAGGCGCAACTGTTTTTCCTGGCGCGGGTGATCAATACGATTAGCCGTTTCCTGACCGCGATTGACATCCATCCTGGCGCAAAAATCGGCCGCAATTTCTTTATCGATCATGGCTTCGTGGTGATCGGTGAAACCGCTGAGATCGGCGACAACGTTACAATGTACCAAGGCTCTACCTTGGGCGGGACCAACCCCACTAACGGCTTGGGCGGCAAGCGCCACCCGACGATCGGCGATGATGTAATCATCAGTCTGGGCGCAGCCATCCTTGGGCCGATCGAGGTGGGCCAGGGCGCGCGCATCGGCGCCAATGCGGTGGTTACCAAGGACGTGCCCGAAGGCGCGACGATGGTCGGCATTCCGGCCAAGCAAACCCTGGTCGGGGTTACGCGTGAGACGCAGCACTTCGTGCCATATGGCACCCCATGCTCCGAACGGTTCGATCCGGCGACACAGAAGCTTGAGCTGTTGCAGTGCGAGATGGATACAATGCAAAAGCGGCTGGCGCAGTTACTCGAAGAACGAGATGCGCTTACTGCCAAGCAGAGCGCTGCGACGAAGCGCGGGGGAGCTAAACGCGCTTGAGCGCAGTCGTCACTCCGTTTCCCCACAGCGCCGTGCGCGCGCTGCAAGTGGGGTTTGAGCGGGAGGAACTGCAGCGCATCCTTGCTCTCTATGGCCGGATGGTCGCCAGTGGCGAATGGCGCGACTATGCGATGGACTTCGGAAAGGAGGCAGCCGTGTTCAGCGCCTTTTGCCGCACCGCCGAACACCCGCAAGCCCGAATCGAAAAACGCCCTGCGCTGCGTGCCAAACAAGGCATGTGGACGCTGTACGGCGAAGGCGGCCAAGTGTTAAAACGCGGACACGAATTGCCCGGCGTGCTGTTTCCGCTGGAGCGGCGGTTGCTGAAAGTGGTGGGATAAGGCGGCGCGCCGCAGGACCTCGCAAGCTGAACGCGCGATCGCCGGGTCATTCAGCCCCCGTGCAGGGCGCTCGCGTAAATTGAAGCGTGACGCAACGCGATAGAGGACTCCCATATGAAACCGCTAAATTATCTTCCACTGCTTGGATTGGCCGCTGCTGCGCTGATCATGCCGTCGGCAGCGTCAGCACGTTCAAGCTGGTCGGTGTCGATCGGTTCGGGCTACGGTCAGCCATACTACGGCAGTGGGTATGGCAATGGCTATGGCAATCAATACCGCCAACACGATGACCAACACGATGATCTGGAAGACCAGCATGATGACGAGCACGATGGTCTCGATTATGAACACGCTCGCGCGCATCAGGAAGGCCTGTCGCGTCGAGAACATCGTGAGCTGCATCGCGATCTGCGCGACGAGGACCGCTATGAGCACCGCAGGCTGGATCGCGAGCATGGCCGGGAACATCGGCGCTACCGCAATTATAACTACAACGGCTACAACGGCTACAACGGTTATTGATGGGCCGGTGGGGAACTCTGGGCACTAAATCGCCCAGAGTTTATTGCGCGGCATCCCAACGTTAGCGTGGCCCGCCAATCAAATTCGGTGCTCAGGCGGCCGCCAGCACGCCTTGCGGCAGCCGCGCCTGCACCCCGCCAGGCAGATGCAAGATCAGCGCCGAACGGATCGGGGTCCAGAAGGCCGAGAGCGCAAGCAGTGCCGACCCGATCACCAGGCCGGTCAGCGCCACGTTAAGCTCGACCATCCCAAATTCGCGGAACAGCCACGTCAGCGCCAACAGCACATAGGCCAATGCCGAGACCAACAAGGCGCGGCGATCGACGGCCAATGCAACCACACCCATCAGCACATAGATCGCCAATACCCCCAGCGCGGAAGCGGCGCCGATATTGTCGCCCTCGGTAATCCCCAGCCAATGAAACAGCGGGTGGGCGATCATCGGGGCGGCCAGCAGATGCAGCCAGAACGCGACATCGCTGCGCCGGGTTGCGCGCGTGGGATCGCTCATGTCCCAGCGCATCGCATAAGCGAATACGGCCAGTCCGCAGATGAACACCAGCGGCAGCAACACCGGTTCGGGATTTTGTTCGATCTGTCCGCGCACGGTCACTGAAAGCACCAGCGCAATGACCGTCGCGGCGATGCCCGCAGCGCCGGCGGCGACGGTAATCGGGACCATAAACCGCCGCCAGTGCAGCCACGCAGCGCCCGCGGCCAACAGCCCGGTTCCTGCGGCGATCAAGGTTGCGACCTGGTTAGACAGATTGGGTTCGGTTTCGGCCAGAAAGTTGATCGGGATCGCCGCGACCCCGCCAACGAAGGCCAATAGCAGCACAATCGAGGGCAGCGCCATGCGGCGTTTGCGCGTGAAGAATTCAGCCAATCCCCAAGCCGCGGCGGCAACCAGTATGCCAGCCACGCCCGGCGCGATCACGTGTCCGATTCCAGCACAGGCGACCAACAGCAACACCGCGGCGATTGTTACGAACACATCGTTGAAACCGGTTATCAGCCGAAAGTGTTCTTCATCAGCAACTGGCGCGGCTCGCATGCCCGCAGCGTGAGCGCGCAAGGCCTCGGCGGCTTCGTGGCTAAAAGCGCCGGCACTGACGGCACTTTGCAGATCTGCTTCAGAATACATCGTCATCCTCCCCTGTTCAATGCAAGGGAGGATGACCTAAGTGTATTAGTATGTCAATACAGCGCAGCGCTCAGCCAAGTCCGCCGATTTTGGCCAGCGCGGCCATCACCGCGCCGGATTGTTCGCCGCCCGATTGCGGAACGGTCTCGCCAGTGCGGTCGATGATTGCCTCCCAGTTGGCGGCGATACCTTCGGGAGTGCGCTGATCGGCGGGCAGGGCGATACCTGGCGTCAGTGTAACGTAGGCCGCGTGATAGGCGCCCGCGCCCGCGCCGCAGATCATGTTGCTGGGCGCGTCTTCGCTGACCAGGTAGAGCGCCATCGGCGCGACGTTTTCAGGCGAAAGCGCGTTGAACAGCGCTTCTGGCATGCCGAGGTCTTCGGTCATGCGGGTGCCGGCGACCGGAGCCAGCGTGTTGACGCGGATGTTGTACTTCGCGCCTTCGAGGTGCAGCGTCTTGGTGAAGCCCGCCAGACCCAGCTTGGCCGCGCCGTAATTGGCCTGGCCGAAATTGCCATAGAGCCCGGTCGAGCTGGCGGTCATCAAAATCCGGCCATAGTTTTGCTCGCGCATCAGTTCCCACACCGCTTTGGTGCAATTGGCGCTGCCGTTAAGGTGAACGTCGATCACCAGTTTCCAGTCGTCCATGGTCATCTTGGCGAAACTCTTGTCGCGCAGGATCCCGGCGTTGTTGATCAGCACGTGGACGCCGCCCCAGGCCTCCATGGTCTTGGCGACCAGTTCTTCCATCTGCGCAAATTCGGTGACCGAGCCGCCGTTCGACATCGCCTGGCCGCCCGCCGCCTTGATCTCTTCGACCACTTGCAGCGCGGCATCCGAATGGCCGGTGCCGTCGCGCGATCCGCCCAGATCGTTGACCACCACTTTGGCGCCGCGCTTGGCCAGCTCGAGCGCATAGGAGCGGCCCAGGCCGCCGCCGGCTCCAGTGACGATCGCGACGCGATCCTTGAACGAAATGGTCATGGCTAAGTCTCCGCTAAAAAAGGTTGATCCCCGGGGGAAGCGCGGCGCGGCATGGCATGGCCGCGCGGGGCTGGCAATATGCGGCTTGGCAAAGGCCAGTTCCCTAGCGTCAGTCTGAGCGGACCGGCGCGGCACCGGCGCTGCACCGGCGCGAATCGCGGGCGCGATACGCAGGTTATGGCAACGGCAAGCATTTGGTGGCATGGCGCTGAACCATGAGCGCCGAAACACCCCTCGCCATCATCACCCTTGCCGCGGGCCAGGGCACCCGCATGAACAGCGCGCTGCACAAGGTGCTGCACCCAATCGCTAGGCGGCCGATGATTGAACATCTGCTGGCGAGCGCGGCCGAGCTAAATCCGGCTCGGCAAGTGGTTGTTGCCGGGCACGGGCGCGAACAACTGGAAACGCAGCTGGGCAGCCGCGCGGTGATCGCGGTACAGGATCCGCAACTCGGCACCGGTCACGCGGTGCAGCAGGCAGAGGCCGCGCTTACTGGCTTCGACGGCGTTGTGCTGGTGTTGTACGGCGATGTGCCGTTTGTCAGCGCGACGACGATGCGTGCCATGATTGCGCGGTTGCAGGCCGCAGACCAGCCAACAGTTGTGGTGCTGGGGTTCGAGCCAGCGGACACATTGCGATACGGGCGAATCATCGCCAACGGTGATCGCATCGTCAAAATGGTCGAGCACAAGGACGCCAGCGAGGCGGAACGCGGCTGCCGGCTGTGCAATTCGGGCCTGATGGCGCTGCGCAGCGCCGATCTGTTCGGCCTGCTGGCGAGAGTCGGCAACGACAATGCGGCGGGCGAATATTACCTGATCGATGTGGTCAACCTCGCCAATGCTGACGGCGGTACCTGCGTGGTGGTGGTGACCGCCGATCCGGGAGAAGTGCAGGGGATCAACAGCCGCAGCGAATTGGCCCAGGCCGAGGCCTGGTGGCAGGCGCGGCGGCGCAGTTCAGCGATGGACAATGGCGCGACGCTGATCGCGCCCGAGACGGTCTGGTTCGCTTGGGATACCCAGTTGGGCCGCGATGTGTTGATCGAGCCTAACGTCATGTTCGGACCGGGCGTTTCGGTGGCCGATAACGTCACGATTCGCGCCAATTGTCATATCGAGGGGGCACAAATTGCCAGCAACTGCGAGGTTGGGCCGTTCGCCCGCCTGCGCCCCGGCACGGTGCTGCAAGCCAAAGCCAAGATCGGCAACTTCGTCGAGGTCAAGAAATCGGTCATGGGCGAGGGCGCGAAGGCCAACCACCTGAGCTACATTGGCGACGCCGAAGTAGGCGCTGGCGCAAACATCGGCGCGGGTACGATCACCTGCAATTATGACGGCTATTTCAAATACAAGACGGTGATCGGCGAACGCGCCTTTATCGGCTCGAACTCGGCTCTGGTCGCCCCGGTCAAGATTGGCGCCGATGCGATTGTGGCGGCGGGCAGCACGGTGACGCGCGATGTCGCGGCCGGAGAACTGCGCCTGGTGCGCGGCGAGCAATTGGTCAAACCCGGCTGGGCTGACCGGTTCCACGACGCGATGAAGAAGAAGCAGAAGGCGGTGAAAAAAAACAGCTAGGACAGCTTCTTGCGCTCCGCGCGCTGCTGCTGGATATATTCAAGTTCCGATTTCGCGGCGGGATTATCGGAATCATATTGTTGCGATTGTTGGAACAGTTTCTCCGCCTTATCCAGATCACCTAGTTCGATGTTGGTATAAGCCATCCCGCGCAGCGCGCGCGCCGCAATCTTGCGGTCTGGGCCGGTCTTGTCGTGATCGACTATGTCCCACGCATGGGCGAACAGATCGTAAGCCTGCTGCCATTGATGATGCGCTTTGAACCACTCCGCATATTCATTGACGTAGTGCGGCCGGGTCGGCGCCATTTGCACCGCGCGCGCCAGAAATGGCTGCGCTTCGCTGGACCGATTGAGGTCGATGAGCGCGAAACCTTCACCAAACAGAGCGGTGCACCAGTTTGGAAAGGATCGTGACATCCTGCTGCGTTGCCACCATCGCTGTAACTGAGACTTTGGCGGCGTCTGCCAAGTCGTCAGCGCAGCGATAGGTTTGGCCAGGCACTGCGTCGTGCTCATAGCTTGCAATTACGCCCGAAAATATCGCTTCGGCGGCTTTAGGATCGCCGCCGCTCAGCAGTTGTAAGGCTTTACCAACGTCATCGCTGTGCGCGCCTTCCAATGCGATCGTCACGGTGCTGGCCTCCGCGCCGCTCGCGCCAAGCAGCAGGACCGAGGCCAAGCTGGTGCCAATCACTGTCTTGAGTTGCATGACGCGCCTTTCGAAATCTTGCAAAAGGTTGCCAAATCCGCTTGGCTGAAGCAAGCGCATTGACATGATATCATGATATGATATCAGTATATCAATGACCCGCATCCTCGCCGATATCCCCGATGTCGAGATGAACTTGCTCGATGCCCGCGCCGCTGAGCGGGGCAAGTCGCGCTTCGAAATGCTGGGTGAAATCTTGGGATGGTATTGCCGCAGGCCGGAGGAGGTAGAATGCGCATCCTGACTGATATTCCCGACGAAGACATCGAAAAGCTTGATGCATTGGCCAAACGCCAGGGCAAAAGCCGCGCGGCCGAAATTCGCGACGCAATCAAGCTTCATCTCGTCCACAACGCCGACAATAAGGACTGGATTGCCCGCGGGGCGGGTTACTGGAAACATCGCACCGATTTCGGTGATGCGGTCGAATACCAGCAAGCAATGCGCGAAGACCGCACTCCTAACGAAGATATCTGATTTGTGGCAGACCCATTTTTTGATACGAATATCCTTATCGACTGGCTGAATGATGTTCCGCAGGCCAGCGTCGAACTTGCGCGCTACAATACCACCAGGATTAGCCGCGTGGTATGGACCGAAATTCTTGCCGCAGAATCGCTTGAGACACGCGATATTGTTCGCGGACTGATCGCGCCGTTCGAAGTTGTGGAGATCGATGCGCGGATCGCCTCGGCAGCCGCTGACATTCGCTTTCGTTCCAAGATGACGCTGATCGATGCTTATATCCTCGCCACTGCGCAAGTGAACGGGGCAATCCTGATTACACGAAATACTCAGGATTTTCCGGCAGAACTGCCCGGCATTCGGGTCCCTTACACACTCTAACGAAAGCAAGCATCTATGTGCGGAATTATCGGCATCGTTGGCAAAGAACAGGTGGCAGACCGGCTCGTCGATGGCCTGCGCCGGATGGAATACCGCGGGTACGACAGCGCCGGTATTTGCACGGTCCATGAAGGTGAGCTGATCCGCCGTCGCGCGCCCGGTAAGCTGATCGCCTTAGTACGCGAACTGGCGCGGCACCCAGCACCGGGCACCACCGGGATCGCGCACACCCGCTGGGCCACCCACGGCGCACCCAATGCGGTCAACGCTCACCCGCACGCCACCAACGAGCTGGCGCTGGTCCACAACGGGATCATCGAGAATTTTCGCCAATTGCGCGACGCTTTGAGTGCGCGCGGGCGGCGGTTTGAGAGCGAAACCGACACCGAGGTGGTGGCGCACTTGGTCTCTGAACTGGTCGAGGCTGGGCAGTCGCCGCAAGACGCGGTCAAGGCTGCATTGCCGCAACTGCGCGGGGCATTCGCACTGGCGATCGCATTCCGGCAATTTCCCGACATGCTGATCGGCGCCCGGCTCGGCTCGCCACTGGTGGTGGGTTACGGTGAGGGGGAGACCTACCTCGGATCAGATGCCTTGGCCCTCGCTCCGCTAACGCAGCAGATCGCCTATCTCGATGAGGGCGACTGGGTGGTGATCACCCGCGATGGCGCTGAAATTTTCGATAAGGACAACAATCCGGTCATTCGCGAAGTAACCACATCGGGTGCGTCGGCCGCAGCGATCGAAAAAGGCAGTTACCGCCACTTCATGCAAAAGGAGATCTTCGAGCAGCCGACGGTGGTGGCACAAACATTGCGCTCGTACATCCGCCAACTCGATCAGACGGTGGCCTTGCCGCAGTTCGATTTTGACCTGTCGCGCATCAACCGCGTGACGATTGTCGCTTGCGGTACCAGCTATTACGCCGGGATGGTCGCAAAATACTGGTTCGAGCAGTTCGCGCGTCTGCCGGCCGATATCGATTTCGCTAGCGAGTTTCGGTACCGCGAGCCGGTGCTGGAGCCGGGCGGACTGGCGCTGTTCATTTCGCAAAGCGGTGAAACCGCCGATACGCTCGCCGCCCTGCGGCACTGCAAGGCGCAAGGACAGACGATCGCAGTGGTAGTCAACGTGCCGACCAGCTCGATGGCGCGCGAGGCCGACCTGCTGCTGCCGACACACGCTGGACCTGAAATTGGCGTCGCTTCGACCAAAGCATTTTCCTGCCAACTCGCAGTACTTGCCGCGCTGGCCGCGCATATGGCGGTCAAACGTGGGCGGATGAATCGCGCCGAAGAGGCTGAAGTGGTCAAACATCTGCTCGAAGCCCCCGCCAGCCTTAACGCTGCCCTGGCTCACGATGACGAAATTGCCGCCATCGCGCCACTGATCGCGCCAGCCCGCGATGTACTCTATCTGGGGCGCGGGCAGGACTATCCGTTGGCCTTGGAGGGCGCGCTTAAACTCAAAGAAATTAGCTATATACACGCCGAAGGTTATGCATCGGGCGAAATGAAACATGGGCCAATTGCCTTGATCGACGAGGCGGTTCCAGTGATCGTGCTGGCGCCTTCGGGGCCATTGTTTGAAAAGACCGTGTCGAATATGCAGGAGGTGCGCGCGCGCGGCGGGAAAGTGGTGCTGATTTCTGACCGCCAAGGGATCGACGAAGCGGGCGAGGGGTGCTTGGCGACGATTGAAATGCCCAAGGTCCACCCACTGATCGAGCCGTTGGTCTATGCCATTCCGGTGCAGTTGCTGGCTTACCACGTCGCCTGTGTCAAAGGCACCGATGTCGATCAACCGCGTAATCTGGCTAAGTCGGTAACGGTGGAATAGCCGCGCCCTGGGCAGTGGTGTTAATAATGCGCGTAAGTTCTGGTTAGGCTTTACGTGGCGCTAACGATTGCGCGGTAAACACTTGGCTGTGACCAAAAAAATAATGCCCAGTTCCACGGCGCTGCCCAAAAGTCTGCCCGTAATGGCGGTGCTGGGGCTGGCTGACCCCGCCGATGGCGATTGGGGCCGACTGCGCGGGCTGCAGTACTCCAGTTTGGCCCGGGTTACCCAGGTGCGGATTGTCGCGCACGTCATCGCAGCGCTGGCGGCGATCAAGGTTTATTACGGTGACGTGCATTTTGCCGTGCTTATCGGCTGGTTCGCTGCTTTGTGCGCCAGCCTCTATAACGGAGCCATGATCGACAAGGCGCTGTTCGACGTCGATCAGCGCCGGATTGGCCGCGACGAAGTTGACAAGCAGACCTTGAGTGCACTTGGCAACGCGCTTGTCTGGGTGGTGCCAATGGCCGCATTTGCACCGTTTGGCGACCCTGCGCAGCGGCTCGAGCTGTGGGCTATTACCGCCATGCTGATGACCGCTTCGGCGGTGCTGCTGCCGGCCGTGCCGCTGGCCAACTTGGTGTTTGCCGGGATTGTCTGCCTAGCTTCGCTGATCGGGTTTGCAGTTTCGCAGAGTTATGAAATGGCCGTGCTGGCGCTCCTGTTCGCCGCGGTTGTGACGCTCGGGGCGATTGGCAACGCGCGTTCATTTCTGTCCGCCCGGATCGCTGAAAGCGCGATGGCTGAAAAAAGCGAAGTCGTCTCGATGCTGCTGCGCGAGTTCGAAGAAGGCGAGGCGGACTGGCTGTGGCAGATCGATACGTCGCGCCGGGTGCGTTCGGTCAGCCCGCGGTTTGCCTTTGCGTTGGGCCTGACGACCGAAGAAATCGACGGTAAGTCGATCATTCAATTGATCGCCGGTCCGGCCTGGGACAGCGGCCAATTTCCATCGAGCCTGCATGATCTGGCCGAGCGCCTCAAGCGGCGCGAAAGTTTTTCCAACCTATTGGTGCGGGTGACAATCAGCGGCCAGCAGCGCTGGTGGGAGCTGTCCGGCACGCCCAAATTCAACGATAGTGGTAGTTTCGATGGTTTCCGCGGGGTCGGTTCGGATGTCACCGAGCAGCGCGAAAGCTCGGAAAAGATTGCGCACATGGCGCGGTTTGACACGCTAACCGGACTGCCCAACCGCATGATGGTGACCGAAGCGCTGGGCGAGGCGATGCGTTATGCCGATCAGTGGCGGACCAAATGCGCGTTCCTGATGATCGATCTCGACCGGTTCAAAGCGGTGAATGATACGTTGGGCCATCTGGTTGGTGATCAGCTGCTCGCCCGGGTGTCCGAGCGGCTCAAGGCGCTGGTCACCGATAATGAATTATGCGGCCGGTTGGGCGGCGATGAATTTGCCGTAGTCATCCGCGATGCATCAGACCACAACGGAGTCGAGCGCGTGGCTGAAGCGGTGATCGAGATGCTGTCGCGGCCTTACGAGGTCGATCACCACACGCTGTACATCGGCGCCAGCGTGGGATCGGCCATCGGTCCGCGCGATGGGACCACGGTCGAAACCATCATGCGCAATGCTGATCTTGCGCTGTACCGCTCGAAGGAAGAAGGCGGCGGACAGCACTTCGGCTATGAGCCGGCGCTCCACGCGCATGCCGAAGAGCGCCGCAAGCTCGAATTTTCGCTGCGCCGCGCGCTCGAATTGAATGAGTTCAAGCTGAACTACCAGCCGGTGGTCGACGCGATCGATGAAACCATCGTCAGCTTCGAGGCGTTGATTCGCTGGCATAGCGAAGAGCATGGACTGGTCAGCCCGGCGAAGTTCATCCCGCTCGCGGAAGACACCCGCTTGATCGTGCCAATCGGCGAATGGGTGCTGCGCGAAGCTTGCCTTGAAGCGGTCCGCTGGCCGAGCGGGATTAAGGTGGCGGTCAATGTATCGGGCGAACAGCTGCTCGATCCCGGGTTTATCGCGAGCGTTGTGCATGCGCTGAGCGCCAGTGGCTTGCCTGCCCAGCGACTCGAACTTGAAGTCACAGAATCGATCTTCGTGCGTGATGCCACCACGGCGCGGGCGGCGCTCGAACAAATTATGTCGCTTGGCTGCGGGGTCGCGCTCGACGATTTCGGCACCGGCTATTCCTCGCTGGCCTACATCCGCAACCTGCGGTTTTCGACAATCAAAGTTGATCGCAGCTTCGTGCAAGGTGCCGCCACCGGCAGTCCCGAAAGCCTGGCGATCATCCGGGCCGTTGTCGCTATGGCCGAAAGTCTGGAGATGTCGACCACGGCCGAGGGGGTCGAAACCGAGCGCGAATTGGAAACAATCCGTGCACTCGGCTGCCGCAAGATCCAGGGCTACTATTTCGGCCGACCGATGCCCGCAGATGAAGCGCGCGCGCTGTTCACCGACGGACATTTGCGCCGCGCAAACGCCCAGTAGATTGGCGCGTCAGGCTGCTACCAGCCCTTTGATTATGCTTTCGAACAACGCCTTGCCATCGCCCCCGCCTTGCGCGGCTTCAATCATCCGCTCTGGATGCGGCATCATTCCCAGCACATTGCCCGAGGCATTGAGCAAGCCAGCAATCTGGCGCGCCGAGCCATTGACCTGCTCGGCATACCGAAATGCCACCCGGCCTTCGCCTTCGAGGCGATCGAGCGTGGCGGTATCAGCAAAGTAATTGCCGTCGTGATGCGCCACCGGAATGGTGATCTGCTGACCCTGGCTATAGCGCGCGGTGAACAGGCTCTGGGTGTTCTCCACTGTCAGCGCAACTGCACGGCACACGAAGTTCATGCCCGAATTGCGCAGCAGTGCGCCGGGCAGCAGTCCGGCCTCGGTCAGCACCTGAAAACCATTGCACACCCCCAAAACGGGGACGCCCCGGTTTGCAGCGGCTACCACCGACTGCATCACCGGACTGCGTGCCGCCATTGCACCCGATCGCAGGTAGTCGCCGTAAGAAAATCCGCCTGGGAGCGCGATGAAATCGAGCCGATCAGGCAGGACCGCGTTGCCGTGCCAGACTCGCAGCACTTCGCCGCCGCAAACCTGTTCGAGCGCAACCGCCAAGTCGCGATCGCAGTTCGATCCGGGGAAGGTGATGACTGCAGAACGGAAGGCGGCCATCACACCGGCTCCTTCGCAGCTACCCTTTCGACCCGGTAATCCTCGATCACCATATTAGCCAACAACTGCTTGCACATGATCTCAAGATCGCCGTCCGATACGCTGTCATCGACCTCAAGCTCGATCATCTTGCCGGCGCGAACCTCGTGCACGCCGTGGATGCCGAGGCCTTCGATGGCATGGTGGATCGCCCGGCCTTGTGGATCGAGTACGCCGTTTTTGAGGCTGACAAACACGCGGACCTTCATCGGGCGGGCCTTTCGCTGGAAGCACGTGCCCGCGCCTATGCCGCTGGTTGCCAGACGTTTCAAGCTCGCAAACGCACGCGCGGCTCAGCTCTCCACCGAATCCATAACATAGCCCAGCGCGCGAACGGTGCGCAGCGGGTCGGGCGCGCCGTGGGCTGCGAGTGAGCGCCGTAATCGGCCGACCCATACATCGACAGTGCGCTCATCCAGCGCTTCTCCATCCTTGCCCAGTCGGTCGATCAGCGCGGTGCGGCTGAACACCTGATCGGGATGCTCCATAAAGTGCACCAGCAAACGGAATTCATTCGGGCGCATCGGCACCGGCTGTCCGCTGACTCGGATCTGGTGCGCTGCGGGGTCAATCGTGATCGAACCGTGGACGAGCTGAGCGCGGGCCGGCACATTCTTGGCACCCAGACGGTCGATGCGTTCCAGCAGGCGCAACGCATCGAGTGGACCGACCAGGTAATCGTCAGCCCCGGCCAGCAGCGCGCGGCGCTTGGCTTCTTGGTTAGGTTCTTCGAGCACCATGGTCAGATGGGCGTGCCGGGTCGCGTCGGATTCGCGCAAGCGGCGGCATAGTTCAAGCCCGGACATCGTAGGGCATAACCAATCGACAAAGCCCCAGACCTTCCCGCCAGGAACCTGCGACGGGGGCATGTCGCTCAATTGAACCAGGCTCCACTCCGGACGCTCGCGCGCGATCTCGGCTAGCAGGCCGGTCGGCGCAGAGGTAATCATCAGGGTCGTATGTTCGGGCATAGGTGGGGGCTGCGGATCCGAGTTACCAAATGCTAATGCCCGCCGCAGGTGACGGTTTGATGATGGAAATATGACAATCACATTACGGTCAGCAGTTAGTCGAAGAAATGTCGCCGGATTTCCCCGAACAACGCCGGATACTGTCATTTTACTGTCATATAAAATGCGGTGAATCTGGACGCAGGTGGGCCTATGATTGCCGCCATGGGAAGGATTGTCACACGGATGCCGTGGATTGCAGCGTTGCTGGGGCTTGCGCTGCTGGCCCCGCCGGCACTTGCCGAAAAACTGGTGTTCGATCACCGCTTATCCCCGGCACTCAAAGCTGTACTAGATAGCGGCGATGCCGGCATGATCGACTACAACGCCGCCAATCCGCGCAACGTCATCGATCTGATCGCTGTGCGCGGCAAGTCGGCGCAAAACTGGACCGAAGCGCTGGTGATTATTGCCCGCACGCCTGACCGCAAGGTGCGCAGCGCGGCCGATTGGACGGCGCAGTTGCAGCGCGAGGCCAAAGCCAAATGCAGCAGCACCTTCACCGAGCTGGCGCGCGATGAACTGTCGATCACTTACGAGCGGCGCTCGTTTGGCTGTCCGGCGGGCTATCCCCCGATCGCATTGTATCGCGCGGTTGCGGGCAAGCGCTCGCTGTTCCTGCTGGCTGTGCTGGTCAAAGACGATCTCAACGAATCGTCGCGTGGCCAATGGCTTGCGATGATGAGTTCAGCCCACCTCGAATAAGCTGGTGTGGCTGCGCAGCGGCGCTGACACAATATTGTCATCCTGTTGTCGCTGTGCCTACGCACAAGCGACACATCGCGCACCTAGAGGCGGCTTAGCGACCGCTGAGGGGCGATTCGGATTAGCCGAAATCAACTCCCGGACGGCGTCTAGATACGCGCTTTAACCGTTCCAGGGGAACTGATCCAATGATCCGCCTTTCCACCCGTTCGACCGCCTCATTCATCGCCTTGGCAACCGTACTCGGTCACGCCGGTGCCGCCCAAGCCGCTGTTACCATCGCTAACGATGCGGTGACTATCGATGCGGCCGCCGATCCCACCGCTGATCAGGGGGCCGGAGATTCTGGCGCAGCTGCCCCCGAAGACGCAGCAAAATCGCCATCGAGCGGAGGTCTGACCGAAATTGTCGTCACGGCGACCAAGCGTGAGACCAACTTGCAGCGCACTCCAATCTCTATCTCGGTGATTGGCAGCGACATAATCGAGCGGCGTCATGTCCAGAGCTTGCTTGATCTTGCCGATGGAGGCGTGCCGTCGCTGCGCATTGCGACTTTCGAAGCCCGTCAGTCGGCGCTGACAGTCGGCATCCGCGGCATCGTTCCTTTCGACCAGAACCAGGTCGCGCGCGAGCCTGGCGTCGGTGTCTACATCGACGGTATCTATCTCGGCCGCTCGCAAGGTCTCAACGCTGCCTTGTTCGACGTTCAGCGCATCGAAGTCTTGCGCGGACCCCAGGGCACCCTGTTCGGCCGTAACACCGAGGGCGGCGCGCTGAGCATCGTGACCAAAGGGCCAACCGGTGAATTGGGCGGACGCGTGCAGGCTGGCGTGGGCAACCATGGTTCCTATAATGGCGAATTCCATATCGATCTGCCGGCCGTCGCCGACCTTGCCATCAAAGTCGATGGTGTGCTCGATCACCAAGACGCCACCACTAAGAACCCAGCCACCGGCCAGTATGGCTGGAACTACCACAATCGCGTTGGGGGCCGCATCGCCGGCCGCTGGACGCCGGTTTCGGGGCTCACTGTGGATCTATCCTATGATCAGGCGAAAGACGAGAACACGCCGTTCTACAGTCAGCTGATCAACTACAATCCCAATGGCTACAACGTCGGCACCTTTGTGGGAACTAAGCTCAATTACAGCGGATCGCCCTGCAATGTCGTCGTAGCTGGCGTTACAACCAATCCCTGTATCGCTCCGCTGGCACCGCTGGTGAAGGTGAGTGGCAACGGCTTTATGTCGCAGGCCGATCTCGGCGTAACCCAGCAGCTCAGCGTCGACCAGACCCATGGGTTCAGCGCAGCGATCAAGTACAAGCTGAGCCCGGATATCGAGCTGCGCTCGATTACCGCTTGGCGCGGTGTCGAGACCCACCAGTGGGATGGTTCGGCTGGCGCGCATCGCAGCACTTTCTCGCCCAATGCCCAGTTCGGTCGCTACAGCCTTTCGGAGCTGTTCCAGCACCAGTTCAGCCAGGAATTCCAGCTTGTTGGCAGCTTGTCGAAAATAGATTTCGTGCTTGGCGCCTACTACTTCAACGAACACGTGGTCGAACGCGCGGCGACGCCAAACCCGATGCAGTGGAACGCAGATGGGACCGGCTACACCTTCGTCAACCAGTTCCCGGCCAACCCGACCGGTCCGATCACCTCGTCCAATCAAGGCTATGACAGGAACTACTGGTTCGTTCAGCGCGATAGCAATGCGGTGGGCAAGAGCTATGGCCTTTTCGGCCAGGCTACCTGGTCTCCGGTAGAAACGCTGCATCTAACGGTGGGCGGGCGTTACACGCACGAAACCCGCGTCGGTGCGCTAACCGTCATCAACAATGTGCCCTACACAGGCGGCGTACTGGACTACAAAAACAGTCGGTTCGACCCGATGGTGACGCTCGCGTGGGATGCGGCACAGGGGATCAACCTTTACGCCAAATACTCCACTGGTTTCCGCTCCGGCGGCGCCAACTCTCGCTCCGGGTCGTTCCGCCAGTTCGCGCCGGAACAGGTGAAGGCCTACGAAATCGGTGCCAAGACCGACTTCCTCGATCACCACGTTCGCCTGAACCTTGCCGCCTACATCATGGACCGCAAGGGAACCCAGATCGACTTCGACTATGTTGACACAAATCGGTTCCTTGCCGACGGCGTTACCCCCAACCCCTTCTTCAACAAGCACACCGAGGAAACGGCAAACGCTCCGGGGAATTCGCGGATTAAGGGCATAGAGGCTGAACTGACCGTGCGGCCGTTCACTGGTCTCACACTCGGCGCATCATACGCTTACACTGACGTGAAGATTCCAGCGACTCCCAACCCCTTGGCAGGTCCGCTCTTTGGGGTGCCTTATCAAGTGTTCAGCGTCTACACGCCGAAGAACGCGGTGTCCGGCTCGTTCGACTACGAATTACCGGTCGACGCCGGAGGAACGGCGCTGCGTTTGCACATGGATGCGAACTACGCGGACCCGACCTACAGCTTCCAGAACGAACCCGTGCTGACCGATTCAAGTTTCATCGTGAATGCCAGCCTCGCTC
>JAYVML010000159.1:0-6881 GCA_043758955.1 Novosphingobium sp. | reverse complement strand
GGGATTTTTGGTCAACGAAGCGCTCGACTTGATCGAACTGTGGCAAAAACTGGTAACTTTTGACCGTTTTGGCCCGCGTAAGGCGATGATTAACGCCCCTTCGCTATAGCCTGCGCACCATGGCCAAGGTCGCCCCCGCCTCCATTTCAGCCGCGTTGCCGCGGGTCGCCGTGATCGTGCCGGGTTACGGCGTGGCGCACCTGCTGGGCGAGGCTCTGGCATCGCTGCAGGCGCAAAGCTTGGCGGAGTGGGAATGCGTGGTAATCGACGATGGCGCGCCCGACGATGTGGCCGCTGCCGTCGCCCCGTTTTTGGCTGATCCGCGCATCCGGTTCCTCACCACCGCCAATCACGGTGTTTCTGCCGCCCGCAACACCGCAATTGCCGCGACCTCCGCCCCGCTGATCGCCCTGCTCGACGGCGATGACCGCTTCCGGACTGATTACCTCGCCATCATGGCAGCGCTGCTCGATGCCGATCCAGCAGTTACACTCGCGACCTGCAACGCGCTGCTGTTCGGCGCCCTGCCGCGTGACCGGCTGTGCTTTAGGCGTCCGCAAGGGAGCAGGGACGGTAACCACGGCAGCTTATCCGACGTCCTCGATCGCAGCTTCAGTGTCTATATCGGTACCACCTTCCGCCGCGCCGACTTTACGGCGGTGGGCGGCTTCGATCCCAACATGACTCACGCCGAAGATCTTGACCTGTGGGTGCGTCTGCTCGAACTGGGCGGCAGCGCCCGGTACGTTGATCGCGTGCTGGGCGAGTACCGGGTGCGACCCCATTCAGCGTCGGACAACCCGGTGCGGCTGCTCGAAGGCAACCTGAAGGTCTATTCGAAGGCACAGCAGCGCCTGCCGATCCAGCATCCAGTGCAAGGGGTAATTGCTGCGATGCTGGCCGAGACCCGCCAGGCGCTTAAGTTTGAACACGCGCTGCTACGGATCGCCGGCGGCGAGATCGCCCTCGGGCTGACCGAACTGCGCGCGGTGCGCAGTCGGGTCCGAGGCCCGGTGTGGATGCTGTCGTTCGCGCTGTGGCGGGCTATGCCGATCTTGGCGCGACCGATGCTGTACTGGCGGCACCGCGCGATGGCGCGCGGTGCCAAACGTCCCACGCTCGCCGCCCTGCTTGCCGGAAACGGAGCATGAGCGCCGCCGAACTGGGCGCGCGAGCGCCTGACGCAGCGCTCGAACCGCAGAGCGATGCCAAGCTGCGCAGCCAAGTGCGTAGCGCGGTGATCTGGCGCTCGGGCACACAGGTGTTCAGCCAGCTGGTCGCCTGGGCCTCGACCTTCATGGTCATCCGGATTCTCTCACCGACCGACTACGGGCTGTTCGCGATGACCAGCGTTGTGCTGGTGCTGTTTGGGCTGCTCAATGGTTATGGCTTTGCCAACGCCGCGATTGCCCAGCGCGATGGCGGCAAGGACCAGCTGCGTCAGCTGTTTGGCCTCCTGATCGTAGTCAACGTGGGGCTGACCGCGTTGCAGATCCTGCTCGCGCCGCTAGTGGCGGCTTATTACCGCCAACCGATCATAGCCGACCTGCTGCGGGTGCAGGCGCTGATATATCTGACCAACCCGTTTCAGGCGCTGGGGTATGCCGTGCTGTCGCGCGCGATGGACTTCCGCCGGCAGGCGCAGGTCAATGTGGCGTCAGCCCTGCTCAGCACCGCCACCGCGCTCGGCTGCGCGCTGGCCGGTTTCGGGGTGTGGACGCTGGTGGCGGCGCCGTTTGTACTGTTCACCAGCCGCGCGCTGGGCACGATTACCGTGGCGCGTGCGTGGATCTGGCCGAGTTTCAACTTTCGTGGTGCGCGGGCCTTGGCTGGCTTTGGCGGCACGATCATGGCCGGGCAATTCTTCTGGTTTATGCAGACCCAGGCCGACATCATCATCGCCGGGCGGACGTTCGCCCCGCACGAGCTGGGTTTTTACACCACCGCGCTGTTCCTCTCGCAAGTGTTCGTAAACAAGGTGGTCCCGCCGCTCAATGAGGTTGCCTTCTCGGCCTATGCGCAGATTCAGGACGACCTCACGGCTGTCGCCGCCGGATTCCTCAAATCGGTACGCGTGGTGATGGCGATTGCCATGCCGTTCTGCTTCGGCCTAGCGGCGGTCGCCGGTCCGGCGGTGCGCGTAATACTGGGCGAAAAGTGGCTGGCGAGTGCCCCGGTGGTGCAGCTGCTGAGCCTGGCCATGCCGTTTATGACGCTGCTTGTGTTGTTCGGCCCGGCCGCCAACGCCTGCGGTCATCCGCGGATTACCACGCGTTCGGCCATGCTCGGCGCGGTGCTGATGCCGCTGTGCTATATCGTCGGGGTGCAGTGGGGCGCGCCGGGCATCGCGGCGAGCTGGCTGGTCGCCTACCCCTTACTGACCGCGATCTCGGCGCTGTGGATCATGCCGCTGATCGGGGTGCGCGCTGCGGCACTGCGCGCGGCTCTGCTGCCGCCGGTGCTGGGCGCAATTGCAATGGCGATGGGCGTAACGCTGCTGGATCGAGTGTTGCCCGAAGTGCCCGCGCTGCCGCGGCTAGGACTGCTGGTAGTGACCGGCGGCGCGATTTACGGCGGCTGGATGCTGGTGTTCGCGCGTGACCAGCTGCACGAATTGGTTAAGCTGGTGCTGCAGCGCTAGGGTGAGGATCTAGATCGAGGCGCAACCCAGCTCCGCAATGGCTTGCCGAGCGGCAGCGGCATAAGCACCGCCGTGATAGCGGAATGTGCCGATGAAATGAATGAAGCGCGCGTCGTCGGGCACGCCCGCGTTCCAGAAGTTGAAATAGCCCGCGTAAGGCAACAGCGTGACGCAGGCTTCGTTAGCGACAACAAAGTTCGAGGTAACTTGCTCACTACCCCATTCAGCCCAGCATTCGGCGCCAAGCAGACGTTGAGCCTCTACCGAGAACAGTTCCGCCAGCGCACGCCCGTCGTCACTGCGGGCGAATCCGGCAAAACCTGAGCAGCCCCGAACATAGCGCAACGCTTTGCCTTTGGGGATTGTAACTTGGTCGAGCACCCGCTCGATTGAGGCCTGGACATGGCGGTGGGGTTGCGAGGCGCGGGCCTGTGCGGCGGCCTGAGCGAGTGGACCGATTTCCGCTTCGCTCTCGCCGCGCAAGGTGAAACTCGTACCCGTGCGAACGGCCGCCGCGACTTCGGGTACCTCGCCAATTGTGACTGTGTCCGAATCAAGCTGTATTACATAGGCGTCGCGTCGCAAGTCGAGCAGCGTCAGCAGGCGCTCCCAGGTGCCGCCGCGCGGGCACTGCCCGGTATCAACCTTAGCAATGTGACGAATCTCTGGCCGGTCCAAGTGTACATCAAGCACAGCCTTGTCGGCTTGAGTCAGCGTGCCGTCATCAAGAATGGCAAAGCGGCCGCGCCCCAGCCGCGCATGAAGCGATTTGGCCGCAACCAGGTAAGGCAACAGCACCCGGGTGCCGATCATCGAGAAGATCACCACTTCGTCATCGGCGGCGCGCACCGGCGGCGCAGCGAGCACTGCGCGCACCGTACGATTGAAATGCAGCTCACGCAATTTGCGCAAGGCCCGGTCGGCCAGCGTATCCATCCCCTGCGCATAGCAAATCGGCATTAACCAAACACCAACATCTCCCGCCAAATCCATGCCATGTTGCTTGATCGGCACCATGGTGACAGGTGCGAAGGCGTGGTATGGCTGGCAGCGGAGAGGAATGATCCATGCCGCTGCACCCCTTGCTGGGCGCGCTTGTCTTGCTCGCTGGCATCTTCCCGCTGCTGGCCGGGCAGGAAAGTACCCAGCCCGCCAGCACTGTCGATGTTCTGGCTATTACCACCGATCAGTCAAACCGGATGACCGTATCGGTGCGGATTGCCGAGCAGGGACCGTTCCGCTTTTTGATCGATACCGGCGCGCAAAATACTGTGCTCAGCACCGCGTTAGCCGGACAGCTATCGCTCCATTCTGACAAAAAAGCACGGCTGATCGGGGTCGCCGGAGTGCAAGACGTCGATACCGTCATCATCGACCAGATGGACTTGGGCCAACGCAGCTTTTACAGCCTGCTCGCCCCCCTGCTTTCGCGCGATGCTATCGGCGCCGACGGGATCCTCGGGCTTGACAGTCTGCAGGGCCAGCGCGTCCAGATCGATTTTCGCAAGGGTCTGATCGCGGTCGACGATGCCAAGGCACTGGGCGGCAACCGCGGCTATGAAATTGTTGTCACAGCGCGCCGCCGCTCGGGCCAGCTGATCATGACCAATGCCATTGTCGATGGGATTAAGGTCAACGTAGTGATCGATACCGGTGCAGAATTTTCAATTGGCAATCGCGCCTTACAAAAGGCGCTCGCCAAACAGCACGGTCAAGGCACAGTGGTGTTGCGCAGCGTAACCGGGCAAGAGATAACCGCCGACCTTGGCATCGCGCGCAATCTCAAGATCAACGACATGAAGTTCGTCAATGTCGTGGTCGCCTATGCCGACGCGCCGCCGTTTGCTGCGCTGGGCTTAGCCGAAAAGCCAACGTTGTTCCTGGGGATGCGCGACCTGCGCGCGCTGGACCGGATCGCGATCGATTTTTCGACCCGGCGCATCTACTTCGATTTACCGCAAGACGCCTACCGTAACTAAAACAATTCCCAAGTCAGTGACAAAACGATTTTAAAGCGGGCGTTGGTATGCTGCGCATTGTCCGCCGAAATGTGCATCGAATCGGTGACGTTCCGGAGCGACTTTGCCGCGCGGGCCAAAGCATCCGCCTGCCGTTCCATGCGCTCGGAAAGTTCGGGTGAAGCTTGGCCGATAGCGTCGGTACCGTCCCTGATCGTGACGTAGCCCTCGGCAATCTCAGTAAGCGCCTCAACCAAGTGTGACGCTGCGTCGTTGTAGTCGGAGTCGGCATCGAGCGAGCAATGGAAAATCAACGGCGATGGTTGATTGTCTATTCCAGCGCAGATCGGATTTTCGCGGTTCGCTAACGCCGTTTTTGCAATTGCGCGCGCGCACCCTACATGGAGCCGGTGCCGCCCGAACCGCCTTTAGTGCCACTGCGCGATGCCGCTCACGATGGGTGGGGAACTTTGCGCCGGTTCCTGCCCTATCTATGGCCCAGTGAAAGCCCAGGGCTGCGTCTGCGGATTGTGTTGGCTGGCACCTTTGTGCTCGCCTCGATGGCGCTGAGCATGTCGATGGCGTTCTTCCTGAAATGGGCCATCGACGCAATGAGCCTGAAGGGGCCGGCTGCGCTCCAGCTCGCCATGGCCTGGGTCGTGGCATACGGCGCTGGCCGTTTCGGCTCGGTGGTGTTCGACAATCTGCGCAACATTGTGTTCGAACGGGTCGGCCAGGACGCCACCCGGCGGCTGGCCGAAGATGTCTTCGCGCGGCTCCACCGGCTGTCGCTGCGCTTCCATCTGGCGCGACGCACCGGCGAGGTGACCAAGGTAATCGAGCGCGGGACCAAGAGCATCGACACGATGCTCTATTTCCTGTTGTTCAACATCGCGCCGACCATCATTCAATTACTCGTCGTGGCGGTGATCTTCTACCACACGTTTGGGTGGGGACTGGTCGCGGCGACCGCAGTGGCGGTGGTGTCCTATGTTATGTTGACCCGCTGGATCACCGAATGGCGCACGCACCTGCGCGAAAAGATGAACCGGCTCGACGGACAAGCGCTGTCTCGCGCGGTCGATTCGCTGCTCAATTACGAAACGGTCAAATATTTCGCCGCCGAACCGCGCGAGCAGGCGCGTTATGCGCAAGCGACCAGCGCCTATGCCGACGCGGCGGTGCAGTCAGAAAATTCGCTCGGGCTGCTCAACATCGTCCAGGCGCTCGTGGTCAACCTGCTGATGGCCGGCGCGCTGGCATGGACCGTCTATGGCTGGTCGCAGGGCAAATATACCATCGGCCAGTTGGTATTCGTGCAAACTTACCTGACGCAGCTGTTCCGCCCGCTCGACATGCTGGGAATGGTTTACCGCACAATCCGCCAGGGGCTGATCGACATGGCGGCGATGTTCAAGCTGATCGATACCGAGGTTGAAGTGCGCGATGCGCCCGGCGCGCCCGCTCTGGTGGTGAACCGCCCAACGCTGACGTTCGAAGATGTGGTATTCGGGTATGAACCGGACCGCACCATCCTCAAGGGGCTAAGTTTCGAAGTCCCGGCCGGGTGGCAAGTGGCGGTGGTCGGTCCGTCCGGGGCGGGCAAAAGCACGATCGCGCGGCTGGTATTCCGGTTCTACGATCCATGGTCGGGCAAGATCCTGATTGACGGTCAGGATATCCGCAAGGTGACTCAAGCGAGCCTGCGCGCTGCAATCGGGATCGTCCCGCAGGATTCGGTGCTGTTCAACGACACCATCGGCTACAACATCGCCTATGGCCGCGACGGGGCTGGTCCCGCCGAAATTGAGGCGGCGGCGCAGGGAGCGGCGCTGGCCGGTCTGATCGAGCGACTGCCGCAAGCCTTTGAAACTCCGGTGGGCGAGCGCGGGCTCAAATTATCAGGCGGGGAGAAACAGCGCGTTGCGATTGCCCGTACCCTCGTGAAAAATCCGCCGATCCTGCTGCTGGACGAAGCGACTTCGGCGCTCGACACCCGTACCGAGCAGGACATTCTGGCGACGCTGCACCGGGTCAGCACAGGGCGTACTTCACTCTCCATCGCGCACCGGCTTTCAACCGTGGCCGATGCCGACCGGATCTTTGTGCTGGATGACGGTATGCTGGCCGAACAAGGCAGCCACACCGAACTGCTGCGCCACGACGGGCTCTATGCCGATATGTGGAACCGTCAAGCCAACGAGATCGAGGACGTTGTTGAGGCGGCCGAATAGCGCGTCGTCCCGGACTTGATCCGGGACCGGTGGCGCCCTCACGCGAAC
>JAYVML010000158.1:0-12363 GCA_043758955.1 Novosphingobium sp. | reverse complement strand
AGTCGCAAGTCTGGAATGGATTGGACAACGGTCAGGCGTGGTGCTAATTTCGGAGCGCATCGCGGGGCACAGGATGAAAACGAAAATTAGTCTAAATCTGATGCAGCCCGGTGCGCTTGCATTTGCTTTACTCGGCGCGCCACAGGTCGCGACAGGAAGGCAACCGTGAACATTGTAAAGGCTCCCGCAGCGCTCGAAGCGGCGATTGACGAAAGCCATGAGGCGCTGCGCAAGATCGTGAACGGTGATCCTTCAGGTTATGTTGCGCTGTTTGCGGACCGCGAAGATATCACGCTGGGCAATCCGTTCGGACCGTTCGGCAAGGGTAGAGCAGCGGTCATTAAGGCACTCAATAACGCGTCCACCAAGTACAAGTTCGGCACGATCACCGCTGTCGACCGGATCGCGATTTATGGCGACGGCAAGATCATGTGCCTCATCGAGACCGAGCATGGTCGCGCGAAGCTAGGGACAAATGCCGATTTCTCCGAGATCGCGGCCCGCGTGACGAGCGTGTACGAAAAGATCGGCAACCGTTGGAAGTTGGTCCATCGCCACGCTGATCCGATAATGACCGCTCGGCCGGCAGAATCGATGTTGAACAAGTAATACTGCCGATCGTTTGAGACCTTGCGCTAGTGACTCGAAAGCTGCCATCCGTACGCAAACAGCCTTACTCCAAGATCGGCACAAACTCCGCCATTCTAAAAGCCGATCAACAGTAAAATGGATTCGGACGAGAGAGCTATATCGGCAGTCTGTCACCCCCTGTCCTACCCCCTCCCAATATGCCAAAACCGTGCCTATGACACCGCGCCGCCATCCGTTCCAGCCCAGCCTCTCGTTTCAACCTCAAGTACTTTCTCAACTCCACTTTTTTCTACCCTGTGAAATGTGTGAAGTTATTCACATTCGAGTCCGCTTTGCCGAACAAGCCGAACCCCATCAATGACTGACACGGTCGTCCCCGATACCCAGCATCGCGGCATCATTGCCGCGCTCCCGCAGCCGCTGCGCGATTACGCGCAGCTGGCCCGGTTTGATCGCCCGATCGGCTGGTGGCTGCTGTTCTGGCCGTGTGCCTGGGGAGTGTTGCTCGCCGGGGGTGCGGGGCGCTGGGCGCTGCTCGGCTGGCTGCTTCTGGGCAGCATCGCCATGCGCGGGGCGGGGTGTGTTTATAACGATGTGGTCGATGCCGCGCTGGATCGGCAGGTGGCGCGCACCGCACTGCGCCCGGTCGCCAGCGGACGGGTCAGCAAGCGCGCGGCTTGGCTGTGGCTGGGGCTGCTGTGCGGGATTGGGCTGGTGGTGCTGTGGCAGCTGCGCTGGGAAGCGCAACTGGTCGCGCTGGGCAGCCTGGCGTTGGTCGCGGCCTATCCGTTTATGAAGCGGGTCACCGGCTTTCCGCAAATGTGGCTGGGGCTGGTGTTCACCTGGGGCGCACCGGTGGGCTGGTTTGCGCTGCGCAGCGACCGGCTGGAGGTGCTCGCCGCGCTCTATGCCGGGGCGGTGTGCTGGTGCATCGGCTACGATACGATCTACGCGCTGCAGGACCGTGAGGATGATGCGGCGGTGGGAATCGGGTCGTCGGCGCTGACGCTGGGGCGGCATGTCCGCGCCGGGGTGGCTGGATTCTATGGCGCGGCAGTCGGCTTGTGGGCACTCGCCTTCTGGCTGTTGCGGCCCGATTGGCTGGCTTTGCTGGCACTCGTTCCGGCGGCGCTGCAGTTAAGCTGGCAGGTGCTGACTTTGCAGCCCGACGATAGCGCTAATGCGCTTACCCGGTTCCGCGCCAACCGCATGCTTGGGCTGCTGGTGGCGCTGGCCTGCTGGGTGGTCGGCAATGCGTAAGGCGGTACTGGCCGGGCTGCTGGCGCTGGGTGGGTGCGAGCCAGCCAACGATACGCCGCAGCCTGGGCCGAGCGAGCTGCTGCCAAGCGAGCCGGTGCCTGCGGTTTTGCCTACCGCGATACCGTCGCCGATCGCAGCGCCTACTCCGGTGCAGCAAATGCACTTTCAGGCGATCGGCACGGAGCCGTTCTGGTTGGTCGAGGTGTTGCCCGGCCAGCTGCGCTATTCCTCGCCCGAACAGCTGGACGGGGTCACCTTTGCGGCCACGTCCACCAGCTTCGGCGGCGGCTCGCGCTACACCGGAACGAAGGACGGCGCGAAGGTGACGCTGACGATTGCGCCGGGCAAATGCAGCGATGGCATGTCTGATCAGGTCTATGCCTACACCGCCGCGCTGACCCTCGGCGAGCAGGCCATGCGCGGTTGCGCACGGCTCAATTAGCGCAATGTGCAACCTCTATCGCATGACCAGGGGCACGCAGGAAGTGGCGCAGCTGTTCGCGGTGGCGGCGGATACAGGGGCCAATTATGGCGCCGAGGTCTATCCCGGCTATCCCGGACTGGTGGTGGCCGATGGGCAAGCCAGCGCGATGACCTGGGGGTTTCCGCTGATGCTGAAGGGCAAGCAGGGCCAGCCGTTAAAGCCCAAGCCAGTGACCAATGCCCGGACCGACAAGCTCCGCACCGCGTTCTGGCGCGATAGTTTCGCGCGGCGGCGCTGCCTGATCCCGGTCAGCCAGTGGGCCGAACCGCGTGGGGCCGCCGGTCGGATGACCCGCTCGTGGTATAGTTTGCTGGGCGAGGACTTGTTCGCGGTGGCTGGGCTGTGGCGGCGAACGGCTGAGTGGGGCAACTGCTATACAATGGTGATGACCGAAAGCGCGCCGCAGATGGCTGAGGTACATGACCGGATGCCAGTGATCCTGCGGCGCGAGGACTGGGCACGCTGGACCGAGGGGAGCGCCGAGGCGGCAGCGGCTTTGTGCCAGACCTGGCCCAATGCGCTGACGGTCGATCACACCGATCTGCGGTGGGTTGATGGGTTGCCGATGCCCGAGCAGACGGGGATGCTGTGACTTTTGGTTCCCACGAAGACACGAAGATGTCCCACAATTCAGCGTAGCCGCGCTAGAATTCACCAGCAGGACTTGGCTGGGCCGACAGATCAACGCAGGTGGCCTGCGGCCGGAAGCAACATCTTCGTGTCTTCGTGTGAACCGCCTTCTTCCACAGCCAAAGCTAGTGGTAACTCACGATCTCAAACTCGATCCCGTCCCAGTCGAAGAAATAGAACCGCCGGCCGGGCTCGTAATCGCCGTGACCAAACGCCTCCAGCCCGGCAGCGATCACCGTGCGCTCCGCCTCGGCGAGATCATCGACCACTAGTGCGACGTGGTTGAGCGGGACGCCTTTGGCGTAAGGGCCGCCCCGGTCTTCGTTGGTATAGAGCGCGATGTAATCGCGCTCGCTGCCGACGTGAATAGTGCGCCCGCCCAACTGCGATGGCCCACGCCAGCGTTCATGCCAGCCGCACAGGTCTTGCAGGAGTTTGGACGAGCGATCGGGATCGCTGACGGTGAGGTTGACATGTTCGAGCCAGCCGCTTGCCATAATAGTGTTCCTTCACAATGGTTTGCTGCGATGTTTACGAATCGCGCTTGAACCTTGTGCAACCTCAAGCTAACTTGAGGTCAAGCATTTTCTTAAGGAGCAGCGAATGGACCGGAACGATCTGCTACCCATCGGCGAACTGGCGCGGCGCACCGGGCTCGCGGTTTCTGCGATCCGGTATTATGAGGACAAGGGCCTGGTTCAGGCGATGCGCACGATGGGCAACCAGCGGCGCTTTCTGCGCAGCGACATCCGCCGCTTGAGCTTTATCCTGATCGCACAGAAGCTGGGTCTGGGACTGACCGAGATCGAGGCGCAGCTGGCCAAATTGCCGCAAGGCCGCACCCCAACGGTGGGTGACTGGCAGACCATCAGCCGCTCTTTGCGCAGCGAAATCGACACCCGCATCGCGCTGCTCAATCGCACCCGGATGAAGCTGGATGAATGCATCGGCTGCGGCTGCCTCAGCCTGCAACGCTGCGCGCTCTACAACCGCGACGATCGCGCCGGAGCGGCCG
The DNA here is from genome assembly GCA_043758955.1 of Novosphingobium sp. Taxonomy (GTDB): domain Bacteria; phylum Pseudomonadota; class Alphaproteobacteria; order Sphingomonadales; family Sphingomonadaceae; genus Novosphingobium. Next base: position 8,383 of record JAYVML010000158.1, on the reverse strand, counting down.
GGCCCGGGCCGCGGTATGTGCTGGGGTGATTACTCCGCCGCCAGCAATTCTTCGGCGCCTTCGAGGTCCACGCTGACCAGCCGCGAGACACCTTGTTCGACCATCGTGACTCCGAACAACCGGTGCATTCGGCTCATGGTCACGGCGTTGTGGGTGACGATCAGATAGCGTGTTTCGGTTTCCATCACCATCGCATCGAGCAGATCGCAAAACCGCTCGATGTTGGCATCGTCGAGCGGCGCGTCGACTTCGTCGAGCACGCAGATCGGGGCAGGATTGGTGAGGAACAGCGCGAAAATCAGCGCGATCGCGGTCAAGGCCTGTTCGCCGCCCGAAAGTAGCATCAGCGATTGCAGTCGCTTGCCTGGCGGTTGAGCGTAGATCTCCAGCCCGGCCTCTAGCGGATCGTCTGAATCGACCAAGGCCAGGTGCGCTTGCCCGCCTTCGAACAGCCGGGTGAACAGGCGGCGAAAATGGGTGTCGACCGCTTCAAACGCGGCGCGCAGTCGTTCGCGGCCCTCGCGGTTGAGGTTGCCAATCGAGCCGCGCAGGCGGTGCACGGCTTCGGTCAGTTCGGCCTGTTCGGCCCGGCTGGTGCCGTGCTTGTCTTCGGCACTGGCCAACTCCTCGGCGGCGACCAGATTGACCGGGCCAAGCCGTTCGCGGTCGGCTACCAGTTGGTCATGCCCAGCGCTTTCGTGGCTGGCATGGGCGACTTGGTCAGCGGGGAAAGCGAAGCGTTCAGGGAGCAGCGGCGGCGGACACTGAAAGCGTTCGCCTGAAATTCCCGCCATCTCGGCGCGGCGGGCTTCCTCGTTCTCAGCGCGGGCAGTGGCGCCCGCGCGTAGTTCGCGCGCGGCGGATAGCGCCTCATTGGTTTGAGTAAAGCGAGCTTCGACCTGCCGCACAGCCTCACCAGTTTCGATCACCCCCGCTTCGGCAGCGCTTAATTCGCTGGTCAGCCGAGCGCGCACGGCGTCGCCCGCTTCGATCTCGCGCATCAGGCTGGTAGGCTTTGCTGCAACGACGTTGCGTTCTTCGGCGATCTCCTCAAAGCGGCGTTCCATCCCCGCCAAGCGGGTGGCGGCATCGCCTGCCCGTGCCTGCCAACTCCTGATATCGCCACGCTGCGCATTGGTGCGTTCGCGCGCCACCGCCAGGCCTTGATCGTGCGCGGCGAGCGCGGCGCTGGCGGCTTGCAAGCCTTGCCGCGCGGCGTCATGGCGCGCTTGCGCGGCGGCCAGCCCGGCACGGCCACTGGCGGGATCGGGCAGCGCAGCGCGGCGCATGGCGGCGCCGTCGCGCTCGGCCTCTGCCAGTTTGCGTTGCAGCGCCAGATCAGCCGCAGCTTCGGCCAATTCGGAGCGGCGCAGTGCGAGCCGCGCCTTAGCGGCTTCGGCCTGGTCGCACGCGCGCAAAGCGCCGCGTTCCGCCTCGACTGCGGTTGAAACCGCGCGCTCGGCCGCGATCAGCGCTGTTTGCAGCGCACTGAGTTCGGCCTGGACTTCGGCAGCGCGAGCTTCCGCCTGCTCCGCCGCAGCGCGCCGCGCAGGCAGCTCTTTATCAAGCGCCGCAAAGCGGTTCTCGGCCTCAAGCCGCGCCGCCTCGGCCCCGCCTTCGCCGCGCGCGACAAATCCGTCCCAGCGACGCAAATGCCCCGCCGTGGTCACCAGCCATTCGCCCGGTGCGAGCTCGCGGCCATCGTCGGCTGTTGCGACATGGACCAAGGCGAGCCGGGCCAAGAGCTGTGGCGGGCAGAGGGTGACCCGCGAGGCAAGCGAGTCGGCGACGCTTCGCAGGCGTTCAGCGCCGGTCCAATATCGCCCGTCCTCGCTCGCTGGAGCTTGACCCAACAGCGCTTTGGCATCGCGCCCGAGCACCGCAGCGAGCGCACGCTCATAGCCCGGCGCGGCGCGCAGCGCGTCGATTGCTTGCGGCAATCCGTGCCTGTTGCCCACCTGCCTCGCGCGTGCTTCGCGGTCGCGCGACAGTCCTTGATGTTCGCGTTCGATCCCGGCCAGTTCGGCCTTGGCCTGCGCCAGCGCCGCCCCGGCATTGTCGCGCGCGGTTTGCAGCTCGCTTTTGCGTTCCTGCCGCGTGGTGAGCGCCGTGCGGGCAGCGGCCAGCGCAACAGCGGCGGCGTCGCGGGTGGCTTCAGCCTGCGCCAGCGCAGCCAGCGGATCGCCTTCTCGCGCCACGCTGCTCGCCAGCTCAGCCTGGCGCCGGGCTTCGCCATCAAGCCGGGTCAATCGCAGCCCGGCGGCGGCCAGTTCGGCCTCGGCCACGCGCCATTCGGCTTCGACTCCGGCCTGATCCGCGGTGGCTTGGGCCAGCGCCAGTTCGGCCGCGCGCAGGCTGCGGTCAGCTTCGTCGAGCGCGGCGGCGAATTGCGGTTGGCGGGCTTCGTCGGCGCTCAGCGCGCTCTCGCCAGCCGCCAGATCGCGCTCCAATTTGGCCAGCGCTTCGGCCGCATCGCGGGTCAGCCGGTCAGCATCGCCGCGGTCTTCCTCAAGCCGTTGGCGCTGGTGTTCCAGGTCTGCCAGTCGCTGTTCGGCGGCTTCGAGCTGGCTGGTCAGCGTCGCCATGCGGTGGCCGTGCGCGGAGGCATCATCGCGCCGATCGGCCAGCAGGTCGCGCGCCTCAGTCAGCGCGGCAACGGCGGCGTGCTGGGCATCCTGCGCCGCCTTGGCCGCCGCTTGCGCTTCGGCCACGCGGGCATCGGCGCCCTGCGCTTCGGCGCGGGCAGCTTCGGCCGCCGCCGCCGCGTCGCGCCACCGCGCATATACCAGCCGCGCTTCAGCCAGCTTGATCTTGTTTGTCAGCGCCTTGTATCGCTCGGCGGCGCGGGCTTGGCGGCGCAGCGCCCCGATCTGGCTATCGAGCTGTCCCATCAGGTCTTCGAGCCGGGCCAGATTGACCTCGGTCGCACGCAGCTTTTGCTCGGCGTCCTTACGCCGCACGTGCAGCCCAGCGATACCCGCGGCTTCTTCCAGCATCATTCTGCGTTCAGCCGGCTTGGCGGCGATTACCGCGGCAATCCGGCCTTGGCTGACCAGCGCAGGTGAGTGCGCGCCGGTGGCGGCATCAGCGAACACCAGCGCCACGTCCTTGGCCCGCACATCGCGGCCGTTGACCCGGTACGCACTGCCCGCGCCGCGCTCGATCCGGCGCACGACCTCGATTGCGGTGCCGTGCTCGCCGCCATCTGCCAGCAGTACGACCTCCGCGAAATCGCGCGGCGGGCGCTGCGCGGTTCCGGTGAAGATCACGTCTTCCATTCCGCCGCTGCGCATCGATTTGGGTGAATTTTCGCCCATCACCCAGCGGATCGCTTCGAGCAGGTTCGATTTGCCGCAACCGTTAGGCCCGACCACACCGGTCAGTCCAGGCTCGATCCGCAGTTCCGCCGGCTCGACAAAGCTCTTGAATCCGCTGAGCTTGAGCCGCGTGATCCGCATCTGTGGTTCCGTTGGCCCCCGTCGCGCGATCGCTTACCGGGCGCCGGCCGCGCGGAGCGCTTCGGCGATCTTGGGCCACTCGGACTGCTCAGCCGGAATCTGGAAACCGTTGATGACCAGTGTCGGGGTCTGGTTGATCCCGGCTTCGGCGAAGGTCTTGAAGCTGTTCGATACGGTGGTCGCGTTCTGCGTATTGGCGAGGCAAGCGTGTGCTTGGTCTATTGAGACCCCGCGGGCCGCGAAAAAGCTGGTAAAGCCCAGTGCATCAGCCAGGGCCGGCAGTCGCTGGCCGGGCGGCAAACTAGTAGTGGCCTCGGCCGCCTTCTGCACCGCCGGGTCCTCGACCAGTTTCACGAAATTGTCGTAATTGGCGTAAACCTGCTCCACGAGTGGGAAGAAGCTCTCCTTCGGCGCACAGCGGACCAGCATAGTCAGCGGCAAATCCTGCTGGTGAATAAAGAAGCTGCGGTATTCGAAGCTAACCCGGCCGGTTGAAACAAATTCGCTCATCAACGGGGCCATCGCCTCGGCGGCAAAGCGCGCGCAGTGCGGGCATGAGAGAGAGCCATATTCGACCAGCTTGATCGGTGCAGCAGGGTTGCCCGCCATCATTCCGCCGGTTGCCGTGGCGGTGATCGTGTCTTCCCACTTCTGTCCGGCGGGGGCGGCGACTTTGGCTACCGCACTGCCAGCGGGCGCGGCGCCCTCAGCATCTTTCTTGCACGCGGAAAGACCCAGCGCGAGCGGGACGGCGGCGGCGAGCAGCAGGTGGCGGGCCGAAAATGAGGGAAGAGTGGCGGTCATGGCGCTTCGGGTTCCTTGGCAGTTCGAGTCGTGGAAGTTAGTCGGGTTTGGCCCGGGCCAGAAGGATCGGCAGGCGCGGCCGCTTCGCTTCTCCACAGTTCAATCACATCTTGCTGGCGGCCTTGGCAGCGGCCAGAGCTGCCACCAAGCGCGGCCGAAGTTCGGGCCAGCCGTAAATCTCCTGCAATTTGCCGTCGATCATGAAGCTGGGGGTGCCGATTACGTTGAGAGTGGTCGCAGCGTATTCGGTCTGCTTGGTCAGCATATCAAGCTTGGCTTGATCGTTCAGGCAGGTGTCGAGTTCAGCACTTGAATAGCCGCGCGCGATCATGATTTTGTAGAGACCTAAATCGTCAGCGATCATTCGGCGCTGTTCGGCAGGTTTGCTCTCAAGCGTGGCCCAGCGCTTGGTATAGTTTGGATCGGCCGGCGGCTTGAACCACGTCGTCTGCGCCGCGAGCAGAGCTGTGCTGTTGGCAAAGTACTTGCTCTGCGGACCGCATAGCGCGAGCAGTGAAGGGGTTTCGTCAATTGGAGTGCGCAGGAACGGGCGCAGTTCGAGCGATACTCTGCCCTGCCTCACCAAAGCGCTGTTGAGCGGCAGCTTCGATTTCTTTGAAAACTCGGCACAGTGGCTGCAGGTGTAGGAGATGAACTCGACCAGTTTAACCGGGGCCGCTGGGTTACCTAACACAGGAAACCCGTCGGCGGTCATATTCACCGTCTGGTCCCATTGCTTGCCCGCGGGGACCAAGGATGCGGCCTTGTGACGGGTAACTGGCTTGCCTGACGCTGTCGTACTGGCACCCAGCGCCAGCAAGCTGAGGGTCAACGCAGTTAAAATGGTCTTGTTCATATCAAAGTCTCGCATCGATTTGGGGGCGTAGCTCGGACCAGGTGTGAGTGGTTTCAAGCAGAGTGCCGTTGATGGTGAAACTGGGGAGTAAGGTTATGCCGCTGGCATAACCGGCTTTGCTTTGTTCGCCAATCCGGTTTGCGACCGTTTGGTCGCCCAGGCATTTTTCAGTCGTCATGCGATCGAACCCGCGCGATTCCATCACTTCGAACCAATGCAGATCGCTGGCAATAGCGCGATTGCGGCTGATCAGCGTGCCGATCACCCAACGCTGTTTTTGGGCCGTACCGGCCCGCTCGAACGTTTCGCGCCAATTGGGCTGGCTGCGCATAAGTGCCGCATGGTTCAGCGCGAATTTTGCGGGTGGGCCACAGTTGGCCAGCATCGCAGCGGCGAGGTCGACCGGCCCTGAGGTCAAATGACGCAGTTCGATTGAAACCTTACCCGACGAGATATAACCGATCTGCAGCGCACCCGCGGACTGGATCATGAAAGCGGCGCACTTCGAGCAGGTATAGCTGACATATTCGACCAGCTTGACCGGAGCGTCGGGGTTGCCGAATCGATGACCCCCCTCGGCGGTCAATTCCACGGTGTTGTTCCAGCCGACGGTCTTGCGCGCGGTGCCGGTCAGCAACAGCGCGGCGGCGGCCAGAATCGCGGTGCGGGCAATTGCATTCACTTGGCATCGTCCCCTGCCGCTGTGCCCAAGCTACGCGCAAGCGATTCGAGCACCGTGCGTAGCTCTGGGTCGCCGATATCGCGCAGGCTTTCCCCCAGTTCGAACGGGATCGGACGCAGCGATGGCGGCGCGGTGGGGCGTTCCTTAGCGGGCGGCGGCTGAACCGCACCTTGCCGCAATTTCACCCTGGTCACCGCGTTGTAGCCAAAAAAGCGGTTCACCCGCTCAATAATCTCGGGAATAACGTGACTGATCATCGGCGCGTGTGCGGGTACAACCAGCAGTTGCAGGATGCCGTCGCTCCTTTCGCCGGGAGGGAAGCGGATCGCCTCGGGCATGCAAACCCGGGCGTGGCGCTCGCCGACAATCTCGGGCCAGCGGGTGACCACGCTCGATTGCACGAACCCGAAGCGGCGAAACGCGGTGCGGCCCACTTCGGGCATAAGTTCGGCGATTGGCCGCGCGGCACCGCCGCGTGGCCGCTCATAGCGCCGCGCCGCTGGTTTGGCTGGTTTTGCATCGCGTTCCATTGTGCGCTTTCCAATTCTGGGGGGCAAATGCCATAGCGGGCCGATGGATGCCAGCGCCGCGACGATTCCCGAGCTGTTGCTCGGCTGGTACGATCAGCATCACCGCAGCCTGCCGTGGCGCAGCGCGCCGGGGCGGCCAGCGCCTGATCCATACCGGGTGTGGCTGTCGGAAGTGATGCTCCAGCAGACCACGACGGCAGCGGTCGCGCCGTATTTCCGCAAATTCCTCGCCCGCTGGCCCGATGTGCACGCGCTGGCCGCAGCCGACGAGGGCGCGGTGATGGCCGCTTGGGCTGGGCTTGGCTATTATGCCCGGGCGCGCAATCTGGTCGCTTGCGCAAGGGTGGTCGCGGTCAATGGCGGGGCGTTCCCGGCGACCGAGGCCGAATTGCGCGCGCTGCCGGGGCTGGGGGCCTATACCGCCGCCGCGATCGCCGCGATTGCCTTTGGGCAACGCGCGGCGGTGGTTGATGCCAATGTCGAGCGGGTGATCACGCGGCTATACGCGATCACCACGCTATTGCCGCAAGCGCGCGGGGCGATCCGGGCGCGGGTCGATACGCTGACCCCGGCGGCGCGGCCCGGCGATTTCGCGCAAGCCATGATGGACCTTGGCGCAACAATCTGCACCTCGCGCCAGCCGCGCTGTCTGCTGTGCCCAGTGGCCGCGCACTGCGCTGGACGGGCGCTGGGGGCCGAGCAATTCCCGGCCAAGCCGCCCAAGCGGGTCAAGCCGCAGCGGCACGGACAGGCGTTCTGGATTGTGCGTGACGAACTCGTCTGGCTGGTGCGGCGCGCGAGCACGGGGATGCTTGGCGCGATGCTGGCTTTGCCCGACGATGGCTGGGACGCCCGCGCTGATGGCAGTGCCGCGCCGCCGCTCGACGGGCCATGGGTGCCCGCCGGTTCGGTCCGCCACAGCTTCACGCATTTCGATCTTGATTTGCAATTGATGGTTTATTCGGGCCGCGATTGCTCTAGGCTGGCGGGGCAAATCGGCGATTGGTGGGCGCTGGACCGGCTGGATGAGGCCGGGCTGCCCACGCTGTTCGCCAAGGCGGTACGGTTGGTGCTGGCCGATTGAGATTTTGGGAGAAGGCTGGGTGACTGAACTGGATTTTTCACGCCGCGATCTGCTGCGCGCCAGCGCCTTGCTCGGCGGGGCCGGGGCGATTGCCGCGCTGCCGTTCGGCTCCGCGCTCGCCCATGCAGTTGAAACAGGCGCGGCTGCAGGGCAGTGGCCGACAGTTACCGCGATGCTTGATCGCTATGTAAAGGCGCGCAAGGTTTCCGGGATGGTCGCCGCGCTGGGCTGGCGCGACGCACCGCCGACCTTCATCGCGCGCGGGCTCGAGGGGTTCGATGACAAGGACGACGACGGTCCGCAGAGCCTGTTCCGCGCCTATTCGATGACCAAGCCGTTGACCGGGATGGCGGCGATGATTTTGATCGATCAGGGCAAGCTCAAGCTCGATCAGCCGCTGGCCGATTTCGCCCCCGAATTTGCGCAGATGCAGGTCGCGATCAATCCCAAGATAAGCCTCGCTGCAGTTCCCGCCAGGAACCAGATCACCATTCGCCATTTGATGACGCACACCAGCGGGCTGGGCTATGCGGTGGTCGGCAAGGACAAGGTGGCGGACGAGCTGAGGCGGTTGGGGGTCAATCCCGGGCTCGTTTCCAAGCGCAAGCTCAAAGGCATCAACGACGGTCCGCCGGTGCCGAGCGCCGACCAATTCCTCAAGCTCGCAGCGAGCGTGCCGCTGGTGGCCGAACCCGGGGCCAAATGGTCCTATTCGATGGGCCTAGACGTGCTCGGGCTGGTAATCGGACGCGCCGCTGGCATGACCTTCGAGGCCTTCCTGCGCGAGCGACTGCTCGGCCCGCTGGGCATGACCAGTAGTTACTTCCAGGTACCGAGTAGCGCCATCGGCCACCTCACCACCAATTATGCCTACATACATGGCCGCCCGTTCCCGCTCGACCGCCCGCAAAGCTCGATCTACGCAGACCCGATACCCTTCGCGTTTGGCGGATCGGGGCTGGTCACCAG
>JAYVML010000157.1:0-3124 GCA_043758955.1 Novosphingobium sp. | reverse complement strand
AAAGTGGTTGCGGTGAACACCGCCAAAGGCCGGATAGAATGCGCCGCGCTGGTGGTTGCCGCCGGGCCGCAAGCGGGGATGCTGCTCGAACCACTGGGGGTCAATTTCCCGGTTACCTCGGCCCGCGCCGAAATGATCGTGACCGAGCCGGCGCCAATGATGAAGATTGGCGGGGTCGATGGCAACGGGCTGTATGGCCGCCAGACGCTGCGCGGGAATCTGGCGTTCGGCGGCGGCCCGCACGAATGGATTGCGATGGCCCCGGATGGGCCAGCAGCGCGGTCCGGCTCGCCGCTGATCCGCAATCTGGCGCGGCGGGTGGCCGAAATGTTCCCTAAGGCGGCGCACCTAAACGTTATCCGTTCGTGGGCCGGGGTGATCGAGAACAGCCCCGATGGCCGCCCGATCCTCGATCGCCTGACCCACCCGGACAATGTGACCGTCGCATCAATGTCCGGGGTGGGCTTTGGCTTGTCGCCCGCGTCGGGCCATGCTGTGCGCGATCTGGTGGTCGATGGAGTGTGCTCGTTCACCGACATCGCCAAACTGGGGCTGGCGCGGTTCGCAAAACTGCCAGCCGACTGGCGCGAGCAGCGCGGCTGGGCTGCATGAGCCATTATTCCGCCCTGGCGCTGCTGCGCGGTGCGCTGACCGGGCAGCGCCATTGGGACCGGGCCTGGCGCGATCCCGAACCCAAGGCTGCATACGATGTGATCGTGATCGGCGGCGGCGGGCACGGGCTCGCAACCGCCTATTACCTTGCCAAGGTCCATGGGCTGCGCAATGTCGCGGTGCTGGAAAAAAGCTGGATCGGCGGGGGCAATACCGGGCGCAACACCACGATCGTGCGCTCCAACTATCGCCTGCCAGAGCTGCACAATTTCTTCGAATTCGGGCTGAAGCTGTGGGAGTCGCTGAGCAACGAGCTCAACTACAATGTCATGTTCTCGCCGCGCGGCGTGCTGCTGCTGGGCCATTCGGACGCTGACATGGTGCGCCTGGCGCAGCTCGGCGATGCGCACCGCCACGACGGGATCGACGCCGATCTGCTGAGCCGCGATCAAGTCGCGAAGTTCGAACCTTCGCTCGATATGTCGAACACTGCGCGGTTCCCGATTTGCGGTGCCTTGCTCCAGCGGCGCGGCGGCACCGCGCGACACGATGCGGTCGCCTGGGGCTATGCCCGCGCGGCCGATGCGCTGGGGGTCGATATTATCCAGAACTGCGAAGTCACCGGCTTTCAGATGATCGGCAGCAGCGTAACCGGCGTCGAAACAACACGCGGCAAAATTGGCGCTGGCCGGATCGGCATTTGTGTGGCGGGCAATAGCGGGCATGTCGCCGGGCTGGCCGGGATCAAGCTCCCGCTTGAGGCCCAGACGCTACAGGCATTTGTGTCTGAACCAGTCAAGCCGATGGTCAGCACGGTAATCATGTCGCGCACGCTGCATTGTTATATCAGCCAGTCGGATAAGGGCGGGATTGTGCTCGGCGGCGATCCTGACCGGTTTCCCAGTTATGCCCAGCGCGGATTGCCACCGCAGGTCGAAAAGGCGGCAGCCGAGGCGATTGCGCTGGTCCCGGCGCTGTCGCGGCTGCGGATGGTGCGGAGCTGGGCGGGAGTGACTGATATGAGTTTTGACGGCGCGCCGATAATCTCGCCGCTGCCGCGCGATGGCCTCTACCTCAATGGCGGGTGGTGTTATGGCGGGTTCAAGGCCACCCCGGCGTCGGGCTGGATGTATGCCCATCTGCTTGCCACCGGGGCTAGCCATGCCCTGACCAAGCCGTTCGCGTTTGACCGCTTTGCGCGCGGTGCCACCATCGATGAAACGGGCTCTGGCCCGCAACCTACGAGCCGCTGATGTTGCTCATCAGCTGCCCCCATTGCGGTCCGCGCGCGCAGAGCGAGTTCACTTATGAGCGCACGCTCGACGCCATCGTTCCGCTCGAAGCGGCGCCCGAGCTGGCCATGCATGTGCTTTTCGAGCGCACCAATCCGCGCGGGATCGATGACGAGCTGTGGCGCCACAGCCATGGCTGCCGCCAGTTTATGACGCTGCGGCGGCACCGGGTCACGCATGAGATCATCGCGGTGAAGCCGTGGAGCAAATCATGACCGGCACCGCCAGGATTATCGGCCCCACCAGGATTGCAGGCGGTGCCGCACCCACGCTGCGCTTCAGCTTTGACGGCACGGTTTATCACGCCTGCCCGGGCGATACACTGGCGGCGGCCTTGCTGGCCAACGGGGTCAGCCTGATCGCGCGCAGTTTTAAATATCATCGTCCACGCGGGATCATGACCGCCGGGGTTGAAGAACCCAACGCGCTGGTCACGGTTGGCGAGGGGGCGCTGGCTACCCCCAACACCCGTGCGACAGATGTGTTTGTTTACGACGGGCTGGTGGCCAAGAGCCAGAACCGCTGGCCCAGCCTGCGCTTTGATCTGGGCACCGCGCTGGGCCTGGGCGCACCGATCTTCGCCTCGGGATTTTACTACAAGACCTTCTTCGGTCCGCCGCGCCTGTGGATGTTTTATGAAAAGTTCATCCGCCGCGCCGCCGGGCTGGGCACCGCCCCCACGCTCGCCGATACCGACCGCTATCAGCATCGCGGCGCGTTCTGCGACGTGCTGGTGGTTGGCAGCGGCCCGGCCGGGCTGGCCGCAGCTCAAGCGGCGGCGGCGGCAGGCCAAAAGGTGCTGCTGGTTGAACAGGACGCCACACTCGGAGGCAGCTTGCTGCGCGAATCCGGCGATGAACTCGGCTTGATCGCGGCGACCAGACTGGCTGTTGAGACGGCGGGGGGCCGCGTGCTCAAGCGGACCACCGCATCGGGGGTGTGGGACCACGGGCTGGTCACTTGTGTTGAACTTCTGGCCGAGCCAGGCCAATTGCACAATCCAGCGCACAATCTGGCCCAGCGATTGTGGCACGTCCGGGCCAAGCGGATTGTGTTGGCCACCGGCGCGATTGAACGGCCGCTGACTTTCGAGCACAATGATCGCCCTGGGGTGATGCTGAGCCAAGCGGTGCGCAGCTATATCGGACGCTTCGGCGTGCTCCCCGGGCAGCGGGCCGTAATCGTGACCAACAACGACGATGCCTATGCCACCGCGCAAG
>JAYVML010000156.1:0-12524 GCA_043758955.1 Novosphingobium sp. | reverse complement strand
CAGATATCCGCCAAGGCCTTGGCGAGGCCATCCCCTATGCGGATGCCAGTTTCGATTGCGTGGTCTGCACTTTCACGCTGTGCTCGGTTGATGTTCCTGCGCAGGTGCTGCGCGAAATGCGCCGGGTGCTCAAACCGGGCGGGCGTTTACTCTATGCCGAACATGGCCGAGCCCCCGATGCCGGGGTGGCAAAATGGCAGGACCGGATCGAGCCGCTGTGGAAGCGTCTGGCGGGCGGCTGTCACCTGACCCGCCCGGTCGCGCAGTCAATCGCGCTGGGGCCATTTGCGGTGACCCCGCTGGGTGCAAGCTATGCCCCCAAGACGCCGCGCTGGGCGGGCTGGATGGAATGGGGCGAGGCGGTAAAGACCGCCTGACGCTCAGATTGTGCGCACTTCACCGACCTGCATGATCCAGGCATTGGCCTCGCCGTATTGCTGATCGAGCGCGGCGCGGCGGAACCGGTGGGGGGCTTCGAATGGATCTTCCGGGGTCAGCATGATGCTGCCCCAATGCATCCCAACTGCCGCCTTGGCACCGATATCTCGCGCGATCATTACCGCCTCTTCGGGAGTGGCGTGGCTGGCTTGCATGATAATCCGCGGCTCGTATGCACCGATCCCGACCAGCGCGAGGTCGAACGGGCCGGCGCGTTTGCCGATCTCGCGGAACACTTCGCCGTAGCCGGTGTCGCCGCCGAACCAGACTTTGCGCGTGGGTGAGATCAAGGCCATGCTGGACCATAATGTCCGGTCACGATCCAGTAGCCCCCGACCTGAGAAATGCACTGCCGGTAGCGCGGTAACTGTGAGTTCATCGAAGCTGTGGTGCTGCCACCAATCGAGCTCGGTTACTTGCGCAAAGCCCAGCTTGCGCAGCAGCGGAGCCAGGCCGAGCGGGCAAATCACCGGCGTCTCGCTGCGCCAGCGATAAGCCTTAAGTGCGGCCGTATCGACATGGTCATAATGATTGTGGCTAATCACGATAAGATCGAGGCGGGGCAGCTCGGCTGCCGTCAGCGCTGGGCGCAGAAACCGCTTAGGACCCATGCCCAGCGGGCCAGCGCGCGGGCTGAGGTAAGGATCGGTCAGCACCAGCTTACCACCGAGCTTTAGGGCGAAGCAGGCATGCCCGAGCCAAGCAATCTGGTTTTCCGTCAGCGCGGCAAGATCAGGTTTGCTTGAGCTGTTGAGACCGGCGAGGATCGGCGGCAACTTGGCGCGCCGCATGTCCCACAGTAGAAATTTGAGGAAATCGCGGACCTTGGCGCGCCGCTGTGGACTGCCTGGGGGATTGCGAAAACCGCCGCCGGGGCGGTGATGGTAGGGTAGTTCTTCGGGACAAACGCTCATGCCTGGTCGCATTTTGCGGAGTGTGGGTAAGCAACGGGGCGCTGCCTGAACGGACAGCGCCCCTTAATTTGCCTGTCATTCCCCAAAAGTGCGTTGCCACCAGCCGCGGCGGGGCTCGCCATCATCGGTTTCTCCTGCAACACCCGCATCGGCCGTGGCCAGTCCGGTCTCCGCAGTCAGCGCCGGTTCTGCCGTTACGACCTTTTTTCGGCTGCGCTTGGGCTTGGCGGCGGGTTCTTCGGTTGCAACTGATTGCGCGCTTGCCTCTGGTTCGGCAACCGAAGCTTCTGCCGGAGCGTCAGCCACTGCGGCTCCCGCCTTGGCCTTGCGGGGGCGCTTGGGCTTGGCCGGCGCTTCAGCAACAGCGGCCGCTGGCGCAGCCGGTTCCTCGGCCAGCTCTGCGGCGGTTGCCTCGGGCTCAGCATCGGCTTTCTTGCGGCGGACGCGCTTTGGTTTGGCCGAAGTTTCACCGGGCTCGGCAAGAGCGGCTGCAACTTCGACCTCTGCCTCGATCGCATTTCCACTGGATTCTTCGCCGGGTTCTGACTGCTCGCCTTCTCCGCCAATTTCGCCGTCACCGCGGCCACGGCCGCCGCGCCGCCGCCGACCGCGCCGGCGCCGCTTGCGCGGTGCGTCGTCATCATCGGCTTCGGTGCGTTCGGCGCGGTCTTCGCCCTGTTCTCCACCCTCGGGAGCGTCACTGTGCTCGGCATCACCAGTCGAATGCCCTTCGCTGCGGCCTTCGCTTCGCTCATCGCTGCGAGCGTCCGTACGATCACGGCCACCGCGCCGCCGGCGGCTGCGGCTGCGGCGTTTGCCCCGGTCATCGCCCTCATCCTCACGATCCTCGTCGCGCCCTTCGGCTTCGATGTCGTCCTCGTCTTCGATCACCTCGACGTCATCATCTTCTTCGATAACTATGGTTTCGAACTTGGGGGTGAATTCGGGGCGCGGTCCGGACGAGCCGACGCGCATCTTGGCGCCTTCGTTCTCACCCTCGGGCAGCACCTCGACTCGCACGCCGTAGCGGTCTTCAATTTCGGCCAGATCGCTGCGCTTGGCATTGAGCAGGTAAACCGCCGCCTCGGTGCTGGCGAACAACGAAATGACCGAGCCTTTGCCCTTGGCTGCCTCGTCCTCAATCGAACGCAGTGCCGACAGCCCGGCCGAACTCGCGGTGCGCACCAATCCGGTGCCATCGCAGTGCGGGCAGCCGCGCGTTGTTGCTTCAAGCACCCCGGTGCGCAGCCGCTGGCGGCTCATCTCCATTAGCCCGAAGCTTGAGATTCGGCCAACTTGGATCCGGGCGCGGTCGTTCTTGAGCGCGTCCTTCATCGCCTTCTCAACCTTACGGATGTTGGCGTTGTACTCCATGTCAATAAAGTCGATCACGACCAGGCCGGCCATATCGCGCAGGCGCAACTGCCGGGCAATTTCGCGCGCGGCTTCAAGGTTGGTGTTAAGCGCGGTCGCTTCGATCCCATGCTCTTTGGTTGAGCGGCCCGAGTTAATGTCGATCGAAACCAAAGCCTCGGTCGGGTTGATCACGATGTAGCCGCCAGATTTCAGCTGCACTTCGGGATCATACATCGCGGTAAGCTGGTCTTCGGCACCGTAGCGCTGGAACATCGGCACCGGATCGGCGTACTGCTTCACCCGCTTGACGTGGCTCGGCATCAGCAGCTTCATGAAATCGCGCGCGGCGCGGTAACCTTGCTCGCCTTCCACCACCACTTCCTCGATCTCGCGGTTGTAGGTGTCGCGGATCGCGCGTTTGATCAGGTCACTGTCCGAATGGATCAGTGCGGGTGCAGTAGAGCCCAAGGTCCGCTCGCGGATTTCGTCCCACAGCCGAGCGAGGTAATCGAAGTCGCGCTTAATCTCTGTCTTGGTCCGGCTGAGCCCGGCGGTGCGCACGATGCAGCCCATCGAACGCGGCAGGTCCATTTCGCTGATAATGGATTTCAAACGCTTGCGATCAGCGGTCGAGCTGATCTTGCGGCTGATCCCGCCGCCATGGCTCGAATTGGGCATAAGCACGCAATAGCGGCCAGCGAGGCTGAGATAGGTGGTTAGAGCGGCACCCTTGTTGCCGCGTTCTTCCTTGACCACCTGGACCAGTAGGACTTGGCGGCGCTGGATTACGTCCTGGATCTTGTAGCGGCGGCGCAGCGCCATGCGCTTGGCGCGCAGCTCGTCAGCCTTGCCCTGAGTGCGATTGCCGCCGCCTTGCCGACGCCGACTGCGACGGCCGCGATTTTCTTCGCTGTCTCCGTTTTCTTCGCCAGCTTCGTCCGATTCGAAGTTGCCTTCGACATGGCCGTCTTCGATGGTTGCGACTTCGTCTTTTTCAGCGGTGTCGACTTCGGTGATACCTCCGAAGTCGTCATCGTGATCAAGGGCCTGCTCGTCGCTGCCGTAGTCGCCGTTGTCATCGTCGGAGTGATAGTGCTCGTCGATCGGGAAATCGTCGTCACCGTCTTCAGCGGCGCGCAGTGCGGCTTCCTCCTCAGCATGCGCGGCTTCTTCGGCGAGCAGGGCCTCGCGGTCTTCTTTGGGGATCTGGTAATAGTCGGGATGGATTTCGCTGAAGGCCAGGAACCCGTGCCGGTTGCCGCCGAAATCGACGAATGCAGCCTGCAACGAGGGTTCAACCCTGGTTACCTTAGCGAGATAAATGTTGCCTTTGATCTGCTTGTGTTCAGCCGATTCAAAGTCAAATTCTTCAATCCGGTTGCCTTTGAGCACCGCCACCCGGGTTTCTTCCGGGTGGCGCGCATCGATTAGCATGCGCATCGTCATTATGAATTCTCCGTGCGCGCCTCGTGGAGACCGGCCCGTGACGGGCATCTCCACAGCAGGCGCGGCTTTGCGGTGTTCCGCCGCGCAGGGGCGGATAAGCCCGGGTCTGTTGCGCGGATGGATCGGTGAGACCGCGGCCAGACATGGCAGCGGCGGCGATAAGTGTGTCTGCCCCAGCGAAAAGGCGCGAGCTTGCAATGCTCGCACGACCAGCCGCTTCGGCCACCTGAACCCCTTGGGTCCAAAGCGGTGAAAACGGCGAAAGGCTCTTCATTGGTGCATCAACCTGTATGATCCGGTCGAATTTTTAACCGGACTCTCCCCGAAGACGGCCAAGCCTGCCTTCGATGGCGGGACAGTTAGCACCGGTTTGTAAAGCCGGCAAGTTGAATGCGCCCCGCGAACCGGGCGATTGCACCGAGCCGCTGGGCGCATTAGGCATGCGCGTCATGCGCCGCCTGATGCTGATCGTAATAGTCCTCCTTGCTCCCACCGCGGTGTTCGCGGCGATGGTCATGGCCGACCGTGAATTTGGCGGGCCGGCGCGTGAGTACGGCTATGTGGTCAAGGTCGATTTGCCCCCGGCTGGCGGGGTCGGCGGACTGCCGCAAATCGATGGACCGATGGACGCAAGCCGCCCGCTGGTGGTGATCGATGCGGGACACGGCGGTAAGGATCCCGGCGCGGGGACGGGCGGGATCAAGGAGAAGGCGGTCACTCTGGCGCTGGCGCTGGCGCTGCGCGACGAGCTCATCAAGCAAGGCGGGGTGCGCGTCGCGCTGACCCGCAGCGACGATACCTATGTGCTGCTCGATGAGCGACCGGCGATTGCGCGGCGCTTGGGGGCGGACCTGTTCATCTCGATCCATGCTGACAGCACCGACGGCGACGGCAGCGCCATGGGGGCGACCGTCTATACCCTGTCGGCTACAGGTAGCAGCCAGACGGCGGAACGGATTGCCGCCCGCGAAAACGCTGCCGATCAAATCAACGGAGTGCGGATCAAGGATCAAAGCGATGCCGTCAACGCGATCCTCGTCGATCTGTCACAACGCGAAAGCCAAACCGCTTCGCAGCAGTTTGCCGGTTTGATCCTGCGTGAGGCACGCGGTGTCATGCCCTTCAAAGATGCCGCCGTGCAATCGGCCGCTTTTGTCGTACTAAAATCCCCCGACGTACCGTCGGTGCTGTTTGAAACCGGGTATATCAACAATCCTGGCGATCTGGCGCGGTTGACCTCGTCGGCGGGCAGGCAAGGGTTTGCCGTCGCTTTGGCTACGGCGATCAAAGTCTATTTCGCACGCTCTTCCGCGCTGCGCAGATGAGTGCAGGAACCCGCTGGCAATGCCGCGCCGCCCCATGCTAGAGCCGTGCCGTTATGGCTGAACCCGACGACCAACCATCCGAATCCGTCCGGCTGCGAATCCGCCGTGAGGCCGGCGGCCTGTGGTCGCAGGCCCATGCTTTGGGCGGTTCGGCCTGGACGTGGTGGAACAACACCCGCCTGCGCGATTGGTATGCTGAGCATTGGGTGCAGAGCCGGCGGTTCCGCATCGTCAACTATCTTCTGGCCGTGTTTCTGGCTGTCAACTTGGTCGTCTATGTGACCGTCATCCGCAATCTGCCTTCGGCCGAGACGCTGTTGACCTACCAGCCACCATTGCCAACGATGGTGCGCGGAGTGAATGGTGAGATAGTCTATAGCTATGCGCGCGAGCGGCGCGTGCAACTGCGCTACGTCGATTTTCCGGACAAGCTGGTCAACGCCTATCTGTCGGCCGAGGATAAGAGCTTCTGGTCGCACGGCGGGGTTGATTACGGCGGCTTGGCGGGGGCGATGATCGATTATGTGGCCAAGTTCGGCTCGGGCAAGCGCGCCAAGGGTGGCTCGACGATCACTCAGCAGGTGGCCAAGAACATCCTGATCGGTAACGAGTATTCGCTGGGCCGCAAGTTCAAGGAAATGATCCTTGCACGGCGGATCGAAAGCGTGCTCAAAAAGCCGCAGATCCTGGAACTGTACCTCAACGAAATTCCGCTCGGGCGGCAGAGCTTTGGCGTTCAAGCCGCAGCCCAGGCGTACTTTGGCAAAGACGTGGTCGAATTGACGCTGGCGCAAGATGCTTTTCTCGCCGCACTTCCGCGCGGCCCCGAAATCTATGGCCGATCGAACCATACCTCAGAAGCGATCGAACGGCGCAACTGGGTGCTCGATCAGATGGTCAAGAACGGCAAGGCAACTGTCGCCGAAGCCGAGCAGGCAAAAGCGCAGCCCCTGGGAATCATTCCGCGGCGCGGGGATAACTGGGATCCCGCCGCCGGCTATTTCGTTGAGGAAGTAAGACGGTTGCTGATCGGCAAATATGGTGAGAATGCCGCGAATGGACCGAACAGCGTTTACGCGGGTGGGTTGTGGGTCCGCACCTCGCTCGATCCGCAACTGCAAAAGGCGGCGCAGGATGCCCTGCGCGCCGGGTTGATGCGGTATGGCGGCGCTCGCGGCTTTGTGAAACCGATCAATCACATCGATGTGAATGATGACGCCTGGCAAGGCCAGCTCGCGGCGCTCAACCACTCAATCTCCTATCAGGATTGGCGCATCGCATTGGTCATCGCGCTCGACGGGCCGGATGCTGCGCTGGGCTTTGCCGATGGCACCAAGGGCACGCTGATCGCTCCGCCGACACTGCTGCGCAAAGGCGACGTGATTGCGGTGGCGCCGGCCGGGAACGACTGGGCACTGCGTATCGTACCCGAGATTTCGGGCGGGATGCTGCTTGAGGACCCGCATTCGGGCCGTGTACTTGCGATGCAGGGCGGGTTCGATGCCGGGCTCGGAAGTTTTAACCGCGCGACCCAGGCTGATCGTCAACCGGGATCGACCATCAAGCCGTTCGTCTATGCCACGGCCCTCGATTTCGGCATGAGCCCATCGAGCCAAGTGGTCGACGGCAAGTTCTGCGTATATCAAGGTGCCAGCCTGGGCCAAAAGTGCTTCCAGAACTTTGGCGGCGAGGGCGGGGCCAACGCAACGCACACGATGCGCTGGGGGCTTGAACAATCACGCAACCTGATGACTGTACGGATCGCCAATGACACCGGCATGGACCACGTCGTCAACACCTTCCAACGGGTCGGAATCGGCAAATATCCCCCGTATCTGTCGTTTGCGCTGGGGGCCGGCGAAACCACCGTGCAGCAGATGGTCAATGCCTATGCCGCGCTCGCCAACAACGGCCGGCAGTTCGCACCGAGCCTGATCGACTATGTCCAGGACCGCAATGGCAAGGTGATCTGGCGGGCTGACAATCGCCGCTGCGACAAATGTGAAATGCCCGAATGGGACGGCAAACCGATGCCGCGGTTCGATTCGCGCGGCAAGCAGGTGCTGGATGCGCGTACCGCTTTTCAGGTCGTCCACATGCTCGAGGGCGTGGTGACGCGCGGAACCGCGATTGCGCTCAGTGATCTGGGCCTGCCGTTATTTGGCAAAACCGGGACAACTTCCGGTCCAACCAACGTGTGGTTCTGCGGCGGCAATCAGGACATCGTCGGCGGGGTTTATCTGGGTTACGATAGTCCGCGTTCGTTGGGCGGTTATGCGCAAGGCGGGACAATTGCCGCGCCGATTTTCAAGCAGCTGGTGCTGGCGACCAAGCAGCGCTGGAGCACCAAGCCATTCGTTGCCCCGCGCGATATTCATTGGGTCAAGGTTGACCGGATCAGCGGCCAGCGCGTGTTCACCGGCACCCCGACCAACGATGCCAAGGCGTCGGTAATCTGGGAAACCTTCAAGGCCGAAAGCGAAGCGCGCCCAGGTCTGGGGACTGACGTGATTGAGGCACAGCGGAGCGCCCTGATCAATGCGATAAAGCGCGGCGAACAATCCCGCGACCGCGTGCCCAAAGCTGATAACTCTGCCGGTGATGCAACCGAACCCGATGCCTTTCCCACGATTGCCCCCGCAACCGCCGTTCCCGGTCAATAATCACGGCGCGCTGCTGTAAAGGAGATAACGATGAACAAGCTGATGATTGCGCCGCTGGTCGTGCTTGCAGCGATCCTGGTGCCCGCTGCTGCTCCGGCCGATTTACCGCAAGGCGCAACCGCTCCGGACTTTACAACTGCTTCTGCCTTAAAAGGTATTGAAAAGAGTTTTAGCCTGAAGGCCGCACTCCGCAAAGGGCCGGTGGTGCTCTATTTTTATCCCAAGAGCTTTACCCAAGGCTGCACGCTGGAGGCGCACGCTTTTGCCGAAGCGATGAAGGATTTCAAAGCGGCGGGTGCCAGTGTGATCGGGCTGTCGGCGGACACGATCGCCATCCAAAAGGATTTCTCGCGCAAGGATTGCCGCGACAAATTCGCGGTCGGAGTAGCAACGCCCGCGATTATGACGGGCTACGACGTGCACCTGAAGAAAGCCGATGGCAGTGCAACCGGGCTGACCAGCCGGACGAGCTATGTCATCGGTCAGGATCAACGGGTCAAACTGGTATTTACAGACATGAATCCCAACGATCATGTGCGCAAAACGCTGGCGGAGGTGCGCGCGCTAATGGCTGCCCGGCGCCGCTGAGTACCCGCACCGGGTCTTTACATCGCAGGCAATCCGGCTAGGGCGCTGGCTCGCTGAAGAGTGGAGACATTTGCCATGCGTGCCGAAGGGCAGGCCCATATCGACCGGATCCAAGCCGCCTTGGCGCTGGTCCGCAAGTTCCTCGACTGGGACCGCGCATTGCGCCGTCTCGACGAGCTGAACGCGCGGGTCGAAGATCCCAAGTTGTGGGACAGCCCCAAGGATGCCGAGGCGGTGATGAAGGAACGCCGCCGGCTCGAAGCAGCGATCGGGACGGTTCAGACGATCAGCAGCGAAATGGCTGACGCAATTGAATACATCGACATGGGCGAAGCCGAAGACGACGAGGCGACGATCGAGGAAGGCCTCAATACGCTGGCGGCGCTGGCCGACCGGGCCGACGCCGACAAGGTTCAGGCACTCCTCGGCGGCGAGGCGGATGGCAATGATACCTTTATCGAAATTCACGCTGGGGCAGGCGGGACCGAGAGCCAGGACTGGGCCGAAATGCTGCTGCGGATGTATTCGCGGTGGGCCGAAAAGCGCGGGTTCAAGGTCGAAGTGATCGAGTATCAGTCGGGCGAGCAAGCCGGGATCAAAAGCGCGACGATCCTGTGCAAGGGCGAAAACGCTTATGGCTATGCGAAGACCGAAAGCGGCGTGCACAGGTTGGTGCGGATCTCGCCCTACGATAGCTCGGCGCGGCGTCACACCAGCTTCTCGTCGGTCTGGGTTTACCCAGTAATCGATGACAATTTTGCGGTCGAGGTTAACCCGGCCGATCTAAGGATCGACACTTACCGCGCATCGGGAGCGGGCGGCCAGCATGTCAACACCACCGATTCGGCAGTGCGGATGACACACCTACCTTCGGGCATTGTCGTCGCCAGTCAGATCGACCGCTCGCAGCACAAGAACCGCGAGATTGCGATGGGAATGCTCAAGGCGCGGCTCTACGAGGCGGAGATGAGCAAGCGAGAGGACGCCGCCAGCGCCGAGCATGCCGGCAAGTCGGATATCGGTTGGGGTCACCAGATCCGTTCCTACGTGCTCCAGCCCTATCAGATGGTCAAAGATTTGCGCACCGGGGTGACCAGCCCGACCCCGGCCGACGTGCTCGACGGCGCGCTCGACCCGTTTATGGCCGCAGCGCTCGCTCAGCGGGTCAGCGGCGAGCAAGTCGAAGTTGAGGATGTTGACTAGGGCCCGGCCCCGAGTTTTGCCAAGCGCTTGCCGCTCGGCTAAAGCCGGGACCTGATATGACCGGGCAGTTCAAATTTTTTACGATGGCAAGCTTGATGCTGGCAGCGCTGACCGCTGTTAGTGCGTGCAAGGTTGGCCGGGTCGACAATTCACGACCCGAGGCGGCGCGCGATTTCCCTCGACCTTTTCGGCCGGTTTCAGCCGTCGGTGGCACTGAATTCGCTGCTGAAGACCAGCGCGACAACCTCGGTGAAGCACAAGTCGTAATGGATCTGGCGGCGATCAAACCAGGCATGCGGGTGGCCGATATTGGCGCAGGTGAGGGCTACTATACCGTCCGGTTGAACGCGCGGGTCGGGCCTAAGGGCCGGGTGCTGGCAGAAGATATTGACCCGGTTTCGATCCAGAATCTTGGCCGCCGGGTTGAGCGCGAGCGGCTCGACAATGTCTCGATTATTACCGGCACACCCGAAGACGCCAAGCTCCCCGCGGCCAGTTTCGACCGGATCATGATGGTTCACATGTACCACGAGGTGCGCGAACCATACGCATTCCTGTGGTACTTGCGCCCGGCGCTCAAACCCGGCGGGCAGGTGGTGGTGGTTGACGTTGATCGCCCGACCGACCAGCACGGCATTCCGCCGCGCCTGCTGTTCTGCGAATTTGGCGCGCTGGGCTTTCGTCTGGTGCAATTTGTCAGTAAACCCGAACTCAACGGGTATTACGCCGCGTTTGAGGCGGTCGGCGAACGCCCGCTACCAAAAGACATTAAGCCGTGCAATACGGCGAATGGAAAGACCGGGACGCAATGAATACACATACTACTTTCAAGGGTTTAAAGCCGATCCTTTACGGTGGGCGTGAGGTCTGGCCGCTGGTTGAAGGCGGCAAGGGTGTATCGGCCACCAATGGCATGAGCTCGGGTGCGTGGGCAGCTGCGGGCGGCATCGGTACCGTCAGCGCAGTGAACGCTGATAGCTACGACGCCGAGGGCAAGATCGTGCCACAGGTCTATGAAGCGCTGACTCGCAAGGAACGCCACGAACAGCTGATCCGCTATGGGATCGATGGTGCGGTCGCGCAGGTTAAGCGCGCGTTCGAAATATCGGGCGGCAAAGGTGCGATCAACATCAATGTCCTGTGGGAAATGGGCGGCGCGCAACAAATCCTTGAGGGGGTGCTGACTGAAACCACGGGCATGATCGCCGGCGTCACCTGTGGCGCGGGCATGCCCTACAAGCTTAGTGAAATCGCCGAGCGCTTCAATGTGTTGTATCTGCCGATCATCAGCTCGGCACGCGCCTTTCGAGCGCTGTGGAAGCGTGCCTACCATAAAGTGCCACATCTGCTTGGTGCAGTGGTCTATGAAGATCCGTGGCTGGCAGGGGGGCACAATGGGCTATCCAATGCCGAAGACCCGCTCAAGCCTGAAGACCCGTACCCGCGGGTCAAGGCGCTGCGCGATACGATGCGCACCGAAGGCGTCCCCGATGACGTGCCAATCGTCATGGCTGGCGGAGTGTGGTTCCTGCGCGAATGGGAACACTGGGTCGATAATCCCGAACTTGGCAGCATCGCTTTCCAGTTCGGCACCCGGCCCTTGCTGACCGAAGAAAGTCCGATCCCACAGGGTTGGAAAGATGCCTTGCGTGAGATCAATGAAGGTGATGTGCTGCTCCACCGGTTTTCGCCCACAGGATTTTATTCCTCGGCGGTGATCAACCCGTTCCTGCGCAGCTTGCAAGCCCGTTCGGAACGCCAGATACCCTATTCCAAAGTCGAAGCCGGCGAGCATACCGTGCGGCTTGATGTGGGGGTCAGAGGCAAGAATTTTTGGGTCACGCCCAAGGATCTCGATCATGCCCGCGAATGGGTGCTGCAGGGCTTCACCGATGGGCTGCGCACCCCGGACGACACGATCGTCTTTGTCGATCCGGCCGAGCGGGGGATGATCCAGCAGGACCAGAAGGACTGCATGGGCTGTTTGTCGCACTGCGGGTTCTCATCGTGGAAAGACCATGATGATTACACCACTGGCAGGCTTGCCGATCCGCGCAGCTTCTGCATCCAGAAAACCCTGCAGGACATCGCCCATGGCGGCGATATTGACCAGAACCTGATGTTTGCCGGGCATGCCGCGTACCGGTTCAAGCAAGATCCGTTCTATTCGAACAGGTTCACCCCTTCGGTCAAACAACTGGTTGATCGGATTTTGACCGGAGATTGAGCCGATGTCTGGGGCACCCGCGTTCAAGCTGCTGCTGGCCGAAAGCCTCGAAGGGCCCAAGCTGCTCATCAGCCTGATCCAGCCCGGCGTACCGATGGCGCGCGGCGACGGGCGGCCGGTGATCGTTTATCCCGGTTTTCTGGCCAACGACTGGTCGACCATTCGCCTGCGCCGCTCGCTTACTGCGGCCAATTACGAAGCATTTGGTTGGGGGCTGGGATCGAATTGGGGTGCGCAGGCGGGCCTACTCGACCAGTTGGTTCATCGGCTCGAAGCGGCTGTGGCACAGGGCAACGGCCGCAAGGCCAACCTGATCGGGTGGAGCCTAGGCGGAATTTACGCGCGCGAAGTCGCCAAGCTGCGA
>JAYVML010000155.1:0-1667 GCA_043758955.1 Novosphingobium sp. | reverse complement strand
CCCCCATTTGGATAAGGCCGGCTCCGGCAAACACCATTGATAGCGTGCTTTCATGTGCGATAAGCCCAGCCGTGTTTAGCGCTCCAGCAATCACGATAAGTAGCTGCGCGGCGGCTATGACGATGGGATAATGCCGCGAACTGCGCAAAGCGATTGTAATTTGTGCTACCAGTAGCAGCGTATCGATCCCCATTTTGTCAGAGCCGTAGGGCCAGCTTCTTCCTGCACTTTCCTTGTCGAGCCCTAGTACGAGCGAAAGTACAGCGCCGATTGCAAGCACATGCGCGCAGGCCCGGTCAGTCTTGTCACCCTTGATCAACGCGAACAGGTACAGCGGCAAAAATGCGATCAGCAGCGGTCTGCCACCGCCTTGCAAGATCAAATGCCACAGCGATAGACTGCTGGTCATGGCGCATACAGCGCATCGAGAGTGGCGGTGACGCTCACAACCAGCAGCGCCGTCGCCGCGATTCCGGCGGCAACCGCTACAATGGCGCCCAGCCTGAACCAAAGCCGGTTCGATCGATCAAGCGCCACGGAATTTGTGGAGGGTTGCAACACGCCGCTTTCCTGCTGCGCACTAGGCCAAGCTAAGTTGACGGCTCCCTCCACAGACAGGGCTTGAGCCACAACACCGCGTTGCTGAAGCTGGATTGGGTTACCTGTAAGTGAATTACTGGTCGGAATGGTCAACAAAAGTGTGCTTTGGCGGCGGTATAGTCGGGCAATCTGCGCGCGCGGCAGGCCGCCTAAGCGTTGCCGGATAACTTCGATTCGCTGATTGACCGCGCTCACTGAAATACCCAGTTTTCTGGCGATTTCCTTGCTTGTCAGACCTTCGGACACAAATACCAGCACTTCGCTTTGCTTGTCGGTAAGAGCGTCAAGCAGCGCCACCTGTTTTAACAAATCGGACATAAGCGTCCGACGATAAACCAAGCCGTGGCTAGTAACAAATACATTTGTTTTAGGCGCAGTTTATGGCTTTCTATCACTGAATGGAGCGGTTGCGTAGGAAGCTTCCACCCAGCTTCACCGGAATTTCCCCGAACGGCCTCCTGATCGCGGTACTGGGGCTAAGTGCTGCGCTCGCCGCGGCGGCGGCGGCGCGGAGTGGGCCGGTCCTGGCAGGACTCACCTGGATTGCCCCCGGGGCGCGAACGTGGTGTGCGGCTGGAGCAGCCGGCGACGTTCCTCAATTCGGCAATTCCACCCGATCAGGTTCGGATCGGCCAGGCTTTGCTCAACGCCCCGACCTGTTGGGCGGCCAAGCCGCGCGCGCCGAACGCTGACTGGCGGGCAGCGTTAGAGCGCAGCACAGCTCCGCAACACCTTTGCCACGAGCGCGAAAGCCTTTACGATCCCAACATACTCGACCTATGGCTTGCTGCCGGACGGCGAAAGGAACCTTAATGGGCATAGCGAACTGGTACGATGAACACGTGGTGCCGCGGTTGATCAAATGTGCCTGTAGCTCGCCCGCGATCATGTATCTGCGCGAACAGGTTGTTCCGTTGGCGAGCGGCGCGGTGTTCGAACTGGGTTGCGGCGGCGGGATCAACCAGCAGTTCTACGATTCTGCGCGCCTCACTAGCTATGCCGGGATGGACCCTTCGGCCAAGGGGTTGGACTATGCGCGCGCGGCGGCACAGCGGAATGGACGTGCG
>JAYVML010000154.1:0-3374 GCA_043758955.1 Novosphingobium sp. | reverse complement strand
GGCGCAGTGCGGCTGGCGCTGGCAGACGCTGCCCAGATAATCTCCTCGGTGCCGCCAGACGGGACCGGGATCGACCCGGTGCTGGAGCAGTATGGGGCTGCGCTCGCGGATAAGCGGCTGACGTACCTGTCTTCAACCGGAGTCTATGGCGATTGCGGCGGGGCCTGGGTCGATGAAAGCGCTCCCACAGGAACGGGTCGGCGCAGCGCGCGCAGCGAAGCCGACGCCGCCTGGCTGGAACGCGGCGCGCGGGTGCTGCGGCTGCCGGGGATTTATGGCCCCGGGCGTTCGGCGCTTGACCGGGTTCGCGCGGGCCGCGCGCAGCGGATCGATCTGCCGGGGCAAATTTTCAGCCGCGTATATGTTGATGACATTGTCAGCGGGGCGATGCTTGCGCTGGAGGCTCCCGCAGGTGCTTATAACTTGGCCGACAACCTCCCCGCCAGCCAAAATGCGGTGATCGAGCATGCCTCCCAGTTGCTCCGCACTTCGCCACCGCCGCTACTATCGCTGGAAGCGGCGCAGCTCAGTCCAGCGGCACGGGGCTTTTATGATGAGAACCGGCGGGTTGCCAACGCCAAGGCCAAGCGCGTGCTCGGCTGGCAGCCGCGCTTTCCAACGTACCGCGAGGGCTTGGCCGCGTTAATGGCGGCCGCTTAGCGCGACAAGCAGCCCCGCCATCACCATGAGTGCGCCGCCCAGCGCCAGTGAAGTCCAGCTATAGCCTTCGAACAGCGTCGATAGCGCCATCGCCACCACGGGGATCAGCACGCCGTTATAAGCCGCGCGGCCCGGTCCCCAATCGCGCAGCAAGATCGAATAAAGCGGGAAGGTCAGCACCGATCCGACCAACCCCAGATAGCCCACACCGAGCAGATAGCGAGCCGACCAGTCGATCACCGGCGGGCCCTGGGTGGCCCAGGCATAGGCCGCATTGCTGGACGCACCGAACAGCATCGCCCAGGCCAGCAGCACCACGACCGATTGCTCGCGCGCGGTTTGCCCCGATTGCAGAACATTGGCGATCGAGGCGCACAGGATCGCCCCAAAAGTGAGGATCAGCCCGAGCAGAACCGAACCGCCGGTCGGCGCAAGACGGTATTCGTGAAGCATCAGCAGCGCGATGCCGGCAATTGCAATGGCCGATCCGAGCACAAACCGCCGGCTGACTGCCGTGCCGATGAACAGGTATCCAAACAGCGCGTTCGGGACGATCAGCAGCGCGAAGATAACCGCCACCAGACCCGAGGTGAGGTACCGCTCGGCTTGGTAAACCAGCTGGAAATTGGCGCAAAACTGAAAGCACCCGACGACTGCGGCAAACACCAGCGCGCGCGGTCCGAGCGCCAGCCGTTCGCGCCGCAGCGCTGCCAGCAGGAACATTGCGGCGCAAGCAAGCGCGAACCGCCAGGTCACTGACCAGGCCACCGGGACCGGGCCAAACTGGCTTTTGATTACCAGCCAGGTCGAGCCCCAGACCAGCGAAGTGACGACAAAGGCAAAGATCCCGCGCCGGCGGGTCGCAGCGGCTTCGCTCACAGCGCGGCAATCGCCTTGGCCAGAGCCGCGGAATGCGCCGGATCGGTGTTCCATGCCGTAATCAGCCGCGCCATGTCATTGCCCCAGTCATAGAAGCTGAACCCTTGCGCGCGCAGCGCTTCGCGCTCGGTGGCGGTCAGCGTCAGGAACAGCTCGTTGGCCTCGACCGGGTGGACCAGCCGGTCGCCCGCCGCCACCGCCAGTTCGCGCGCGGCGGCATTGGCGGCACGGGCGTTATCCAGCCACAAATCGCCGTCCAGCAAGGCGAGCAATTGCGCCGCCATAAACCGGCCTTTCGATTGCAGATGCCCGGCGCGCTTGCGCCGCAGCCGCGCCTGTTCGGCCAGTGCGGGTTCGAAGAACACCAAGGCCTCGGCGCTCATTCCGCCGTTCTTGACACACCCGAAAGACAATGCCGCTGCGCCTTGGCACGCCTCCCAAGGGGTGCAGCCGAGGAAGGCGACGGCATTGGCAAAGCGCGCACCATCGACGTGGAGCTTGAGCCCGTGCGCGGCAGATAACGCAGCAATTTGCGCCATTTCGGCAGGCCGATAGACCCGGCCATATTCGCTCGCCTGGGTAACCGAAATGGCCTGCGGCTGGACCTGATGGACGTCTTTGCGGATCGGACCAATCGCCGCTTCGATGCTTGCTGGGGTCAGTTTGGCGCCCTCGCCCTCGGCCAGGATCAGCTTGGCGCCGTGGGTGTAGAACCCCGGCGCGCCGCATTCATCAGTCTCGATATGCGCTTCGCGGTGGCAGATCACCCCGCCGTGCGGCTGCGCAATGGTGGCCAGCGCGAGGCAATTGGCGGCAGTCCCGGTCGCCACCCACATCACCGCACAAGGCCGATCAAACAATGCAGAAAACGCCTGATCCAAGGCCAGGCTGAGCAGATCGCCATCATACGGCGGCTGCGGCGCATCGGCGGCGCGCAGTGCGTCCCAGACGGCTGGATGAACCGCAGCGGCATTGTCGGAAATGAATTGCATCGCCATGATGCATGCGGGCGGCGGCAACCTGCGTCAAGCCTAGGAGGACGCGCATGGACGAGATTTCGGTCACCCGGCATGACCACGGCAGCAGTGGTGAGTATCACGCAGCGGTGGCGGGAAGCAGCGCGATCGGCCGCTTGACCTGGACCGAGCGCGCCACTTGCGGGATTCGGGGCGCGCGCGCCGCCGAGCACACGCTGGTTCCCTCCGAGATCGGCGGGCGCGGCGTGGCTGCCAAATTGGTTGAGGCGCTGGTGCATGATGCGCGCGAGCAAGGCTTCAAGATCGATCCGCAGTGCAGCTATGTCGCCGCCGCCTTCAAACGCCATCCCGACTGGGCCGATCTGCACGTCTAAGCGCCAACTCGGTTAATTTGGGTTTACCGCGCCGCTTAGCGCGGACTTCATTGGCTGGGGCACATCGCCGCGATGTATCCGCGGAAGGAGCACGCCGTGCGCTATCTCTTGTACGCTGCAATCGCAGTATTTGCGGGCAGCATTTGGTTTAACACCAGCCATCACGGCATGCGCATCCAGCGGCAGATGAGCCAGCATCCGGCCGATCCGTCGCAGCTTTGGGCACACTAATACCAACCTGCGATGGTCCTGACCCATGGGGGTGCCGAGGGTCGATGACCGGCGGATCGTGTCGGCCATCATCTGCGTCCTCGAGCATGGCCTGATGTGGCGCGATGCACCCAGGGCTTACGGCCCGCACAAGACGGTCTACAGCCGATTCATTCGCTGGAGCCGACCTGGCGTGTTCAACCGCATCTTCGCCGAACTGGCGGGCAAGGCCGCAGAGCCGGATCCACCCATCTCAAGGCGCACCGGACCGCCG
>JAYVML010000153.1:0-8836 GCA_043758955.1 Novosphingobium sp. | reverse complement strand
ATGACGCCTTCAGCTGGATTACCGGGACGGTCATGTCGCGCTTTGACAGTCCGGCAGACGGCGCGGTGATTGTGCTGTCGCAGCGATTACACACCGATGATCTGATTGCGCGTTTGCGTGACGAGGGCGGCTGGGAACTCCTGGCGGTTCCCGCCGAAGCGCTGACGCCGATGACCTTCGACATCGGTGAAGCCGAACCGTGGCACCTTGAAGCAGGCGAGCCCCTGTTCCCGGAGCGGTTTGGACCTGACGCGCTGGCTCAGCTGCGAAGTGACCTCGGTGAGGCCAATTACGCCGCGCAGATCCTCCAGGACCCCCGGGCGCTCGGAGGGTCAATATTCAAGGTCAAGGATTTCAAGATCCAGGATTGTCGGCGGTTCGATCTCGCGAAGATGGAAGCGATTTACCAGTCCTGGGACACTGCAAGCTCCGAAGCCGCGACTGCTGCCTGGTCCGTGTGCACGACCTGGGGAATCAGCGGCAAACGATTTGCCTTGATCGATGTCTTTCGCCAGCGCCTGACCTACCCAAAACTGTTGATCGCGGTGAAGGAACAGTATGAGCGCTACAAACCAAAGGTGGTCTTTGTTGAAAAAGCGTCAAGTGGCATCGCCCTGCTGCAGCAGCTAGCGGCCGAGGGCGTGACCTGGATCGACGCCCTGACGCCATGGGGGACCAAACTCGAAAGAGCGATGCATCAGGCGCCGAAGATCGAGAACGGACGGGTCTGCATCCCCGGTAAGGCAGCCTGGGCGCCAACCTTTCTGGCGGAAGTAGCGGCATTCCCCAGCACCAGCAGTTCAGATCAGGTCGATGCCATGACTCAATTCCTACAGGTATTCGACACTGCCCGACACCACCCCTTTTTTCGGGAGCTCGAATTCTGGCGCAACCAGCGCGGCGAACCGTGAGCTGCGGTTTGCCGCGCAGACTACTCGACTGTTCATTCTGAACAGTCGCCATCACCCTCTTGGCATGGGCCAATCCGCTCGGTCATGACTTGGCTGAACGGTCGACCAGTCGGGGCCAGGGTCGGTTCGGTTCCTCCGTGCGATATCCAGCGCTGCAAGATGACGTCACAGTAGGCCCGGTCGAGTTCGATCAGCCGGGCCCGGCGGCCGGCCTTCTCGGCCGCGATCAATGTGCTGCCCGATCCGGCGAAGCAGTCGAGCACGATGTCAGCCGGATCGGTGACGTCGATCATGGCATCGACGAGCAGCTGGACCGGCTTGGATGTTGGATGCTCGTTCAGCATGGCGCGGGCATCACTGCCCAGCGTCCCGGCGCCTGGCGCGAACCAGACATTGGCCCGGTTGCGACCCTTTGCGCCAAGCTGGATCCGGTTCTTGTGCTCGCCCGGCTTCTTCAACATCGCAATCAGCTCATGCTGCGAGCGGTAGAAGCTGCCCATCCCGGCATTGGTCTTGACCCACGGGATGAGATTCAGCAGTTCAAGCCCGTATTCCCGGCCAGTTCTCAGCAAGAGCTCGATCTGGCGCCA
The DNA here is from genome assembly GCA_043758955.1 of Novosphingobium sp. Classification (GTDB taxonomy): domain Bacteria; phylum Pseudomonadota; class Alphaproteobacteria; order Sphingomonadales; family Sphingomonadaceae; genus Novosphingobium. The sequence continues at coordinate 7,335 of JAYVML010000153.1, read as the reverse complement.
GTCCATGAACACAAAGCCGATCGCGCCATCTACCATGTAGGGGCCCGCCCGCTCCAGGAACCCGCCGAGAAATTCAGAAAACTGGTCGTCACTCATCTCCCCCGACCCTTGTGCAAACTCGCGGTGGCGAGTTGAGACGATCTTCGAGACCGCGATGTTATAGGGCGGGTCGCTCAGCAACAGCTGGCAGGTCTCGTCTCCCATCAAGGCATCATAGGTCTCCTGCGCCAGCGCATCGCCGCAAACCAGTTTGTGCTGGCCAAGCAGCCAAAGATCACCTGGGCGGCATACCGCCTCGATACTGCCGTCGCCAGGTTCCGGAACTTCATCCTCTTCCGGCTTCGTGTCTTCGGTCATGATCTGGTCGAGTTCGATCGCATCGAAGCCAAGCAGCTCGAGCGGCTCCTCCTCGATCAGCAGTTCGCCGAGCTCGACCTTCAGCACATCGAGGTCCCATTCGCGGCGCTGGCCGAGCCGGTTGAGCGCGATCCGGACGGCGCGCTCTTCAACCCTCGAGAGACTCTCGGTCATGATGCAGGGCACAGACTCAAGCTGCAGCCATCGAGCGGCCTCGTAGCGCAGCTCGCCATCAATGATGGTTCGGCCATCGCGGCTGATGAAGATGGGTTGGAGGAAGCCCTTCGCCGCGATAATATTGGCTGCCTCGATGATGTCATCGAGCTTGAATTTGCGCAGTCGGCGCGTTGGCGGAACCAGCACCTCCAGTGGCCGCTGGACAATCGTCAGTTCGGGCAGCAGGTCATTGCGCCGGACAACTCCCTCGCCCTGGATGGCTTGTTGGCTGGCGCGGCGTTCGTTGCTCGCACGGGCGTGCGAGACGTTTCTGAGTCCAGGTTTGATGGGATCGCCCAGCGTTTGCTGGCGGGTCTTTGCGCTTCTTGCAGTCATGATTGCCTCCGTTGGTAACGGAAAGCGCAGTGCCGGATCAAAATCGAGGAGCCGTCGCAAGGGCGGGCTACTCGTTTCCGAGCGGCACCGGCCCTCCTTGGCGTTGGTGTGTCTGTCTCCAGACCAACGTAACTAACGCCGGTTCGCGGAATAAATCAAGAGCGGCACGGTCAGCGCTCTCATGCCAATGCGTTTGCCGCTGGGCTTATTCAGGTCTGGAGCGCACCCCGGATTGCGGTGACGAACCGTTCGATCGCCGCAGCCCAGGCCTGGTGATGATCGAGCAGCTGGCCCAGCGGCGGATCACCCGCTCCCATGACCACGCGCCAGCCGGTTGGTTTGGCGGTCTGGCGGACCGAGCCGCCGGGCAGCAGCGCGGCAAGGTCCGCCAGATAGGCGTGTGACAGATCAATCCGGCCGATCGCATCGGTACTCCAGTTGCAGTAATCGGTCGCCACGGTGCCGTTCAGGGCGATGCTGCCCAGATGATAGTCCAGCTCGGGGCCGCGCCATTTGAGCGACATGGTGCGTTTGACGTCGGCGTAGACGCCAAGGTCGGCCAGCTCTGCCAGAAAGGTCCTGAGCCGCTGGGGCAGGTCGGCCGATATGCCGGCGAGGGCTTCGTAGAACTGCGCTTCTGACAAGGTTGAGGCGCGCGCGGGACCGGGCGCTGCCGGTTCGATATGAACCGGGGTTACAGCCACCCCGGCTTCAACCCGCACCACCGCGCGTTCGATCTGGACGGTTCGCGCCAGAACCCGCGGCTGGACCAGGATCCGGTCTTCTCCGGGAATGCGCCACAACGACATTTCAACCAGGCTCAGGGTGAAGTGCATCCCCATGTGCCGCTGCAGGAAGCTTGCCAGCTGCTCGGCGCCCTCCTGGATACCGTCACCGGCGATAATCAGCAGGTACCGGCCCAGCCGCAGGTTGCGCGCTACGGCATCGATGAACCTCGTTTCATCGACCCCCGGGACCGCCGCACTGACCAGTTCGAACAGTCTTGCATCGCGCGACTTGAGGGCGGCGCCCGCGGCGCGCTGCAGATCCTCGTAGCTGAAGCCCGAGAGGTCCTTGGCGTAGTCAAGGACCTGCCCGATCACCTCACGCCGCGCTTCAGGATTACGCCACAGCTTGGTCTCGACGATGACGATACCGCCATCGGGCGTGAGCATCAGGTTGTCGACATAGCCCGAGGGCACCGGCAGCTCGGTGCAAATCGGCACCAGCGACACCAGCCCGGGTTCAATGTCACTGACCGGCAGCAACCCCGGGTAGTTCTGGATGAGGTTCTGCAGCCAGCCTTCATCGTAGAGCGACCCGCTATGCCCGGGCCGAAGCGGCAAGGGTTCGAGCGCGAGGCAGGCCTGCTCGGCGCGACCAAGGCCATCGACCAGCAGCGGCTGGGTGTGCGCGCGCATGGCTTACGCGCCTGTGCCAGCAAGGCCGCCTTGAGGCACCATGCCAGGCATAGCTTCACAGGTGTACACATTCATCAGTTCTGCTCCCTCGCACCCAAAAATCCATATCGACTATGAGTGTCAGTGAAGGCTTGGGTTGTCAGTGAAGTCAACTCGAATGTCACTGATCGTCTGTAGATTGATCGGCGACAGGCGCGTCTTTAGCTCGGCGTGGATATACGTGTACGCCTCGGCCGGAACATTCGTCGCTTGCGCGAGGAGAAAGGCTGGAGCCAGGAAGAGTACGCCGACCGGGCCGGGATCCATCGCACCTATGTCAGCGACATCGAGCGAGGCCGCAGAAATCCTACGATCGTGGTGGTCGAGAAGCTGGCGGCGCCGTTCAATGTTGCATCAGGACTACTGCTGGATCAGTCGCAGCTAAGCGATTGACGGGTTACTGGCGAACAGGCGCAAGTCCTCTGATCTTGTTGTGCAGTAGCGGCTCCCCAAAGATCCAATGACAAATGCCCTGCGTTCTGCGCACATCCGATCGATCGCTTTGCGAAGGGCATCGGATATCGGTCAGGTACGCACCGCTCACGGAGGAGCGACCGCGCTACGGTCCAGGCTCGCCTGGCTAACCTAAGGAACGACCATGAGCTTCGTCTTCTACGACGTCGAGACGACCGGTACCGACCACGCCTTCGACCAGATCCTCCAGTTTGCGGCAATCCTTACGGATCCGGAGCTGAACGAACTCGACCGGTTCGAAGTCCGGTGCCGTCTGCTCCCACATGTGGTCCCGTCGCCGGGCGCGCTGGCCATCACGCGCGTTCCGATCGCCCGCGCACTCGATCCCGCGCTGCCAAGCCACTATGAGATGATCTGCTCGATCGCCGACCGGCTGGCAAGATGGTCACCATCGATCTTCCTGGGCTGGAACTCGCTCGGCTTTGATGAGCACCTGCTTCGGCAGGCCCTCTATCAGTGTCTGCATCCACCTTATCTGACCAGCACCGACGGGAACAGCCGCACCGATCTGCTGAAACTGTCGCAGGCTCTTGGCGTTCTCAGACCGGACGTTCTGACAGTCCCGGTCGGCGCCAGCGGCAAGCCGAGCTACAAGCTCGACCGGCTCGCGCCCGCCAACGGGTTCGATCATTCCAACGCGCATGACGCCATGGCCGACGTTGAGGCCACGATTCATATTGGCCGGATCGTGCGCGACCGCGCGCCCGACCATTGGTCCGACGCGGTCAGATTTTCACAGAAAGCGGCGGCGGTCTCGTTTATCGAGGAGCAGCCCGCCTTTGTCCTGACCGAGAGCCATTTCGGCCGTCCTTACCAGTATGCTCTGGCCCCGATCGGCTTCGAGCGCGATTCCTCAACAGCGCTGGCCTACGACCTCGAAGTCGATCCTGCCGCGTTGATGCCGCTCGGTGCTGAGGCTCTGGCTGCGCGGCTACGCCAGTCGCCCAGGCCAGTGCGACGCGTCGCGACCAACGCCGCGCCAATGATGTCAAGGGTCGATGTCTTTCCGACCTTCCACGGAATCTCGCCCGACGTGCTGCTCGCCCGGGCCGAGGCGGTGCGGGCGGACGAGGCGCTCTGCGCTCGCCTGCGCGGCGCGATGGCCCGCGATCCATACCCCGGCGCTGAGCATGTCGAGCTGCGGATCCACGAAGGCTTCGCCTCGAACGCGGACCGGGCGCGGATGCGGGCCTTTCATCTCGCCGACTGGCCATCGCGAATTGCGATCGTGGACTCGTTCGAGGATGCAAGGCTGGCCGAACTCGGACGCCGGCTCGTTTTCCACCATGCGCCACAGGCCCTGTCGCGTGAGGCTCACCGTGCGCTCGCGATCGAACTGGCGCGACGCATGACCGGCGAGGGTCACGACGCGCCGCCGTGGCTGACGCTCCCGGCTGCAGACGAGGAGGCAGTCAGGATGCTGGGCGACTGCACGGCAGAGGAGAAAGAGATACTTACCGATCTCCGGCATCACTACGCGGCCCAGGCGTCGCGGTGCGCAACACAACTGCTCCAGCAGGGCATCGATCCTTAAGTTGCGTCGTGCGCGCCCGAACTGGTATCACGAGCCACCGATGGCTTACGCGCCGCAAATCAATGTCAGGCGGTCAACCTTGTAGACCACCACGATATCGACCGCACCTGCGGCGATATCTGCCAGCAGCCGCTGCAGCCCCGGCCGCTGCAGCGTGCCGCCCGAGATACCGCCATCGTCATAGCGCGCAGGATGCTCGCTCCAGCCTTCGCTCGCCTGGCTGCGGATGTACGCACTGCAGGCCTCGCGCTGGGCATCGAGGCTGTTGAAATCCTGCTCGAGCCCCTCCTCGCTCGACTTGCGGGTGTAGATGGCGCAGCGCACCTGCTTGCCTGAAGGCGCCTTCATGCCGCGAGCTTCTTCCTGAGGCCAAAGAACGCCGGGCCCGACCAGTGCGTGCCGGTGATCGCCTTGGCGACCTGGCTGAGCGAGCGGAACTCACGTCCGTCCCAGCAGATCGTCTGGTCATCACCGATCGTGACAACGTGGACCTTGCCCTGCCACTCGCGCACCAGCCGCGTGCCCGGCCCTGCAGCAGCGGTGCGGGTCTTGCTCGCCGCGAACTGGTCGAGTGCCTGCAGCACCGCGCGCGGCAGACCGCCGAGCGCCCGCGCCTGGAGTTCCCACGCGAGGGCATGGCGCAGCAGCTTTGGCGAAATGCGCGGCGCGACCTCTCCGGTCAGGCGCTGCCACGCATCGCGCAGTGCCTGCGAGGACAGTTCCTCAAGTGCCGCGATATGTTGTTCGAGGCTCATTCGGCTGTGGCCGCCTTGATGGTGTAGCAGGTCTCGGTCCCGCGTTTGCCGCGTTCGATGGTGTGGCCTTTCTTGCGCAGGCCGGTCAGCGCCGCGCGCATGGTGTGCGGGAGCCAGTCGGTGGCCTCGATCAGCTCGGCGGAGGTTGCGCCGCCCTCGCGCGATAGCAGCGCAATTACCGCGGCGCTCTTGCTGCCAGCTGCCAGTGCAGGTGAGCGCTCACTGTGCAGCGAGGTTGCTCGCGGAGGTTGAGAGACGTCGTTGCTGCACGTAGGGGGCCGCGCCATCCTGCGCATGGATTTGCTGGGCTTTAACGGCGCAGTGGAAGCGGCTTCGGCTTTTGCGGTGTTGGCCGCGATGGTCGTCGTGTTCATGGGTGGTACTCCAGTGCGGGGCCACGCCTTTCGCGGCTCCCACCACCTACAGCCCCGGCCAATACGATTGGTGGGGCATATTGCCGCTCTTCGCCGCGACTCGATGTCTACGCTGTTCGCTCTGGTTGGATGTGAAGTCGAATGGTTTGTAGCCACAGAAGGAAATGGCAGCTTTGGGCCCTCCTTCGAGACGATCGGCCTTGCCAGTTACTTTCCCGAAACCTGCCGTCTGTTCATCAACGTTATGGGTCGAAATAGAACTTCTGGAATGAGGCGGCGGTTTCCTAATCGCCAGGTTTCAGAGAAAAATCTGCAAATGCTTACATTGGTTGTTCGCCCCTAACGATCCTATGATTGGGCCGCGGCTCTACTTCCGCTTGTCGCCGCCCCAACGGAAAGGAGTATGCCAGCTGGGCGGTTCAATCTCTCCGCGGGCGAGCTTGAGCGCAAGGCCGAGCACCGTCCCTACCGCAATCGCAATCGCGAGATCGGCCAGGACGGTAAGGAGTGCGGTCAGCAGCAACAATGCAAGTTCGGGTTTTGGCAGACGTAGGCGCTCATGCCAGCGATGCGGCTCGCTCATGGTCCATGAGGTCACGACGAGAAGACCTGCCAGAGCCGGCAACACCAGCGCACCCGCAAGCGGAGCGGCAAGCAGCAGCACTGCAAAGATAACCAACGCGTGGATCAGGCCTGCTACCGGCGTGCGGCCACCCGCGTTCACGTTGGTGGCGGTTCGGGCGATTGCCCCCGTTGCAGGCAATCCTCCGAACAGAGGCGAGGCGATATTGGCCGCGCCCTGAGCGATCAGTTCGGCGTTGGAACGATGGGCGGCGCCGATCATCCGGTCCGCAACAATCGCGGAAAGCAGCGATTCAATCCCGGCGAGGAAGGCAATTGTCAGCGCCGAGGGAAGCAGCCCGGGCAATTTCGCAAAGTCGATTTTCGGCAAGTGGGGCCTTGGTAAGCCATGGGTAAGCGCACCGTAATGTCCCGCTACAGTTTCGACCGAGGGTAACGCGAATGCAGCAATGACGCTTGCCAGCGCAATTACGACCACTAGCCACGGGATTTTTGGCAGGATCCTGCGAAGCACAAGTATGGCGGTGATACAGACCAACCCCATCGTCAAGGCAATCGGATTGAAGGTTTCCCTCATCGCCCACAAGCCCGCAACCTTAGGCAGGAAGTCGGCGGGCAGCGCTCTGCCGGTCATCCCCGCCAGGTCCTTGGCCTGACTGACTGCGATGACGATAGCGATACCGATGGTGAAGCCTTCGATCACGGCTTCCGGAATGTGACGGATAAGCCGCCCAGCCCGCAATAAACCTGACACGAGCAGGATGACACCAGCCATCAATGTAGCCACGAGCAGGCCATCATAGCCGTGGTTGTGGATGACGCCATAGACCACTACAATGAATGCTCCGGTCGGACCGCCGATCTGCACCCGGCTCCCGCCAAGCGCCGAGATCAGGAAGCCCGCGACAACCGCAGTGACCAGGCCGGCTGCGGGCGGAGCGCCAGACGCAATGGCAATGGCGATGCTCAGCGGCAAAGCGACGAGCGCAACGGTCACACCGGCAAGGGCATCCGCGCCAAACTGACGGGGGGTGTAGCCGACAATGGTCGTGAGAATCTTTGGCTTCACCCCATGCCACTACGGCAATCCGCGTTGACCATCCATAGCGTGCCAACCAAATCTTCCACCAGCTTTCGGGTTCACCTTGGTTCGGTCTGAACGGCCGAGATCGGCTGGGGAGCGGCTATGTGGCCCGAAGGTGCTGTCAGTCGGACTGCAACTTGTCTCCGATTGACGTGACTTGGGC
>JAYVML010000152.1:0-6088 GCA_043758955.1 Novosphingobium sp. | reverse complement strand
CGCGCTGATTTGCTTGGGGATGCCAAATGGACCGAATACCTTGACTATTGTGACCGGTTTTACTGGGGCCTGGCTCCGCACCTTGACCGCGCCTGTATCGAAGCTCCAAGCTTCCAGCCGGGGCGGTGCGGGGTGATCGTCGCCGATGGCTACGATGCGGAAATCCTGCGCCCGGCAGCAACGGTGCAGCTGGCAGCGGCGCGGCGCAAGGTGGAAACCGAGCGGCTGGCGCGCGCGGCGCTGCGCCGCCAACTGGGACTGGTTGACCCACAATTCGCGCCGTGGGACGAATGAGCACACGCCTGACTGCGCCCGGGCGCCCGCTGGCCCCGTTCCGTTATCCCGCCTTCCGTGCGATCTGGATCGCCAACTTTGCCTCGAATATCGGCTCGATGATCCAGGCGGTCGGCGCGGCATGGCTGATGACCGACCTGACCGGTTCGCACCAGCTGATCGCGCTGGTCCAGTCGTCGACCACCTTGCCGGTTCTGTTGTTGGGAATGTTCGCCGGGGCAATTGCCGACAATTACGATCGCCGGCTGGTGATGCTCGCGGCGCAATGGGTGATGCTGGCGGCATCAGGTCTGTTGGCGCTGCTGGCGTGGAGCGGGGGTATCGGTCCACTCTCGTTGCTGGCCTTCACCCTGCTGGTGGGCTGCGGCACCGCGCTCAATGGGCCCGCCTGGCAAGCCTCCGTGCGGCTTCAAGTGGGTCCGGGCGATCTGGCCCAAGCGATCTCGCTCAACACAATAGCCTTCAACCTGGCCCGCAGCGTCGGCCCGGCGCTGGGCGGGTTGCTGATCGCGTTGACCAGCCCCGCCTGGGCATTTGCGCTTAACGCGCTGAGCTTTGTCGCGCTGATCGTGGTGCTGTGGCGGTGGCGACCCGATCACGCCCGGCCCGCTCGCCAGCCGATGCTGGCCTCAATTGTCACGGGAATCGGTTTTTGCCGAGGCTCCAGCCCGGTGCGCCGGGTGCTGGTGCGCGGGTTTGCCTTCGGATTTGGCGGGGTCGGGTTCCTGGCGCTGCTACCGGTGGTGGTGCGCAGCCAAATGCACGGCACCGAGCTCGACTATGGCCTGCTTCTAGGCGCGTTCGGGCTAGGCTCGATCATGACCGCGCTATGGGTCGCCCCGTTGCGGCGGCGATTTGGCAGCGAGGCGGTGGTGGGTGTCGCAACCTTGCTATTCGCCGCCGCGCTGTTCCCGGTCGCTGCGGCGCACAGCCTGGGTCCGGCGCTTGGCGCGGCCCTTGTCGCCGGCGGCAGCTGGGTGGCCACGCTGACCACACTCAACGTGGCAATGCAACTGCGCTCACCTGAGGCAATCCTGGGGCGGTGCCTGGCGATCTACCAATCGGTGACCTTTGGCGGCATGGCTCTGGGGGCCTATACGCTGGGCGTGCTGGCGGATAAAATTGGAGTGGCGAGTGCGATCCGCGCGGCGGCGCTGCTGCTAGTGGCTGGGTTGCCACTACTGCGGTGGCTCGCACCGATGCCCGCGCGCGATGAAGGGCGGGTCGGTGCAGCCCCTGCGGCAAGTGCCGTCGCCGGAGCAGGCGCAACTTAACGCTTAATTTACCATGTTGCGCCAAACCGGGTTTGGAAGGGAACCCGGGGAAACTTCATGGACACCTATCGCGGCCTATTTAACGATTCTGCCCACCTGGATTCTGGGCAGTCAGATTCTTCGCAGTCTGGCGCGGACTGGCCGGAGGTCGAATTCGGCGAAGATGAAACTTTGCGTGAGCCGCCGCCCAGCCCGGTCGGGCAGGACGAACGGCGCATGCAGGTGCGCGCCTACAATCATTGGGCAAGCCTGCTTGATAATCGCAATTTTCCCTCGATCGAAGATCTCGATCCCGAAGACTTGCCCGATTTCGGACCCTACAGTGTCCTGCTCGACTTCACCGGCGGGATCGAAAACCCAGCGATCCAGTTTCTGGGCCAAAAGCTGGGGCTCGAATGCGGCACCGATGGTGAGATCGTGTCGCTGGTCGATGTGCCGGCGCGTTCGCTGCTGTCGCGAATCACCGATCATTACATGCAGATACTCGCCAACCAGGCGCCGATCGGATTTGAGGCCGAATTCGTCAACCAGCGCGAGCAGACAATCCTGTACCGCGGCATCCTGCTGCCGTTCTCAAGCGATGACGATACGATTGATTTCATTTATGGTGTGATTAACTGGAAAGAACTCGCCGATCAGCAGACAACTGACGAGCTGATGCTCGAAATCGACCAGGCACTTGAAGTCGCTCCGGCTACTGGGCTGCAGCGCGATCTGCCCGTCCCGGCCTGGGCCGATGGCCCGGTCACGCTGGATGCCCAAGCGCACGATGATCCGGCGCCAACCGAACCCGCCGCCGGCAGCGATGACTGGGATACGCTTGATCTTACAGCTGAAGCAGCGGACGAAGGCGAGGACGACGGCGACGGCGAAGGCGACGGCGAAGGCTATGCCGGCGTGCTCGATTTGGCCGGACTGGCCGATGCTGAGCCGACACACGGCGATCTTCCGGCCCCGGCCTTTGCTCCGCTCGAACTGGACACCCCGGCTGACGACGACGTGCTCGAACTTTCGAGCGCAGATGAGGCCGATCTGCCGCTGATAGCACTCGACACTGACGAACTGGGCTATGCCAACCTGGCCAAGCAACCCGAATCTGCTCTTACAGATTCGTATGCGGTCGACCCCAGCGCGATGGAACTGGCCGACTGGCTGGCCTCGGCACGCGAATTGGCCGAAGCTGCGCGCGGCTCTGAAGACCGCACCCGACATGCCCTCTATGCCGCGATTGGCCGGGCCTATGATTTCTCGCTCGCCGCGCATGAGGCGCCCGAAGACTTTGCAGAACTGGTCAGCGATTCGGGGCTCACCGTACAGGACCGGGCGCCGATGACCCCGGTGGTTAAACTGGTGTTCGGTGCCGAATACGACAAAACCCGGTTGACCGAATTTGCCACCGCGCTCAGCCATGCGCAGCGCATCGGCTTGGCGCAGGGCGCGCTGTTTGATTTCCTGCGGAGCGCGCCGGGCGGGCTCAAGGGTGTGGTCACAGAAGAACGCCGTCTGAAGCGCGAGGACAGTGGCCAGAGCGCGGCTCCGGCGCGCGATACACCGCGGGAAGCGCTAACGCGCAAGCTGCGCAGTCTCGAACATTTTGCGCTCAATACGGTCTCAGCGCAGGGCTGCGAGTTTACGTTGCTGGTCGCGCGGCGGCTCCCGAGCGGCGAAGTGGTGCTGCTGGGCGAAGTTGGCGACGACATGCCGCTGCTCGAGCGCGCCGCGCGCAAGCTGCTGTAAGGACACGCATCCAATGCGGTGAGCGCTGCGCCAAAAGGCGTGGCACCGTGGGGCGTTCGCGGATAGGTTGGCCTCATGGCGGAAGCGGCGAGGCGAAAGCAAATCGGCACAATCGGATGGACACTGGTCGCTCTGCTGCTGCTCGCACTGGCGCTGCTGGGGCTGTGGCGTTGGGCGCTGGCCAACAATGCGGTCGCGCTGCTCGATTGGGGCGATCGGCAGTTGGGGGGCAACGCTGGTTACCAAGTTGCGCTCGCCGATGGCAGTTACGGACCGCTCGAAGGACAGCGGATTGTGGTTATCGTGCCCGATCCACCAGCTGCGCATCCACGTCCAGTGGTGGTGTTCATCCACGGCGGCGGCTGGAACAGCGGCGACCCGCGCGACTACCGCTTCATCGGCCGCACGCTGGCACGCGAGGGCTATGTGGTCGTGTTGTCCGGCTACCGTCTGGGCAATGCTGGCAAGTTCCCGCACATGCTTGAAGATGGCGCATTGGCCGCTGCCTGGACGCGCGATTACGTGTCCCGATATGGCGGTGATCCGGGGCAGGTGGTGCTGATGGGTCATTCGGCCGGAGCCTACAACGTGATGATGCTGGCGCTCGATCAGCAATGGCTGCGCCGGGCCGGGGTGGCTGACGGGTTCGTCAAGGGCGTAATCGGACTTTCCGGGCCATACGATTTCTATCCCTTTACCTCGGATTCGACCCGCAAAGCGTTCGGTCGGGCACCCGATCCCATGGTGACCCAGCCAATCCTCTTTGCGCGCAGCGATGCGCCGCATGTGTTGCTGATCACGGGCGATGCCGACACCACGGTCAAGCCGCGCAACAGCCTCGCGCTGGCTGCCGCGCTGACTGCGGCCGGCCTTCCGACCCGCGCGGTGGTATTGAACGGGGTCGATCATAACGGTACCGTGATGAAGCTGGCAGCACCGTTCGACCGTGATCGCCGGGTACTGGATCCGGTGCTCGCTTTTCTCGCCGCGCAATGTCAGCCGCGCCCAAGCCGCGCCGCATTCGGCCAAAGCACACCTGAACGGTCTTCAGCGGCGGTTCAGGCGCATGAGCCTTAGGACGGCGGCCATGCGCATGATCCCACGCCTGTTGGCACGCTGCTTGACCGCGCTGATGATTTTCGCGCTGAGCAGCCAAGCGGCCTTGGCGCAATCGATCCTGCGTGATGCCGAGACCGAGGCACTGTTGCACGATCTCGCTACTCCGCTGATTACCGCAGCCGGGCTCGATCCCCGTAACGTTGATGTGGTGCTAATCGGCGACCCCTCCATCAATGCCTTCGTCGCTGGCGGACAGATCGTTTACATCAACCAGGGCCTGATCGACGCCGCGGACAATGCCGCCGAAGTCCAGGCCGTGATCGCTCACGAATTGGGTCATATCACCGGCGGCCACGCGATCAATGACGGTGGCAGCAAGGCTGCCACCGGGATCAGCATTCTGTCGCTGATCCTTGGCGGGATCGCCGCTGCCGCTGGATCGAGCGATGCTGCAATTGGCGTGATCATGGCCGGGCAGCAAGCCGCGATCGGCAAATATCTGGCGTTCAGCCGCGAGCAGGAGGCCAGCGCCGACGCGGCGGGCGCGCAATTCCTGTCGAAAGCCGGAATATCCGGGCGCGGTTCGATCAGTTTCTTCAAGAAACTGCAAAATTTGGAATACCGCCACGGCTACACCCGCACGGCGGACAGCGAGTTCTATTCAACGCACCCGATGACCTCGGACCGGATCGCAACGTTGCAGGATACCTATCAGGCCGACCCGGCGTGGAACCGCCCGAGCGATCCAATTATCGAAGCGCGGTTTCAGCGGGTCAAGGCCAAGCTCCTGGGCTATGTCGCAGAGCCGGCCCGCACTCTGCAAGTTTACCCCGAAATCAACCGGAGCGTGCCCGCCCGCTACGCCCGGGCTTATGCCTGGCACAAGGAAGCGTTTCTCGACAAGGCGATGGTCGAAGCCGATGCACTGCTGGCAGACGCGCCCAACGACCCTTATTTCCTTGAACTCAAGGGCCAGATCTTGCTCGAATCGGGCCATGCGCAAGAGGCACTGGCCCCGCTGCGCCGCGCCACCGAGCTGACCAGCAATCAGCCATTGATTGCCACCACCTTTGGCCACGCGCTGCTCGCCACCGAAGACCCGGGGCAACTGCCCGAGGCTGAGCGAGTGCTTAAGGCCGCAGTAGCGCGTGACCGCGAGAACCCATTCGCGTGGTACGAACTGGGGGTGATTTACGGTCAGCGCGGCGATATGGCGCGCGCGCGGCTGGCTTCGGCTGAACAGCAAGTGCTCGAACTCAATTTCCCGCAGGCGCTGAACAGCGCCGAAACGGCGGAAGCGGGGCTGCCGCAAGGCTCACCCGATTGGCTGCGCGCACAAGATATCGCGATGCAGTCGCGCGCTGCAATTGAACAGAAGAAGAAACACAGGTAGCGGTTCGCCGCATGGCCGAACCCGAAACTCGATCACCGAAAGTTCTAGCGCTGGCAGCTTTGGCGGCGCTGTTAATCGGGGCTGGGCTGGGCTGGGGATTCGCCAGTCACCGACTTAATGGCGCCGGGCAGTCGGCCGATTTCGAGCAGCGGGTGCACGACTATATCGTCTCACACCCCGAAGTGCTGGTCGAGGCCGCTGATCAACTTAAAACCCAAGGCAGCGAGCGCCAGTTGGCCGAGATTGCCGAACAGGTGGTCAGACCCTATCCCGGCGCGGTGCTGGGTAATCCGGCCGGAACCGTAACCCTGGTCGAATTCACCGATTTTGC
>JAYVML010000151.1:0-4319 GCA_043758955.1 Novosphingobium sp. | reverse complement strand
CCGCATCGGCCATCACCTTCTTGCCCGTCCCAACCTCTCCGGTCAGCGAGATCTTGGCGATCCCGGGATGACGGCTAAGCAGACGGCCGGTTTCGGCCTTGCCCTGAATCACTTGGAACAGTCCATCGGGCAGGCCGGCATCGCGGTAAGCCTTGGCCAGCTCAATCGCCGTCAATGGAGTCAGTTCGGCGGGTTTGAATAGCATGGCGTTTCCGCAAGCGAGCGCCGGCGCGCTTTTCCAGCAGGCGATTTGCAGCGGATAATTCCACGCGCCGATCCCGGCCACTACGCCGAGTGGCTCGCGCCGGGTATAGCCAAATGCGCCGGGCCCCAGATCATAATGCTCGCCAGCGATGCTCCGGGTCATCCCGGCAAAGTATTCGATGCAGTCCGCGCCTGACAAAACGTCGACCGCGATGGTCTCCTGGATCGGCTTGCCAGTGTCCTGCGTCTCCAGCCGGGCCAAGACTTCATTGCGCTCGATCAAGAGCTGCGCCGCGCGGTTCAGGATGCGACCGCGTTCGGCCCCCGGAGTGCGCGCCCACAGCTTCTGTGCCTCGGCGGCACGGCCAACCGCTTGGTCGACCTCGGCGCGACCATCGATGCGGATTGTCGCCAGCACTTGGCCGGTCGCGGGGTTGATCGTGTCAAACGATTGGGTTTCGGCTTCTGCGGTGGTGGTGCCTAACGGGTTACGGGCGGCGGCCAGATCGCGTTCGATTGCTTCGAATATCCAATCAACCGGGATCTCGACATTCGATTTCCAGCCGCCCGCCAAGGCCGCGCGCAACCAGAACCCGTCGATCAGTGCGGCGATGGTTTCGGCAATGCGATTGACTTCACCCGGCACCACCAGCGCGCGTAATTCGTGTTTGAGGTTTGAAGTCATGCGTTCCTGGTGGACGCGTTGCAGCCGGGCCAGGGCCGGGTTGTAGAGCGCCAGCCCCCACAACGAGAGCCACGCGCGCGACGCCTCTGCGCTAAGTTCACCGGGGTTTAGGTGCGCGAGCACAAATGCGCGCAAGCGGTCTTCGGGATCTTCGCCCGCGGCCAGCGCCTGCATCGGCAGCGTGGTCACCCGCTCAACCAATTGGCGAAACGTCGCCTCGATCAGTTTGTCACGGTCGCCAAAATAGTGAACGACCAGCGCGGGTGACACGTCTGCCCGCCGGGCGACCTCGGCCATCGTGAAGTTTTCAATGCCGGTTTCTGCCAAGGCCGCCAGCGCAGCTTGAAGCAGCTGTACGCGGCGGTCCCCGGGTTCGCGTCGGCGCATCTTCCAAGCCTTTCATCATTCATTGAATTTCCATTCAATAAACAGTTTTGAAAGCTTATGCCAGATGTTTTAGCCGCGCCCATACCCACCAAATACTACTCTTCGCGAGCTGTTTTCTAGCTCAAATCGCCGGCAATATTTTTGAAGTGGGCATCTTGCACGCGCGTTCAATATGCGTCATTCTCCCACGACGGAGTAGGGCCCATTGGCGGTTATTTAATCGGCAGCAAGCCGTGGGCCGCCAACCATCAGGAGGGTATCATGGCCAATCGTTGTCGCTTTTTTGCCGCGGCGTTACGCACCAGTGCATCGTTGATGATTGTTGCCGGAGGGCTTGCGGCGGGCATGGCGCACGCGCAATCAGCGCCTGATGCGGCGACTGAGGTGGCGCTTGATGCCACTGACATTGTGGTAACTGCCCAAAAGCGCGAACAGAAACTGCAGGACGTGGGAATAGCGATCTCGGTGCTCGGCAAAGAAGAGTTGCGCAACCGCTCGATCTCCAATGCCACCGATATTGTCTCGGCGATCCCGAACCTGAAATACAATGCCTATTCCTCGTCGCAGGTTGTGTTCAACATGCGCGGCGTCTCGCAGAACGATTACGGTGATCAGCAAGAGCCGCCAGTTGCGGTGTATCAGGACGATTCCTACGCCAGCTCGATCACTACGGCGAGCTTTCCGGTGTTCGATCTGGCCAGGGTTGAGGCTTTGCGCGGGCCACAGGGTACGCTGTTCGGCCGCAACGCCACCGGTGGCGCGGTTCAGTTCATTTCCAACCAGCCAACCAGCAAGCCCGAGGGCTTCGTCAAGCTGACCTATGGCCGCTATAACCAGACCATCGTTGAAGGCGCCATATCAGGCGCGCTGGGCAATACGCTAAGCGCGCGCATCGCCGGGATCTATGACCGCGATGACGGCTACATTCACAACATCACCCCGGGCGAGAAGGACCGCGGCGCGAACAACCACTGGGCCTTGCGGGGGATCCTCGCATTTGAGCCGTCGAGCACGTTCAAGGCCAAACTGACTTTGCGCTACGCTCAGGCTGACAAGGAACGCCAAGCTGGGCTGTACAACTACGCCCCGGCTTGTCCCAACGCGCAGTTCCAGGGTGAATTTTTGTCGCCTACAGCCAGCTGCGGGTATTGGGGCACCACGGGGACCGCCGGCCCTGGTTATTTCAATCCGTCGATCGCCGCATCACAAGGCGGCAACCCGTGGGCGACTGCGGGCACCGGCGCGGCCTATGTCGACCGTAAGATGTTCGGCGCGACCTTGCGGCTGGATGCCCAACTGGGCTCGTTCGATCTGATTGCGATCTCGGACTTTCAGCACCTCAAAAAGTTCTACATTGAAGGCGGTGATGGTCCGCCAGAAATTCCCTACGTCGAAGACGTCACCCCGCCGCCGACTGCGCCATGCCCAGCGCCTAACACCAGCCTGACTTGCTACGCGTCCGGTACCATTTTCTATCAGGACGCGCGAGTCAGCCAGTATTCGCAGGAGCTTCGGCTGTCCAAATCGACCGAGCGCAATTTTCTCACGCTGGGTGTATTCGGGATGCTCATCGACGGCAGCTACAAGGCCAAATATGCCACGCCGTTCGATGGCTATGACCCGCGGGTCAGCTTCACCCAGCGCACTGAATCCTATGCGGTATTCATGCAGGATGAATTCAAGCTCAGCGATCGGCTTAAGCTGATCGGAGGCCTGCGCTATTGGCACGATCACAAAGTGGGCGATTACACCGCGGTCCACACCTTGCCGCTGTATGCGCTGTCGCTGCATTTTGGGCCGGGCGGGATTTCTTATACCGACCTGACCGGCACCAACACGCCGGCGACATATTCGTCGGACAGCGGCGCTCCATCGGCGATTACCATTACCCCGGCAGCCGCGCGGCCCAATTTCAGCGGGGTCACCGCGCGGGCCGAGATCGATTTCAAGCCCAGCGACAAAACGCTGCTTTATGCCAGCTACAATCGCGGTTCCAAATCGGGCGGATTTACCTTTTCGACCGGCACACCGTTCCCCACGCAGCTGATCGATACGATTAACAATCTGGCGTACCGGCCTGAGACATTGAACGATTACGAATTGGGGCTGAAAGCCACGCTGGCTCCCGGCACCACGTTCAATGTGGCGGCGTTCTATTACGATTACCAGAATTATCAGGCGTTCGTGCAGGTCGGCTTTACCCAGGTTGTGCGCAATTTGCCGGCGACGGTGAAGGGGATCGAGGCTGATTTCTCGACCCGTCCAATGGCGGGGCTGACCCTGCAGCTATCGGCCGCTTATCAGAACAGCGAAGTGAAGAACGTACTGCTGCCCGATGGGGTGACGCTGGCGAACCACAACCTGCCGCAAGCGCCCGAATTTTCGGGCAGCGCGATGGCACGTTACGAATTCGGACTGGCCGGCGGCGTGGCCTCCATCCAAGGCGATGCGCTGTTTCAAAGCTCGATGTGCTTCACCGTGCTGTGTGCCCCGGTCGAACAGGAACGCGGCTATGCAGTAGCCAATGCGCGGCTGGGGTTCACCACTGCCGACAAAAGCGTCGATGTGGCGGTGTTCGTCAGCAACGTGTTTAATCGAGCTTACCGGGTATATGCGTTCGACGGCTCGCTGTATTGGGGCGACGCGCTGGGCGTCTACGCTAAGCCGCGGACCTGGGGGGTGTCGCTGCGCTATAACTTCGGCACGTGATCTGGGATCCACTTGATTGCAACGCCAAGAAAGAGCGGTAGATCGGGGCAACTATCTTTCGGCACACGCTAAGTGGTGTGAACCTCTGACGGAGTTCGCCCAATGTCCACAACGATTCCTCGCCGCCGCAACGCGCCGCTTCACGCCGAATATCTAGACACTACGACGCTCAGCACCATGCCAGGCGCGCCGCGCCTTCACCCCAAATCCCAGCTACGCGCCCTGACCAAGTCATTTGAGGCGTTCGGCCAGGTTCTGCCGATCCTTATCGACGCGGACAGAGGTGGCCTGGCAAAACTGCACAGTGGGATAAGTGGATTTTCTGCCTGACGGC
>JAYVML010000150.1:0-8428 GCA_043758955.1 Novosphingobium sp. | reverse complement strand
GGCATCGATGTGGATGGAAGTGTTCGCCGCGCCGATGCCGGAGGTCGCGCCTTCGCTGCTCCGCCGCGCGCTCGCCTACGAGAGGCAAGAGCGCAAGCTCGGTGGATTGCCGATTGTGCTGCGGAAGCAGCTTGAAGCCGCAGCCACCAGAACAGGTGCAGCAATGCCGGAGCCGCCGATGAAGCTCAAACCCGGCACCCGTCTGATGCGCGAATGGAACGGCACAATGTACTCGGTGCTGATCACCCCCGATGGCTTCGACTTTGCCGGGAAGACATGGAGTTCGCTGACGACGATCGCCCGGCAAATTACAGGCTCGCATCAATCGGGTCCGCGTTTCTTCGGCCTGAAACGGGCCAAGCGATCATGAGCGGCCAAAACGTGCGCCCCATCCGGTGCGCGGTCTACACTAGGAAATCGACCGAGGATGGGCTATTACAGGAATTTAATAGCCTCGATGCGCAGTATGAGGCCTGTGCCGCCTATGCGCTCAGCCAGCGCCACGAAGGCTGGACGATGGTATCCGAACGCTATGACGACGGCGGGTTCTCAGGCGGCAATCTGGAGCGGCCATCACTCAAGCGGCTGCTCGCCGACGTTGCGGCGGGCAAAGTCGACATCATCCTGCTCTACAAGATTGACCGCTTGACTCGCAGTCTGGCCGACTTCGCCAAGATCGTCGAAGTGCTCGACAAGGCAGCGGCCAGCTTCGTCTCGATCACACAGTCATTCAACACGACGACCAGTATGGGCCGGCTAACGCTCAACATGCTGTTATCGTTCGCGCAGTTCGAGCGCGAGGTCACTGGCGAACGTATTAGGGACAAGGTTGCCGCTTCTAAGCGCAAGGGCATGTGGATGGGAGGGCCGATCCCGTTCGGCTACGATGTCGTCGACCGCAAGCTGGTGATCAACGAAACCGAAGCCGAGCAGGTAAGGCACATTTTCGATCGTTACCTCACCACAAATTCGATTGAGCAAATGCTTCCAGAACTCGCAGCAAGTGGCGTGCTGTCAAAACCGCGAACTACTCGCGATGGCCGTCCGTTCGGCGGCACGCCGTTCCGCCATGGAGGTGTGCGGCACATCCTCGGGAACCGCATCTATCTCGGGGTGGTCAGTCACAAGGGCCAGGTTCACCCGGGAGAGCACGAGGCGATCATCGATCAGGAACTCTGGGACCAGGTACAGCAGCGCCTCGCGGGTGCTGCCAAGCGTCCTCGGACTGGTCTGATCAATGTCCTGTCGGGTCGCATCTTCGACGCCGAAGGCAAGCGGCTCATCGGGTCCTACGGCAACAAGGGCGGGCGCAAGTACCGCTACTACGTCAACAGCACTCGCGACAATCGGAACGGCTGGCGATTGCCCGCGGGCGATATCGAGCAACTGGTGCAACTCGCACTGGCGCGGTTCCTCGCCGACCCCGCCCGGCTCGACAGCGAACTGGGCTCAGAAGGCTTAACCGAGACCGCAACGGGCATTGCCGTACAACTCGCGCCTGCCGCAGGGGACGGCGCTGCGCTAAGCGCGACGCTTGAACAGCTCGATGCCCGGGTGACGATCGAACAACACAACCTCCGCTTAGAACTCGATCGCAATCGCCTCGCCGATGCGATGCGGATTGGGAGCGTCGACAGCTTACTTGATGAGCCGATCATCATAGACCATCCCGTTGCGCTGAAGCGCCGCGGTATCGAGCTGCGGCTGGTATACACCGCACCTGATGTGCAACCGGCGAGCAGGGACCAGAACCTCATCGACCTCGTCCGCCGCGGATGGGCTGCCTGGCATCGGCTGGCTGGTGGGACCCGTCCCGATAATCCTGTTGAGCGTAGCCATCTTATGCGTCATGCGCGCCTGCGCTTCCTAGCTCCTGATATCACGACCGCGATTCTTGAAGGTCGCCAGCCGGTTGAGCTGACGGCCCGCTCGCTGCTGCGCTGCTCGGACCTTCCCATCGGCTGGGAAGACCAAAGGCGCGCACTCGGCTTCTGCTGAACGTTA
The DNA here is from genome assembly GCA_043758955.1 of Novosphingobium sp. Classification (GTDB taxonomy): domain Bacteria; phylum Pseudomonadota; class Alphaproteobacteria; order Sphingomonadales; family Sphingomonadaceae; genus Novosphingobium. Next base: position 6,424 of record JAYVML010000150.1, on the reverse strand, counting down.
GCCCCTCACCACCACAGGACAGGAAAATGGCCAACTGAGATTGGCCGTGATTTTGACCCTCTCATTTGGCTCTGGCGGGGCGTCTCTGTCCTCAGCCTCTCAAGGTTAGCGCGAAAACGGCGCAGAACTGCGCGGGTTTTCGCCCTTCCGCGGGCGAACTCTCGGATTCAGGGTCGCATGGGTAGCGGAATGGTGCTCCGCAACATCGATTGAAATCGCGACCTCAACTTTTGACCCCACAGGACACGAAAATCGCCATCTGAGATTCCGGAGGCGAGATACGCTCCAAATCCCGGCAAAATCCTGATCTCTGTCCTGTCCCGGAAAAGCCAAGCCGCAAAGCGCGCGGTTTCCCGCCCGTTTCGCGCCGGGTGAGAAAAATACGCAACAAAAACAGATACTTAGCACGGAATGGTGCTGCTGGGGAGGATTGAACTCCCGACCTCAGCCTTACCAAGGATGCGCTCTACCACTGAGCTACAGCAGCACACCATTCCGCTTGGACCCGGGCGCACGGGGCGCAGCGGGCAGGGGCGCGCTATTGGCCGGGGGGCCTTGCTTTGTCAAGCGACTGGCTCGATAGGCTCAGGCGATTACGAATGCCTGAAAAACCGCCTCTTACGCCGCGCGAACAGCGCCTGGCCGCCGCGCTGCGCGAGAACCTAAAACGCCGCAAAGCGCAAGCGCGCGCTGGCGAGGCGGTTCAGACGCTTCCCAAGGATAAATAGAGCCGCTAGGGGCGAAAGCCTGTTTGCGCCCCTTTCCCGGAGCTCCCTCTTGCCCAGATTGATCCTCGTTCGCCACGGGCAAAGCCAGTGGAATCTGGAAAACCGTTTCACCGGGTGGTGGGATGTTGACCTGACCGCCAAGGGCGAGGCCGAGGCCCGCGCCGCCGGGGCGCTGTTGCTGAGCAAAGCAATGCTGCCCGACGCGGCCTTCACCAGCCTCCAGACCCGTGCGATCCGCACGTTGCATCTGGCGCTGCAAGCGGCCGAAAGGCTATGGATACCCGAGACCAAGGACTGGCGGCTGAACGAGCGGCACTATGGCGCCCTGACCGGCCTCGACAAGGCCGAAACTGCGGGCAAACACGGCGAAGCGCAGGTCAAAGTGTGGCGGCGCAGCTTCGATATTCCGCCCCCCGCGCTGGAGGCTGGTAGCGCGTTCGATCTCAAGTCCGACCCGCGTTATGCCGGGATCGATATTCCCTCGACCGAGAGCCTGAAGGACACCATCGCGCGCGTGCTGCCGTATTATCAGGCGGCAATTGTGCCGGTGCTGCGGACCGGGCAGACCGTGCTGATCTCAGCCCACGGCAATTCATTGCGCGCGCTGGTCAAACATTTGTCGGGTATTTCGGACGATGAAATTACCGGGCTGGAAATCCCAACCGGGCAGCCGCTCATTTACGAGCTCGATGCGGAACTCGCCGCAAACGAGCGCTATTATCTGGCGGAGCGCTGAGATGACCGCAACCCAACATCCCCCAGTAGCCATCGTCATGGGCAGCCAGTCCGACTGGGCGACGATGAAATGCGCCGCCGACGCGCTCGATGCGCTGGGGGTGGCCTACGATGCCCGGATCGTCTCGGCCCACCGCACCCCGCAGCGGCTGGTCGAATTTGCGCAAGGTGCTGCCGATCAGGGATTCAAAGTGATCATCGCCGGAGCCGGCGGCGCGGCGCACTTGCCCGGGATGGTGGCGAGCATGACGCATTTGCCCGTGCTGGGCGTACCGGTGCAATCCAAGGCGCTGTCCGGGCAGGACAGCCTGCTCTCGATCGTGCAGATGCCGGCGGGGGTGCCGGTCGGAACTCTGGCGATTGGCGAGGCCGGGGCAACCAACGCCGGCCTGCTCGCCGCCTCGATCCTGGCGCTGGACAATGCCGAACTGAGCGCGCGGGTGAAAGCCTACCGCGCCGCGCAAAGCGCCGGCGTCGCCGAGCGGCCCGCTTGAACCAATGATCCCGCCCGGCGCAACCATCGGCATTCTGGGCGGCGGGCAACTCGGTCGTATGCTGGCGCTGGCGGCGGCGCAGCTGGGCTATCGCTGCCATGTCTATTCGCCCGAGCCAAACTCCATCGCTGGCGAGCTGTGCGCTGCGCAAACCTGCGCGGCGTGGGAGGACACGACTGCGATGGCGGGGTTCGCTGCCGACTGCGCCGTCATCACTTACGAGTTCGAAAATGTGCCGGTTTGCCCGCTCGCCGCGTTAGGCAGCGCGGCGCTGTTGCCGCCGCTACGCGCGCTCGAAGTGGCGCAGGACCGTTTGAACGAGAAGCAATTCGTAGCCGCGCTTGGCGGGCGCACCGCTCCGTTCATGGCGGTCGATACCGCCGAAGATTTGCAGCAAGCTTTGATCCGGATCGGCTCGCCTGGAATTCTCAAAACCCGGCGCGAGGGCTATGACGGAAAGGGCCAATTCCGGATCGCTTACGATCACGAGGCCGATGGCATCGCACTGGGCGGGCAGGCGATGCTGTATGAGGGCCTGGTCGAATTTTCTCACGAGTTCAGCGTGATCCTGTGCCGCGGGCAAGACGGCCAAGTGCTATTCTGGGATAGCGCTGAAAATATCCACGAGCAGGGCGTGCTGGCGACTTCGACCGTCCCCGCTGCGGCGCAGGTTCTGGAACAGGTCGATGAAGCTCGCGCGCTGGCCGAAACAGTTGCAGCGGCACTCGGCTATGTCGGGGTGGCGGCGTTCGAATTCTTTGCCACCGCCGCTGGCCCGGTGTTCAACGAAATGGCCCCGCGCGTGCACAATTCGGGGCATTGGACGATCGAGGGTGCGCTGACCAGCCAGTTCGAAAATCATATCCGCGCGATTTGCGGGCTGCCGCTGGGAGATACGCGGCTGGCCGCGCGCGGTGTGCTGATGCACAACCTGATCGGCGATACGGCGGACACCTGGCCCGCGCTGCTGGCCGATCCGGCCAATCATCTGCACCTCTACGGCAAAGGCGCGCCGCGCGCTGGCCGCAAGATGGGTCACGTCACCCGGCTTACCTTATGAACCGCAGCGAAGTGGTTATCGTCGCCGCTGTGGCCGACAACGGCGTGATCGGGGTGAACGGTGCGCTTCCGTGGCACATTTCCGAAGACTTTCGTCGGCTCAAGGCGCTGACCATGGGCAAGCCGCTGGTGATGGGGCGCAAGACCTTCGAATCGCTGCCCGGGCTGCTGCCGGGACGGCGGCATATCGTGGTCACCCGTAATCCGGACTGGGCGGCCGAAGGGGCCGAGCGGGCCGCGTCGCTGAACACCGCGATCAAACTCGCCAATGCGCCCCACATCGTAATTTTCGGCGGCGCTGCGCTGTTTGCCGAAGCCTTGCCGCTGGCCGACCGGATCGAACTGACCGAGGTTCACGCCTCGCCCGCCGGCGACGCGCAGTTCCCCGCTTTTGCGCGCGGCGACTGGATTGAAACCTTCCGCGAACCGCACGCAGCGCAAGGCCGCACCCCGGGATTTGCTTTCGTCACGTTGCTGCGTAAACCAGTCTCCTGAGGGGGCTGGGGGGAATGGGCATGCGCAAACGGATCTGGATACCGCTGGTGGTGCTGGCCGCCGCCTTGCTGACCTTTTTCGGGCCGCTGCCGGGCTGGGTCGAGGGGCGCATGAACCGGATCGACGGCCAGCCGCTGCTCGCGGTCTCGCCCGAGGCCGCCGCGCTGCACCGCAGCCTGCACATTGTCGATCTACATTCCGACACGCTGATGTGGGGCCGCGAGCTGACCGAGGTGGCCGGGCGGGGCCACGAAGACCTGCCCAGGCTGGTCGCGGGGAACGTGACGCTGCAGGTGTTCTCCTCGCCGACCAAAACTCCGCGGGGGCTGAATTACGACAGCAATCCCGCGGATTCGGATCAGCTTACGGCCTTGATGATCGCGCAGCATCAGCCGCGCGCAACCTGGACCTCGCTGCTCGCACGCTCGCTGTATCACGCCGCCAAGCTCGACCGTTCGGTCGGGCTGGCGCACGGCCAGCTGCTCAAGGTGACCGACCCGTTCTCGCTTGACCGGTTGCTCGGCAAGCACGCCGTGGCCGGCGGCCCGGTCGGCGCGATGCTCTCAGTGGAGGGGCTCCACGATCTCGAAGGTAAGGCCGCCAATCTCGACAGACTCTATGCGGCAGGTTTTCGGATGGCCGGGCTGACGCACTTCTTCGACAACGAGCTCGCCGGATCTATGCACGGCGAGCGCAAGGGCGGCCTCACCCCGTTCGGACGCCAGATCGTCGGCCTGATGGAAGACAAGGGGATGATCGTCGACATCGCGCATTGCAGCCACCAGTGCGTGGCCGAAGTGCTGGCAATGGCGCGCCGCCCGGTGGTCTCGAGCCACGGCGGGGTACAAGCCACCTGCCAGGTCAACCGCAACCTGACCGACGACGAGATCCGGGGCGTCGCACGCACCGGCGGGGTGGTCGGGATCGGATATTGGGATGCGGCGGTCTGCGATACGTCCCCGCGCGCGGTGGCCCGCGCGATCAAATATGTCCGCGATCTGGTCGGGATCGATCACGTCGCACTGGGCAGCGATTACGACGGCGCCACCACCGTCCGGTTCGATACCTCGCAGCTGGTGCAGGTGACCCAGGCGCTGATGGACGAGGGCTTTACCCCGCAAGAAATACGCGCAGTGATGGGCGGAAATGCGCTGCGGGTGATCCGCGCCGGGCTGCTGCCGTTGGCCCAGTGGCAGGCCGAGCAGAAGGCCGGCTGATGGCCATTGCCCGGCTCGATTCGCGCGATCCGATGGCGCCCGAATATCGCGGCGCGGTAATTGCGCTGGGCAATTTCGACGGGTTCCACCGGGGCCATCAGGCTGTCGCGGGGGCGGCGCTGGACTGGGCCAGAGCGGAGGGTCGCCCCGGGATTATCGCCACCTTCGATCCGCATCCGGTGCGCTATTTTTCTCCGGGCGCACCGCCGTTCCGGCTGACCACGCTCGACCAGCGGCAGGACCTGTTCGCCAAGGCCGGAGCCGAGGCGATGCTGGTGTTTCATTTTGACCGGGCGCTGGCGCAAACCAGTGCCGAACACTTCGTGGGCGATCTGCTCGCGCGTCAGCTTGGCGCCGCCGGGGTGGTGACCGGCGAGGACTTCACCTTTGGCCAGGGTCGCACCGGTAATGTCGAGGTGCTGGCGCGGCTCGCGGCGAAGGCTGGCATGGCCGCGCGCGCGGTGGGTCCGGTGGCCGAAAAGGGCGAGGTCGTCTCCTCCAGCCGGATCCGCGACGCACTCAAGGCCGGCGATTGCCCGGGCGCAGCTGCACTTCTGACCCGCCCGTTCGCGATCCGGGGCACGGTCCAGCACGGTGCCAAGCTGGGGCGCACCATCGGCTATCCCACCGCCAATCTTGAGCTCGGCAGTTATTTGCGCCCGCGTTATGGCATTTACGCCGTGACGGCGCGGCTGCCCGATGGAGGAATCGTGCCCGGTGCGGCCAATCTGGGAATTCGTCCCAGCTTCGATCCGCCAATCGAATTGCTCGAAACTTATCTGTTCGACTTTACAGGCGATCTGTACGGGCAGGAGATCGAAGTCGCGCTGCACCATCACTTGCGCGACGAGGCCAAATTCGATTCGCTCGAAGACCTTCGCACGCAGATGGCGCGCGATTGCGACCGGGCGCGGAGCCTGCTGCAATGCTGAAATGGGTCAAGCGGATCGCCTTGGTCCTGGCGATCACGTTTCTGACGCTGACCGTAATCAACGCGAGCTGGCTGGCCGCCGCGCCGACGGGCTATGTCAAGCTGCTGGCGCATCGCGGCACGATGCAGCAGTTCAGCCATAAGAGCCTTAAAAGTGAAGACTGCACCGCCACGCGGATCGAACCGCCGGTGCACGACTTTCTGGAAAACACTGTGCCCGGACTGCTGATGGCCGATGGATTGGGCGCTTACATGATCGAGGTCGATGTGGCGCCGACCGCCGATGGCCGGATCGCTCTGTTTCACGATCGCGCGCTGAATTGCCGCACCAATGGTAGTGGCGAAGTACGCGGCGCCACGCTGGCGCAATTGAAGGCGCTCGACGCGGGCTATGGCTATAGCGCTGATGGCGGCAAGACCTTCCCGCTGCGCGGCAAGCTGGGCTATATTCCCTCGCTCGAAGATGCGTTGATCGCGGTACCGGCGGTGCCACTGCTCTACAATCTCAAAGGCAAAGACCCGCGCGAAGCCGAACTGCTGATCGCCGCGCTTAAGGCTGCTGGGCGCGATGTGGTGAAAATCGGCGATGCGTTTTCGGCGCCCGAAAACGAACTGGCCGCGATCCGAACGGCCTTCCCCGGCGTATGGGCCTACAGCGCGGCCGGGATCAAGGCCTGCACGAAGGCCTATCTGCTGAGCGGCTGGTTCGCGGTGACGCCTGAGGTATGTCGGGGCGGGACAATTGCCGTTCCGCTTAATTATCAG
>JAYVML010000149.1:0-5636 GCA_043758955.1 Novosphingobium sp. | reverse complement strand
CCAGCGTCCCACCTCGCGCTTCTCACTGTTGCCGAGCTCGTTCATCGCGGCGCCGTAGGAGCGAAGGCCGTCAGTGGTGATTGCCTCGGGTGATCCGTGACGCTTGAGTGCGCGCTTCATAAAGCTCAGCGCCGCAGCTTTGTCCCGTTTCTTCGTGACGAAGGATTCGAGGATTTCGCCTTCCAGGTCGACCGCGCGCCACAGGCGCACCGTCTCATGGCAAAGGTCAGAGCCCCGCTCGAAAAGCAGGTCCTCGACGTTCCGCAACGACAGCGGAAAGCGAACATAGAGCATCACGACTTCGCGGATCAGCTCGGGTGATGAATGGAAATACCGAAACGGGCTCAGCGGCTTGGCTCTCGATTTGGGCTCATCCGCGATGGTTAGCAGCGAACTGCACGCCCTGCCACATCCTGCTGACAATGCCCCCTTGAGGGGCCCCACGCCTTTGCCTAAGGTCACCTTTCGGGCTGGTCTGGTCATTAATTCAAAGTTCGCGTCGCAGGAGAGCTCAACGATGGTGCAGCAACCCAATATCCTGATCCTGATGGCCGACCAAATGGCGGCTCCGTTCCTTCCGTTCATTGCGCCTTCACCGGTACTCGTCCCCAATCTGACTCGCCTAGCCGATGAAGGCGTGCTGTTCCGCTCGGCCTATTGCAACAGTCCGCTTTGTGCTCCGTCACGATTTTCAATGATGGCCGGGCAACTCCCTTCGCGGATAGGTGCCTATGATAACGCCGCCGAACTGTCTGCCACTACTCCCACCATGGCGCATTATCTGCGACAGGGCGGCTATCGTACGATCCTTGCGGGCAAGATGCACTTCGTCGGCCCAGATCAGCTGCACGGTTTTGAGGAAAGGCTGACAACCGACATTTACCCCGCCGATTTCGGCTGGACGCCCGACTGGAGCGATTTCCAACACCGCCCCAGCTGGTATCATTCAATGGATTCCGTGCTGAGTGCCGGTCCCTGTATTCGCTCCAATCAGCTCGACTTCGATGAAGAAGCGGTGTTCGCCGCCCGCCGCAAGCTGCACGATATCGCGCGCGACAATGACGAGCGCCCCTTCTTCCTGACCCTCTCGCTGACCCACCCACATGATCCCTACGCGATCCACCAACAATATTGGGATCGCTACGACGATGTGGAGATTCCGATGCCTCGGGTACACATCCCGATAAACCACCTCGATCCACATTCGAGGCGGCTGCGCCATGTCTGCGGCTTGGACCTGGACGCGGTGAGCGAGGCGCAGGTGTATGCTGCGCGCCGCGCTTATTTCGGGTCAATGAGCTTTGTGGATGATCAGTTCGGGTTGATCCTCGAAACGCTCGAGGAAACCGGTATGCGCGAGGATACGATTGTCATCGTTTGCGGTGACCACGGCGACATGCTGGGTGAGCGTGGGCTGTGGTACAAGATGCACTTCTTTGAAGGCGCGGCACGCATCCCGATGATTGTCCATGCGCCGGGCCGTTATCAGCCGCGCGTGATCGATGCGAGCATATCGCTCGTCGATCTGTTGCCGACGCTGCTCGATATGGCCGGAATCTCGGTCGAGCCCGCAGTTTCTCTGGATGGCCAGAGTCTGATGCCGCATCTGCTTGACGGGAGCGGACACGATGAGGTGATCGGCGAATACATGGGTGAGGGCGCGATCGCGCCGTTGATCATGATCAGGCGGGCGCAATGGAAGTTTATCCATTCGTCCGTCGATCCCGATCTGCTTTATGATGTGGTTGCAGATCCCGACGAGTTGCACAATCTTTCCGATAATCCGGCGCAAGCGCAACTGGTGGCCGACCTACGGCGCGAAGTGGCTGCGCGCTGGGACTTTCCGCAAATCACCAGCGCTGTTTTGGCTAGCCAACGTTGCCGCCGACTGGTCGCGGCGGCCAATGCTATCGGCACGCTAACGTCGTGGGATCATCAGCCAAGGCGCGATGCCGCACAGGAATATGTTCGCGCGCATATGGACCTTGAGGATCTGGAAGCAATGTCCCGTTTCCCGCGTGTCCGGTTTTGAGCGGAATGACCGCAGCAAGATCGCAGCGTAGCTTCGCTTTCACCCTGATCGGGATCGGCGCGGCCTCAACAGCGGCGCACCTCGGTAACAATTTTACCACTTATCTGATCGGCGGCCTGATGGACCGCTTTGGCTTTACCCCGACGGCGATGGGCGCCTGGAACATGGCCGAAACGCTCAGTTATGCCGCGGCGATGTTTCTGGTGGCACCGCGTGCACGGGCGATGGACGCGCGCGTCCTGGCGGTGCTGGCGACCGTTCTAGTGGCGACAGCGCAGGCCAGCTCGGCGTTGATGACGACCTATCCTTTGTTGCTGCTGGGACGAATTGGCACCGGCCTTGGCTTCGGGATCATGAACAGCGCCGTCAATCTTGCGGCAGGGCGCACCGCGCATCCGGCACGCTCGATTTCGATGGGCATTGCCTTCCAGACGATCATGTTTGCTGCGATCAACATCGGCCTGCCGATCGTCGGCAAAGACTATGGCGTGGCAGGAATGTTCACAGCCCTGGCCGTGTTGACCTGTATACTTGGATTGCTCGCCCTGGCCCTTCCAGGGGGAACTGGGCTCGACGGTGACGCCGCCCCCTCTGCTCCCAACGCTCCGATTGGAGCGGACGGGCGTCGCGTGCTAGCGGCGATGGCTTTATTCGCCTTCGGGACACTGGCAATCTGGCCGTTTATGGAGCGTACAGCTCATGCTATCGGCTTGCCGGCGACGCAATTTGGCAAGTATCAAAGCATTGCGACCCTGGTTAGCGCGCTGGGCAATGCCGGACTGGCAGTGGTGGTCAAGCGGCTGCCGAGAACCTGGCCGCTGGCGGCCGCGCTTGGTGCTTGCGGACTGGCTTGCGCGGCTCTGACAACAGTAAGCACCGAGGCCGCCTTTGGTGCCGCACTGATTGCCTTTAATGTCAGTTGGTTCCTGACTTACCCGTTGTTGCTGGGGCTCGCTTATTCGATCGATAACAGCGGCCGCTTGGCTGTGATGACAACAGGCACTTGGTTATTATCGCAAAGCTTCGGCTCGCTCGCGGCCGGCGGCATTGCGCAAAATTTCGGCGGCTACACGCTGATCGGACCAATGGGAGCTTTGGTATGCCTCGCAGCGGTTGCCGTGGCTTTGCCTATAGCAAAGCAGCTTGATAGGCGATTACCATAGTCCATTCTTCAACTCTTGGCCGGAAGCGGTGCTTTCAGTCGGATGCGAACTCGTCTCCACACGATGGAGCTCAGTCTTTGAGGGTGACGCTTAGCTGACAAGCGATTTCCACTCCGCCAAGGCAGCGGAGCGGCGTTGCTTGAAAGTCTGGCGATCGACGATGCGGCGTTCGAGATTAAAATGATTGTGTGCGTCGGCGTGGACCGAGGCGAACTTTTGTAAGGTCTTCATCCGCCTGAACCGGAGCATTGCGCGCTCTCGTCGTCGGCAGGGGAGGAAGCTGTTCTCGACCCGGTTGTTGGCATTTCTGCCAACCCCCTGCTTCTCCTGGTTGCCGAGATCGCGCATGGCCGCACGGTAGGATTTAAGACTATCGGTGACGATCGCCGCCGGTGACCCGTGGCGCTTCAGCTCCTTCTTCATAAAGGTGAGAGCAGCCGCCTTGGCCGAGTTCACGCATCAATCCTGAGGAGCGAACAGCGCGTCGGCGATCGCGCCCGCCTTGGCATAAGGGGCGTAGAAGGCATCGATCATGTCGGCCTCGGTCCCGCGCTCGACGATGCCGCGCGGATTGGAAAATTCGCGAAATCCTTCGATACCGTGATGCCGTCCGATCCCGCTCATCCCGCTGCCGCCGAACCCCATCGAGGGAAGCGCGCTTTGCACCGCACAGGTATTGACAGATGCACCACCCGAGCTGGTCGCATCAAGCACGCGCGCGATTTGACCCGAGTCTTCGCCGAAGACATAAATGCCCAGCGGACGTTCGCCGGCATTGATCGAAGCGATTGCCTGGTCGACTGTGTCATACGCAACGACGGGCAGGATCGGGCCGAATATTTCTTCTTTCATCAGGCGCAGATCGGGCGCAGGATCTACCACCAGTGACATCGGCATCCGCCGTGCTTCGCGGTCGCCCGCAGGACCGTCCTCGAGCGTGACGATCCGCGATTGCCGCGCCTTGGCCTCGTCGAGCAGGCCACTCAGGCGATCGAAATGACGGTGCGAGATAATCCCGGTGGTCTCATCTCCGCGAGAATAGTTGGGCGCGACCCGGGCCATAAAGGTTTTGGCATGGTCGACGAAAGCGTCGATTTCGTCCCGCTGGACGAGCGTGTAATCGACCGACACGCACATCTGGCCGTTCTTGATGATCTTGGTCCCGATCACCGCCTCAACGTTTGCCGCAGTCACCGAGCCCGGGGTCAACAGCGCAGGACACTTACCGCCCAGTTCAAGCGTCACCGGGGTCAGATTGGCGGCCGCCGCCGCCATAACCTTGCGCCCCACGTCGGGACTGCCGGTATAAAGCAGATGATCCCAAGGAGTGGCGGCAAAGGCTTCGCTCAGCGCCCGGCCGCCGGTTACGACGTCGACCAGGTCTGGATCGAACGCCGCGGCGACAATCTCGCGCAGTAACTCACCGCAAGCGGGAGTAAATTCTGACGGTTTGACGATCACGCGATTGCCCGCTGCGAGCATCTCAACCATCGGGCCGACCGACAGATCGAACGGGAAGTTCCACGGCACGATGTTGCCAATCACGCCCTTGGGCTGGAATTCGACATAGGCCTTTGCTGAACCAAAGAAGTGCGGATCGATGTCGCGCGGCTCGGGCGCCATCCACTCCTCGAGGTGATCGAGCACATATTGGGCGCGGCCCAGCGGGCCCAGCACTTCGATCAAGTCGGAGGCCGGGCCGGGGTGTACCCCGAAATCGGCGTTAAGCGCTTCGGAAATTCGCGTCCGGTTGGCGGCCAGCATGCCCATGAGGGCACCCAGTCGTTCGCGGCGTTGAGCGCGCGATGGCTTGCGGTCCGCCGTAAACGCTGCTCGCTGAGCGACAAACGACCGGCCCAGGTGAGCGATGGCGGCGGTGTCGTCGGCTGTATCGTCCGCAACACCGTTTGCGGTGGTTTCGAGGATCGACATGGGCGCTCCTTTTGGGTGTGGTTAAGGCATCATCGCCGCGAGCAGCGCAGTGCGCTCTTCGCGGACGACTTCGGGTTCGGCCACAACCTGCGCGTGAAAGTCGCGCAAGTCATCAGGTATATACCAGTGCAGCTTGTCTTCATGATAGGCCCGCCAAACCTTTTCGGCGACCTCAACGGGCTGCACCAGCCGCCAATAGCCTTCGGTGGGCGCCATGGCGCGGACAATGCCGGACAAAAGCGGCGTGTCGATCAACCCGGAAAGCAGGTCAGCGGCGCGCACTCCGTAACGTTTAAACTCGATCGAGAGGGTGCCGTCAGTCTTATGCGAACTTGTCTCCACACGATGGAGCCTTGGCTATGCGGGCGACAGCTCAGCTCATGACTGAGTTCCACTCGGCCAATGCGACTGAGCGGCGTTCCTTGTAAGTCTGGCGGTCGACAAGATGGCGTTCCTGATTAAAGTGGTTGTGGACGTTGGCGTGGACCGAGGCGAACTTCTGCAGCGAC
>JAYVML010000148.1:0-7701 GCA_043758955.1 Novosphingobium sp. | reverse complement strand
CAAGAGGATATGGACATTCTGTCCAAGTGCCTGCTGGCCGCGCGTTCGAAGAACCGGCTGGCAGATACGATGGGCAAGATTACGGTTGATTCGCCGATCCCCTATCTGCTGTCCGATCTGACCAACATGATTCTGACCGAAATGGGCAAACTCGATAAGGCGACCTCCTCGGCGCCGTTCATGCGGGTTAAAACCAAGATCGATGAATTGAAGGCCGATCCGCGGTACCAGTTCCTGTTTTCGGGGATGCTGGTGGGCGATACGATGGCCGAATTCATCGCCAAGATTTTCCGCATGCCGAGCAAGGGCAAGCCAATTTCGATCATCGACGTATCGGGCGTGCCTTCGGATGTAACCTCCACGGTGGTTGCGGTGCTGAGCCGACTGGTGTTCGATTTCGCGATCTGGTCGCGCGATGAAAAGACCCGCCCGGTGCTGCTGGTGTGCGAAGAAGCGCACCGGTATGTGCCTAACGAGCAAAACTCGGACGGCTCCTCGGTCGGCAAGATCCTCAGCCGGATTGCCAAGGAAGGGCGCAAGTACGGCGTCTCGCTCGGCCTGATTACCCAGCGCCCCTCCGATCTGGCCGAAGGTGTGCTATCGCAGTGCGGCACGATCATTTCGATGCGACTCAATAATGACCGTGACCAAGCCTTTGTCAAAGCTGCCATGCCCGAAGGCGCGCGCGGTTTCCTTGATTCCATTCCGGCGCTGCGCAACCGCGAATGCATCATCTGCGGCGAAGGTGTGTCGATCCCGATCCGGGTCAGTTTCGATGAACTCGAAGAAATGAAACGTCCCGCCAGCGCCGATCCTTCGTTCAGCGACCTGTGGAACAGTTCGGGCGGCGAAGACGAAATGGTCCACCGCACCGTCCAGCGCTGGCGCGCCCAGGGCCGCTGATTTACTGCGCCGCAATCCGCCCGGTCATGATCTTGCGCCAGCTGCCGAAGCGGTAAACGAGCAGGGTCAGCAGCACCGAGGCGGTGGAACTGATCAGCAGCGAATACCACAGCGCATCGGGACCGATGCGCGGATACAGCAGCGCATAAACGCCCAGCCGCACGCCGTACATCGCCGTGAACAGGACGGCGATCTGGCTGAACACCACGCCATAGCTGCGCAGCGTCCCGAACAGCACTATGGTCACCCCGAACGGAACATAGGTCCAGATCGCCAGCGTTTGAATATGCAGGCTGACCGCGATTGCCGGGCTATCAGACCCCAGAAACAAGGCCAGCAGCGGGCGCCCGTACAGCAGCATCAGCCCGATCAGCACCAGCGTGATCGCAGTATTAGCGGCGGCCGCTGACCAGCTGATGGCATCGACCCGGGCCTCGCGCCGCGCGCCGATATGCTGCGCCACCATCGCGCTGACTGCCGCGCTGATCGCCAGGCCGGGCATCTGGATATAGTTCCACAATTGCAGCAACGCGCCGTAACCGGCGGCATAATTCAGCCCTTCGCGGTTGATCAGCCCGATCATGATCACTCCGGCACCCGAAATCACCAGCAGCTGCAGCCCCATCGGCACGCCCTTGGTGATCAGGAAGGTCAGCTCGGTACGGTCTGGCCACAGGTAGGCCAGCTCGCGGCCTTTGAGCCGGATTGGCAAGTTGCGCCAATAGATCCAGCCGATCAGCCCGGCCAGGCTGGTCAGCGTGGCAATCGCGGTGGCGACTGCCGAGCCGACAATTCCCAGCTGCGGAAACGGACCGACCCCGGCGATCAGCAGCGGGTTAAGGCCAATATCGAGCACTACCGAGAGGATTAGGAAGTGCAGCGGGGTGCGCGAATCGCCGCATCCGCGCAGCGCGCTGGAAACCAGCACGGTCAGCGTCATCCCCGGCAGGACCAGAAAGATCATCCGCAGATAATCGAGCGCAAAGTGCCGCGAGCTGCCCGGCAGGTTGAGCAGATCGAGCAGCGCCGGTGCGCCCATCCAGCCCAGCACCGCAATCGCTGCTGACAACATCAGGCACAGCCCCAACCCCGCACCAAAACTGCGGCGCATGGCGTCAAGATCGTGCGCCCCAAAATAGCGGCCGACGTGCACTGTGGTCGCCATGCTGATCCCGAAGATCGCGGCGAAGACCAGGAACATGACGATGTTCGAGCTGGAAGTTGCAGCCAGCGCGTCCTCGCCCAGCAGCCGCCCGATCCACACCGTGTTGACCGAGCCGTTGAGGCTTTGCAGGACATTGCCCAGCAGCACCGGGAGCGAAAACAGCACCAGCGTCTTGAACAGCGGACCCGTTGTCAGATCGCCGCGTTGGGGCTGGGCGGGTCCACCGGGACGTCCGGCCGCCGTGTCGATCGACAACGGTCGTTCCATCAGTCCTGGCAATCCGGTCCGTTAAATGTCCGTCGCCTGAAGCTTTGTAATTTTGAAAGCTGCAGCACCGCCTTCGAGCAGCGGTTCGAGCAAGTCAGCCAGCCCGTTGTCCCTGCGCCAGGCGATATATTTGTCGTAGTCCGCAAAGCTGTCCCACTTTTCGATCAGGACAAAGGTTTGACGCTCGTCATCGAACAGCGTCTTTATGTCGCGGCAACCTTTGAAGGCGCGGGTGTCGGGTAGCGCCGCGCGCAGGGTCGCCTCAAGCTCGTCGCGCTTTCCGGCCTTGGCGGGGAATTCAGCAATTACGCGGTCTCTCATGATTGTTTCCTCATAACGAAGCTGACCTGGTGATGGCAATATGACTGCGGCCTGTCAGGTGCCCCGGGTATCGCCATAAAGGTGGATGTGCAATCGGTCGCTGCAATCGAAGCCATGTTGGTGTGCCAGCGGTGCAAGCCAAGAGCTGCGCGCGCGGATTGCGGCGCTGGTGGTGCCCTCGGGCATCAACTGAATTCGCTCGGACGGGATGGCGTAGGTCTGTTGCAATGAAAGCACCTCTGCCACATCATCCGGCACCGAAATTACAAACTTAAAGTGCGCTTTAGGTTCATTTTTCCAAGCCATGAGCCGCTCAGAAAGTAAAGCAATTTCAACTGCATTGCCCGAATGCTTGAGCTTCGGGCTGACGTTGTATTGCGCCACCAGCGGAGCCAGCGCAGCGTGCGGCGCGACTGTGCCATTGGTCTCGATCTCCACCGCATGACCATTCAGCAGCGCGACCATCCGGGCCAATTGTGCGCCTTGGAGCAAAGGCTCACCGCCGGTAATCACCAGCCGCTCGCCGCCCAGCGCCATGATCCGCGCGGCGGTATCAGCCTCGCTCAAGGTGATCTGGTTGGCCTTGCGATCAAATTCGGTGAACCGCCAGGTGTAAGCGGTGTCACACCAGGTACAGGCCAGGTTGCAGCGCGACAGCCGCACGAAGGTGCAGGGCAGACCGGCGCTGCGCCCTTCGCCCTGGAGCGAGGCGAAGATCTCGGGCTCGCCCGGGGTGGTGGTGGCGAGCGTCAGCGCCATGCCGGAAACACCCGCTGGACCACTTGGACCACTGTCCTGACGTAAAAAATATGCGCGGGCCCGAGCGGTTTGGCAAAGTCGAAAAAAGAGGCGGTGCGGAACGACATGGCGCGCGCTCCATCGCAGATTTGTAGGATGTAGGACAGGGTGTTCCTCCCCGGTTCGGGGAGGAGTTACTCCAACCGCGCCAGCGCCGCCGCGAGCCGCTCGGCCTCGGCCGCGTGCAGCGCATGATCGGCCCGGGCTTTGTCGACCGCTTCGGGCTTGGCTTTTTCAACGAACGCCGGATTGGACAGGCGGCCTTCGAGCGATTTGGCTTCCTTGGTGGAGGCTTCGAGGGCTTTGGTGAGACGGGCTTTCTCAGCCGCGATGTCGATCACGCCTTCGAGCGGGATCACCACATTGGCATCGCCGGCACCGATCTGCATCGCGGCCCCTGCCGGCGCGGCTTCGAACCGGATTCCGCTCAACCGGGCGAGCCGGTCGAGCGCAGCGCCGTTGCGCTCGATAATTCCGCGCGTGGCAGCGCTCGGGCTCGGCAGGAAGGCATCGAGCCGCGCGCCGGGGGCCAGACTTAATTCGTTCTTGGCGGTGCGCAAGTTGCCGACGAGCGCGATCAGCCATTCCACCTCAGCCTTCGCCGCAGCATCCACGCTCGCCCCCGGCTCCGGCCACTTCGCGGTGATCAGCGGGTAGTCCGCCCGCTCGCCCAGCTTGCTCCACAGCTCTTCGGTCACGAACGGCATGAACGGGTGCAGCATCACCAGAATTTGGTCGAGCACCCACCCGGCGACCGCTTTGGTCTCGTCATCGAACGCACCCTTGATCAGTTCGATGTACCAATCGCAGAACTGGTCCCAGACGAAATGGTAGATCACATTCGCCGCCGCATCGAAGCGCAGGTCGGCCATCGCCTGATCGAGCGCGGCTAGCGTCTCGACCACCTCGCCGATGATCCACTTGTTCACGGCGGTGCTGGCTGGTGGTGCAGCTATGCCGGTTGAGGCCGATATCCCGTTCGCTTGGCAGAACCGCGCGGCGTTCCACAGCTTGGTGGCGAAGTTGCGGTAGCCTTCGACCCGGCGCTCGTCCATTTTGACATCGCGGCCCTGGCTTTCCATCGCAGCCATAAAGAACCGCAGCGCATCCGCCCCGTACCGGTCGATCAGGACCAAGGGATCGACCACGTTGCCCTTTGATTTGGACATCTTCTGGCCGTCCGCCGCGCGCACCAGGCCGTGCAGATAGAGCTTCTTCCACGGAACCTGACCGTGGTTAAAGTGCATCCCCTGCATCGCCATCCGCGCGCACCAGAAGAACAGGATATCAAAGCCCGAGATCAGCAGATCGTTAGGGTAGTGGCGACTTAGCAAGCCCCTCCCCGGCGGGGAGGGGTTGGGGTGGAGGTTCAGCGCCGGTGTTGAGCCCCCATCCCAACCCTTCCCCGACGGGGAAGGGCTTTCGTCCGGCCAGCCGAGCGTGGCGAACGGCCACAGCGCGGAGGAGAACCAGGTGTCGAGGACGTCTTCGTCGCGCCAGATTGGGTATACTGATTTACGTTTGAGAAATGCGCGCTCCGCTTCGACCGAGTTCTCAACTTCTACGATTTCAAAGCCAGAAAGGTCGAATGACGGCAAACGCGCTATCGATAAATCTGAACGCGCAAGATCGACTGCCCCTGATACAGAATTTGCCACGAACGACCTCAGTTCATCGCTCGCAACAAGTTGGCCGTTTTGCACGCGAAGATCAAACCCATACCAAGCCGGGATCCGGTGCCCCCACCACAGCTGCCGGCTCACACACCACGGCTGGATATTCTCCATCCAGTTGAACCAGGTCTTTTCCCAGGTCTTGGGGACAATCTCGATCCGCCCGTCGCGCACTGCCGCGATCGGGGCTTTGGCCAATTCGGCGGCGTTGACGTACCATTGGTCGGTCAGCCACGGCTCGATCTCGACCCCGCCGCGATCCCCGAACGGGGTCTGGATCGTGCGCGGTTCGGCATCGTGCGGCTCGCCGTCTTTGTCGGTCCATGGGATCAGGAAACCGAGTTCCTGCATCCGCTGCACCACCAGCTTGCGTGCCACAAACCGGTCGAGACCGATGAATTCCGCTGGCACCAGCCCATCGCTGGTCTGTACCACCTTGGCCTCGGCATCGAACATATTGAGCATCTCGCCAGGTTTGAACCCGGCGCGTTTGCCCACTTCGAAATCGTTGAAATCGTGCCCCGGGGTAATCTTGACCACGCCGCTGCCCAGTTCGGGATCGGCGTGTTCGTCGGCCACTACTTTGAACGGGCGCCCGGTGATCGGCTGGAGAATCTCCTGACCGATCACCGCCTGATAGCGTTCGTCCGCCGGGTTCACCGCCACGCACATATCCGCCAACATCGTCTCGGGCCGCGTGGTGGCGACTTCGACCGCGCCGCTACCATCGGCGAACGGATAGGAAAACCGCCAGAAGCTGCCTTTGGTTTCGCGGGTCTCCACTTCAAGGTCGCTGATTGCGGTCTTCAGCTTGGGGTCCCAGTTGACCAGGCGCTTGTCGCGGTAAATCAGACCTTCGTTGTAAAGATCGACGAACACCTTGACCACCGCCTTGGTGAAGTGCGGGTCCATCGTGAACTGCTCACGTGACCAGTCCATCGAGCAGCCCAGCCGGCGCAGCTGCTGCGTGATTGTTCCGCCGCTGGTCGCTTTCCACTCCCACACCTTCGCGACGAACTGCTCGCGGGTGTAATTGGTGCGCTTGTCCTGCTGGTCCTCCAGCTGCCGTTCGACCACCATCTGGGTCGCGATCCCGGCATGGTCGGTACCGACCACCCACAGCGCATCCTTGCCGCGCAGCCGCTCATAGCGCACCACCACGTCCTGCAGCGTATTGTCGAGCGCGTGTCCGATGTGCAGGCTGCCGGTCACATTGGGCGGCGGGTTGACGATGGTGAACGGCTGCGCGTCAGGGCGATGCGGACGGAATAAGCCCTCAGTTTCCCAGTGTGCGTACCACTTCGCCTCGATCGCGGCGGGGTCAAAAGTCTTGTCTAGCGTTGTGTCGGTCATTGTTCCGGGCCTTTGCCAGCGCCCGGATTGACTGGCAAGCTTTGCCCAGTGGTTCCGCCAGCCTTGCCGAGACCACATTTTTATCGCAAACACCCGGTCGATGCGCGAATGGGCTGACTTTACTACGGAAACCGGGGCGGACGGGGCGATCAGCATTGCGCTGAGCGGGCCGTTATGCGTGTCATCGGTAGGGCGGATCGACACCCGCTTGCGCGCGCTGGAAGAGCGGGTCGAGGCGATTGACCTGTCGCAAGTTGGCGCGTTTGACACGGTCGGGGCGTGGACCGTGGTGCGGCTCGCCGAAGAGCGCGGGGCCAAGATCACCGGCGGCAGCGACGAAGCCATGCGCCTGATCGCTGCGGTGCGCGGCGATCACATCGATGAAGACCTGATCGATCAGAATTTGGTCGAAGCTCCGGACGAAGAGCCCGAACTCAACCTGGCTGAGCGCATTCCCGAAGGTTTGGGCGGCTTCGTGACGTCCTATGCCACAGGCGTGGTGAGTTTGATCAGCTTCTTCGGATCGCTGATCTTGGCGTTCGGGGTGCTGTTCCGGCACCCGTCGCGGTTTCGCTGGACCGCGCTGATCCGCCAGCTTGAGCTGAGCGGGGTCGGGGCTTTGCCGATCGTCGGGCTGATGAGCTTCCTGATTGGGATCGTGATTGCGCAGCAAGGCGCTGTCCAGCTGCGCCAGTTCGGGGCCGAGATTTATACTGTAAACCTGACCGGGCGTCTGTCGATGCGCGAACTGGGCATCCTGATGACCGCGATCATGTTCGCGGGGCGCTCGGGTTCGGCCTTTGCGGCGCAGATCGGCACGATGAAGCTGACCGAAGAAATTGACGCGATGCGCACCATCGGGGTCTCACCGATGGAGGCGCTTGTGGTGCCGCGGATTTTGGCCGCGTTGCTGATCATGCCCCTGCTGGGGTTCTATGCTGCCGTCCTGTCGATCATCGGCGGCGCGTTTATCTCGATGTTTGCGCTCGATATTCCGTTCTTCACTTTCCTCAGTCGAATACGGGAAGTGGTACCGCTGCACGATATCTGGGTGGGAATGATCAAAGCCCCCATGTTCGGATTGATCGTCGCGCTGGCGGGCTGCTATCAAGGCATGCAGGTGTCGGGCAATTCCGAGGACGTCGGGTTCAAGACCACAATTGCGGTGGTACAGGCGATTTTCGCGGTCATCGTTCTCGACGCCTTTTTCGCGGTGTTCTT
>JAYVML010000147.1:0-7269 GCA_043758955.1 Novosphingobium sp. | reverse complement strand
TTCCAACAACCGGGTGCGTGGATCGTGAGTAACCATGAATTTATCATACACGATGTATTTTTCCTAGACAAGTAGGATTTCGCAAGAAAGAACAGGATTCTTCCTACAACGATTCGCATCTGAAAGGGGCCAGCAATGTTGATCAACCGGATCGAGCGCTTCTTGCGTAAAACCGGAATGCCCTGGACTAAGTTCGGCCGGCTTTCATGCCACGACCCGCGCTTTGTTCAGGATCTGCGCAATGGCCGCTCACCTCGTGTTGCAACCACGGAACGTGTGGAACATTTCATGAACATTTACCGAGAGGATGCCCATGCAAATTGACCCTAATTCCGCCGCAGCGATGCAATCAGCCGCTCACCACCGTGGCCGCCGCACTCCGTGGCTGCCGCTGCTGTCCGCGTTGCTTAAGCTCGCCGAGGGACAAGCCGAGCTGGTCCGCCACGCCGAGCGCAACTGGGCCAGCGTAACCTTTTCCGGTACGCGCCACACCGTCGTCTTGGCATTTGCCGGGATTGAGGCCGCAGCCACCGGCGAACGCTTCATCGATGCCCTGCTCGACCATGAATTCGCGATACCGCGCCAATTGGTCGCCGATGCGGCGGTGGTGCGGGTCGATCACACCGCCTTGCCGCAGCCGCGGCTTGAAGTTGAAGTGGAACTGTTGTTGCTCGACGAGGCGTAACAAGCCCCTCCTGATTGGGGAAGGGGCTAAGCTAATTCATTGCGACCCAGCCTAATAACCGGCCGCGTAGTCAACCAGCGGGGTCAGCGGCTCACCCGCCCGATATCGCTCAAGATTGGCCAGAAACCGCGTCGCAGCGCGCTGAAACATCAGCGTCTGCGCGTTGCCCGACAAGTGCATGGTGACCTGCGCATTGTCGAGCGTCCACAGTGGATGTTCGGGCGGGAGCGGCTCGGGCGTGGTCACGTCGAGCAGTGCCCCGCCAATCGCCCCGGCTTCCAGCGCAACGACCAGCGCCTCCTGATCGATCACGCTGCCCCGCGCGATATTGACCAGCACTGCATCGGGCTTTAGCGCCGCCAGCTCGGCCGCGCCGATCATGTGCTGCGTATCGGAAGTCGCCGGAACTGCGATGACGATCCAATCGAACATGCCAAGCTGCGCGCGCCACTCCTCCGGCCCCAACGTGCCCGGCCCGGCCGAGCGCCGCACTTTGGTGACGTGCGCGCCAAATCCCGCAAGCCGCGCCTCAACCTCTTGCCCGATCGCGCCATAGCCCAGGATCAGCACTTGGCTGCCAAACAGCTCGCGCTTTCCGGGTGAAGTCTTGAGCCACTCGCGGCGCTCCTGCGCGCGCACCACTTCACGGTAACCTTTGGCCTGCGCCAGCATCAGCATCAGCACATATTCGGCGATCGGCACCGCGTTGATCCCGGCCCCGTTGGTCAGCATTACACCGCGCTGGCTGAGCAGATCGAGCGGGAACGCCTCGACCCCGGCATAGACCGAATTGAGCCATTTGAGCTTCGCAGCGCGGGTGAATACCTCGGCCATATCGTCTTTCGAATACATATCGAACCAGCCGATTTCGGCTGCGGGCGCAAGCGCGAACGCCTCGTCCTTGTCGGCATACCAGCGCGCATCGACCCAACTGGGCAGCCGCGTTTCGAGCAGTGGTTTGAACACGGAATTGAGCACGGTGACAGTCATGAGCGGCCTTGAAATTGCGCCAGCATCGGCGGGGTGTGCAGGCATTCGGCAAAGCTAAAGGCGCGGCAGGTGAGCGGCGGGACTTGCGGCGCAGCAGGGTGCGCGGGGTTGAGCAGTACCACGTCAGCTTCGGGCAACACTCGCGACGGTAGGGCGGCGAGCAGCGAGCGTTGGTTAACGAGCCACTCGCCAACGAAGCTGCGGATATTGTCTTCACCCCGATCGTCAGGCACCCTTTCGGCCACCGCGTCGACCTTGGTCCAGCCGAGCACAAAGTCATCGGGAACGCTCGCCCAGTCACGCGGCTGATACCGTAGCGCGATCAGCACGGCGAGGCCGGCTTCCGAGGCCAGACTGACCACCGGCACCCCGGGCGGCGCATAGCGCGCACCGTTGATTAGCGCCCCTTGCCCATCAAGCGCCACGAACGGCGCGCGGGTCAGCCGCCAGAGTTTCACTCCGCAGGTTGCCGCTCGATCACCTTGCGCGCGGCATCGGCCAGAAACGCGCTGCGCGTCAGCGAGCGTTCCGCAGCAGCCTTGTCGATGGCGTCGAGCATCCCGCGATCAAGTGAAATGTTGGCCCGCACGATCCGTCCGGTCTGGCGGATCCACGGAACCGCCACAATGAACGCGCCAGCGGCAAGCTCCTTGGTCACCAGCGCCTGAACCTGATCGAGCCGCAACGGCGTGACCGCCGCCGCATCCTCAAACCACAGCTCAAGCGCTTCACAGGCATTGGGCAAGATGTTTTCGAGATCGTCAGCCGCCGAAAAGCAACCGGGCAGGTCTGGAAATTCGACCCCAAAGGCGCTGTCTGCATCCTTGTACACCACGGCATAAAAATACTTCATCGCGTTACCTCGCTGCGATCAGGATCACGCCCAACCTGCCATTCTTGCGATGCTTCGTGCAGTGCCCAGTGGCAAGTCCCGCTTAGGATGCGGCACGATCACTGTGGTGCTATCCTTGCGAAACTTGTGATGCGAACCTTTGATTGCCACCAACACGAAACCATCTGCGAGCAGCCGCTTGACGATTTTCCGGCTGTCCCGCTCCATGCGCACTTATATGCGCATTTGGCAAGTTAAGTCAAGTTTAGATGCGCACTATCATGCGCATCAACCAAGCTTCCAATCCCAGCCCAGCGGATCGCCGTCCATCACTTCGACGCTATGTGCGGCAAGGTGATCGCGCAAGGCATCGGAGGTGGCGAAGTCCTTGGCGGCGCGGGCTTCCTTGCGCCGGGCAAGGATCGCCTCGATTTCCGGCTCGGTGATGGTCGCCGCTTTGGGGCGAATGCGCAGGTCGGTACGGGTTAAGGTTAGCAAGCTCAGACCTAACAGTTCATCGATACGCGCGAGGGCAGACAGCTGTTCAGCTCGATCTAACCCATTCAGCGCAGCCGCGAGGTCGAGTGAAATTAAGGCCAGAGCCGAATTGAGATCATCGCTCAGTGCGCTCTCAAATGCGTCAAGGAGAGAAGTAAGTTGAGGGATCGCTACCTCTTTGCCCGCCTGCGCTTCCTGTCGAAGGAACTCAATCCGCGATGTCAACCGCTTCAACCGCACCAACGCCGCCCCCAGCCCCTCCCAGCTGAACTCCAGTTCGCTGCGATAATGCGCCTGCAGGCACATCATCCGGTACGCGAGCGGGTGGTAGCCTTTTTCGATCAACAGTTGCAGCCGCAGGAACTCGCCCGAACTCTTGCTCATCTTGCCGCTGCGTTCGACCAGGAAATTGTTGTGCATCCAGATGTTCGCGCCGCTCGCGGCCGAATGGCAATGCGCCTGGTTCTGCGCAATTTCGTTGGGGTGGTGAATCTCGCGGTGATCGATCCCGCCGGTGTGAATATCGAACGGAAAGCCGAGCAGTTGCCCGCTCATCACCGAGCATTCGAGATGCCAACCGGGAGCGCCACGGCCCCACGGCGAGTCCCATTCCATCTGGCGCTGCTCGCCCGGCGGGGTCTTGCGCCAGATCGCGAAGTCAGCGGCGTGGCGCTTGCCATCCACGACCTGAATTCGGCTTTCGCCTTCGTCAGTTTGCGCACGCGCCAGCCGACCGTAATTAGCCACAGTGGAGGTGTCGAAATAGAGCCCGCCCGCAAGTTCATAGCAATGCTGCGCGGCAATGCCTTGGGCAAACTCGATCATCGCCGGGATGTAATCGGTGGCGATTGACCATTGCATCGGCTGGCGGATATTCAGCGCCCTGATGTCCGCCCAGAACGCCTCGGTGTAGTGCTTGGCGATCTCCCAGATCGACTGCGCGTTGGCTTTCGCTGCCTGCTCCAGCTTGTCTTCGCCCGCATCGGCATCGTCGGTCAGGTGGCCAACATCGGTGATGTTGATCACGTGCTTCAGCTGATAACCCTTGAAGCTGAGCGTGCGCCCCAGCAGGTCGGCAAAGACATAAGCGCGCATATTGCCGATGTGCGGGTAATTGTAGACCGTCGGCCCGCAGGTATAGACCCGTGCCTCGCCAGGGTGGACCGGCTTGAACGACTCAAGTTGGCGGGTCAGGCTGTTGAACAGCATCAGCGGGGTAGCAGTCATATCCGCGCCTTAGAAGCGCTGGCCCAAGAGGTCAAAACCCCTCCCAGCGCACAGCCTCTTCAAGCTCCGCGCGCGCCACCGGGAACTGGTTGACCGCATGGCTCCGGTCGCCCCAGCCGATCGCCATTCCACAAAAAAAGATATGGTCGTCGGGTATCGTAACACTTTCGCGGATTTGCTTCGAATAGACCGCCCAGGCCTCCTGCGCGCAGCTATCCAGTCCCGCTTCGCGCAGCAGCAGCATCACGCTTTGCAGCCACATGCCAATGTCCGACCACTGCGGCGGGCCCATAAATTTGGGGGTGTGCACCAGCATCAGCACCGGCGCGCCGAACCCCTGAAAATTGCGCGCGAACCATTTGAGCCGGCTGGGCCGGTCCTCGCGCGGGATTTCGAGCGCGGCATACATCGCCTCACCCACCCCGACCCGGCGGGCTTCATAAGCCCCGTCCAGCTCGGGCGGATAGATGTGGTATTCAGGAGCCATCGCCGCGCGGCCTTGCGGCAGAACCTCGGCCACCTTGGCGAACAACGCGGCCAGCGGATCGCCGGTCAGCAGCACCGCGTGCCACGGCTGGGTGTTCCCGCCCGAAGGCGAACGCTGCGCGGTTTCGAGCACCTGCCGCAGCACCGCCTGATCGACCGGCTTGTCCTGAAAGGCCCGGATCGAGCGGCGGCTGGTAACCGCCTCGGTGACGTTCACTTGGGATCATCCTCGAACAGCCCTGCCAATTGCTCGATCATCGTCCCGCCCAATTGTTCGACGTCCATGATGGTCACCGCGCGCCGATAATAGCGGGTGACATCATGGCCGATCCCGATCGCGACCAGTTGCACCGGCGATTGACGCTCGATCCAGTCGATCACTTTGCGCAAGTGCAGTTCAAGGTAGCCGGCGTTGTTCACGCTAAGCGTCGAATCGTCGACTGGCGCGCCGTCGGAGATGACCATCAGCACGCGGCGATCCTCGGCCCGCGCGAGCAACCGCGAATGCGCCCATAGCAGCGCCTCGCCGTCGATGTTTTCTTTCAGCAGCCCCTCACGCATCATCAACCCAAGGTTGCGGCGGGCGTGGCGATAGGGTTCGTCGGCCTTTTTATAAACGATATGGCGCAAGTCGTTGAGCCGGCCGGGCTGAGCGGGTTTACCGCCGCCGAGCCAGGCCTCGCGGCTTTGACCGCCCTTCCACGCGCGGGTGGTGAAGCCAAGGATCTCGGTCTTGACCCCGCAGCGTTCGAGCGTGCGCGCCATCACGTCGGCGCTGATTGCAGCGATGGAGATGGGCCGCCCGCGCATCGATCCCGAGTTGTCGATCAGCAGCGTGACCACGGTGTCCTTGAAATCGACCTCGCGCTCGATCTTGTAGCTGAGCGAATGGCCGGGCGAAATCACCACCCGGGCGAGCCGCGCGGCATCGAGCATGCCTTCTTCCTGATCGAAATCCCATGATCGGTTCTGCTGCGCCATCAGCCGCCGCTGGAGCCGGTTGGCGAGCTTGGTGACCACGCCCTGCAGCCCTTTGAGCTGTGCGTCCAAATAGGCGCGCAGCCGGGTAAGTTCTTCCTCATCGCAGAGCTCGGACGCGCTGACCACTTCGTCGAAGGCCTCGGTATAGGCCTTGTAATCGAATTTGGACGGCAGTTCGGTCCACGGACGGTTGGGGCGCACCGGCAGCATCCCTTCCTCGCCCTCATCGCCATCCTCCCCCTCGGCATTGTCATCGTCCAGCTCGCGCTCGGCTTCGCTCTCGCCGTCCTCGTCGCCTTCGCTTGGTTCGGCAGCGACTTCGCTGGGCGATTGGTCTTCGGACGATTCGCTGTCATCGGCGTCCTGCTCGTCCTGGTCCTCGCCGTCGGTGTCGTCGCCCTCGTCGGCCGCTTGGTCCAGCGGGCTGGCCTGCGTCAGTTCGAGGTGCTGGAGCATATCGAGCGTGAGCGACTGGAAGGCCTTCTGATCATCGAGCAGCAGCGCCAGCGCGTCAAAATCGGCCGCCGCGCGCTCTTCAATCCAGCTGCGCAGCATCGCCACCCCGGCCTGTGCCATTTGCGGCACCGGTTGACCGGTCAGATGCTCGCGCAGCAGCAACGCCAGCGCCATCGGCACCGGCACTTCATCGGGGCGGGTCGCGCGAGTGATCGGATCGCCGCCCAGCCGCACCGCATTGGCCGCATCCAGATTGCCGCGCATCCCCGCATAGGCTTTCGAGCCGAGCGCTTCGAACCGAACCTGCTCAACCGCATCGTACGCCGCGCGAGCAGTCGGCTCGGCTGGAGCGTGGCGGGCGTGCAGCGTCTCCTGATGGTGGCGCAGTTTGAGCGCCATCGAATCGGCGAACCCGCGCGCCTCCATCGCCTGACTCAGTGGCAGTGCGCGCCCCGGCATCGGCACCCGCAGGTTCTTGCCGTTGGCAATCGGCGCGTCGGCGGTCCACGCAAGCTCAAGCTCAGGCTCGCGCGCAACCGCCCGCGCGGTGCCGGTGAGCACGGATTTAAAACGATCGAGAGGGGATTCGTCGGACATCGGACTTGCAGCCTAGCTATCGCTCGTCATGCTGAATTTATTCCAGCATCCATCGTGCCTGAAGCACTGCCCTGCGCCTAGCCGCGAAATGGATCCTGAAACAAGTTCAGGATGACATTTTCGGTTTGGGCTAAATCTTTTGCCCAGTCTTGGCCCAATCAGCCAAAAACCCCTCGATCCCTTTGTCGGTCAGCACGTGCTTGACCAAGGCCTTGATCACCGCGGGCGGCGCAGTCATCACGTCGGCACCGATCTTGGCGGCTTCGAGCACATGGACCACATGGCGCACGCTCGCGACGAGAATTTCGGTCTGATAATCGTAGTTGTCGTAGATCAGCCGGATGTCCGAGATCAGCTCCATCCCGTCGAAGCCATTATCATCGAGTCGGCCGACGAACGGCGAGACGAACGTCGCCCCGGCCTTGGCCGCCAGCAGCGCCTGATTGGGCGAGAAGCACAGAGTAACGTTGACCATGCTGCCATCGCCGGTCAGCGCCTTGCAGGTCTTCAGCCCGTC
>JAYVML010000146.1:0-15994 GCA_043758955.1 Novosphingobium sp. | reverse complement strand
GTCCATATCGCCTCATCGCCGCGCCTCCGTTTCGGTGGCTCCCCATGAGTCAGACTTTTACCGATTTGTGAATCCCCAATTTGACGACAGGCCCTAGTTAAATCCGTCACGCCGGCAGTCGCAAGCAGCTGGATCAAGCCGCAGCTCGTCGAACTTGGGCAGATTGGCGATGTCGCTGGTAATAATACTATCAATGGCAACGGTGTCGGTAACAATCAAAAATCCTAAATTGCTTTTGACCCAGCCTTGATCGCTTAAATGCTTGCTTTCGTTCGAGGCTCCCGAGCCCGCATTGAAGGCCTGAGCAATCGGGTTGGCAGTACGCTGGGACTGTTCGCCGGGCTGACCGTTCCCAGCTGGAACGATGGAGACCGTATAGCGTGGCAACTGCCCCGCGCCGGAGATTTGCCGCCGCGGTCACAGCGACAGCGGGCAGCGAGAGCTATGCGCACCCAGCCAGCACTGCTCGACGGCGGTGTGGCGGTTATGGTCCACGGTTGGATCGACAATTGCGCTGAGCTTGCCAAGCAGTTGGACTGCGACCCCGGCAATCTGGCGCTGATCTATGCACTTGCCGTGCGTCGGTGGGGCGACAGCGCAGACGAGCGGGTCCAGGGCACTTACTGCACGATCTATGACGATCCTGGCGCGCCCGGGCTGCGACTGGCCCGGTCGGCAGTTTCTGCGCCGCCATTGTACTACATGACCGACGCCGAAAGTGTTGCCGCAGCTTCGGTCCCGCGCGTACTTGAGGCGATGGGGCTACCCCGCGATCTAAACCGCCAGCGCATAGCTGACAGCCTGTACTTCAACCTGACCGAAGAACAGAGTTACCTCCAGGGGTGCTTCAAAGTGCCTTACGGCACAATCGTCCACGTCGGCACCCGATCGACCAGAAAAGTCCGGTTTCACGATCCATTGGCCGTCGTCCCGTTGCCGAAAGCCAGCGCAGCAGACTATTTGGCCGAGGCAGATAGGTTGTTGACCGAGGCGAGCAGGCTCTATTTTGCCAGCGCGCGTGAGCCCGGAATTCTGCTGACCGGTGGGCTGGATAGTTCCAATATTGCAGCGCGGATACTGCGCACCCTGCCTCCGGGGCGCCGGCTCAAATCCTTTACCTACGTGCCGCTTGAAGGGCACGGTCAACCCTCGATTCCGGGCGGCCTAGTCGATGAAGGCCCAGCAGTGCGCGCGTTTGCCGCGATGCATCCGCAAATCGAGCCGTATTTTGTCGACAACCACCAGTTCGAATTCGATCACCGGTTGGAAGACATGTACCTCGCAATGGGGACTGGCACCGTCAATCTTGCCACGCTGTTCCGGTACCATGGCATCTACACCGCCGCACGGGCGCAAGGATGCGACATGATCCTGTCCGCTGACTATGGCAATTCGACGTTTAGCTCGTCCGGCAGCTGGGGGCACGCTGAATATCTACGCCGCGGCCAATGGCGTCAGTTATGGAGGGCTTTGCGCAAGGATCGCCATCACCCAGGTTCGCTCGCGTGGCGCTTCCTTGCCCACGCGGTGGTGCCGCAGCTGCCCGATGTACTGTGGCGCGCGGCGATGCGGCTGCGCGGCCACGATACCCAGCCCATCAACCTGGCGGTGAGCGCGCTGCGGCCCGAGGCTCTGGCCGAATTCGATGTCGAAGGCCGTGCGGCGCGGGCCGGCACGAAATATGTCCGGCCGCTCAGCGGTTGGCGCAAAGACCTGGTGCAAGACAATTTTGGTCGCGGCGACGTCGAAGGATCGGACATGTGTCAGGGCTTCGAACAACTGTACGAAGTTTCCGTACGCGATCCGGCCACCTACCGCCCGTTGGTCGATTTCTGTCTCGGCCTGCCGACCTCAATGTTCCTGCATGATGGCGAGACACGCTGGTTGGCCCGGCAGCTGGGGCGGGGCCTGCTGCCGGAGGCTCAGCGCACCATGCCGGGTCATGGCCAACACAATTCTGATTGGCACAAGCGCCTCACTCCGCGCCTCGACGACATGCGCCGCGAACTGGCAGCGATCAAAACCGATCCGATTCTTGCGGCCATGATCGACACCGATCTGCTCGAGTATAACCTGGATAACTGGCCGGCCGAACAATCGGTCGCGGATGATGTGTTCTACCCCCATGCCTTCAGACTGCCGCGCGCAATTGCGATGGGACGCTACATCCGGTTTATGACTGCCCGAAACACTCCGTAGTCGCATGGTGCGGGGGGCTTCCAGTCTCATAAATTGCGCGGCAGCTCGGAACTGCTAGGACCGCGACCATGAGCGTTTCCCTGCCCGTTCCACGCCGCAACGTCTACTTTGCGCTATTGGGTGATTCGGCTCAGCGACGGCGGATGGTTCTGGTGCTGCTGTTGATGGCAGCGGCTTCGGCCACCGAAGGGATCGGCCTAGTTCTTGCGGTGCCTTTGATTGCCGCGCTGAACGGCAATGGTGGATCGATGATCCTGCAATGGCCAACCAGAATCTTGCCATCAATCGGTTCAGCGCATACCCTCAGCAGCTTGCTGGCGGCTTTTATCGTGCTTGTGACGCTTCGTGCACTGTTGATGCTGGCGCGCACCCTCGTTGCAGAGCAATTGCAAATAGACGTGGTCGATGGGCTACGTTCGCGGGCTTGGCGGGCATTGCTCGCAATGGACTGGAAAATGTTGGCGCGTCAACATCGCAGCGATCATGCCAGTTTGCTGATCAGCGATATCAACCGAGCCGGTTTTGCTCTTCAACAAGCGTTAGCAGCAGCAGCGATGCTGACCCTGGTTGCGTTGGCACTGGCCGGACTGGCTCTGTCGCCGCGTGCGGCATTTGGCGCGTTGCTCGCTGGATCGATCGTGCTGGCCGCCTTCGCCCCGTTACGCAGACTTGCGCGGACACTTGGCCAAGATCTCGGCCAAGCCTATGCCTCGGTTCACGGCTCTTTGGGCGAAGGGCTTGGCGCGCTTCGCGAAATCAAAAGCCTCGGTGGCGAAGCCCGCGCTGCGGTTCAGCTCGATCAGGGCGTTGCCCGGTTGCGTATCGCGCAGCTAAGTTTCACGCGCGCCCAGAGCATCGGCCAGGGCGCACTTCAAGTGGGCGGCGCCGCTGCTCTGGCATCGTTGATCTGGCTCGCTGTAGCCCGCTGGACCATTCCTGCGGCAGTGCTGTTACCCTTGATCGCGGTGTTCGTGCGCGCGGTACCCCTGCTGGGGGCGCTGCAGGACGCGTGGCTGCAATGGGCCCACGCGCGCCCTGCGATTACCGCGACGCTGGCGCTGATCGATAGCGCCGAAGCGGCGCGTGAGCCGATTGATACGGCCGCAACCGCGCCCACGCTCACGCACGAATTGCGGCTCAGCGGCGCCGGGGTGCAGTTCGCTGGGGCCGAACGCGCGGCGCTGGTCGCAATCGATCTGGTTATTCCGGCCAAGCAGATGGTCGCTTTGCTCGGTCCCTCGGGATCGGGCAAAAGCACGCTGGCCGATTTGCTCGGCGGGTTGATTTCCCCCGATAGTGGAACGCTGTCGATCGACGGCGTCGTGCTTACCGCCGGTGTGCGCCGAGCGTGGCGCGAGCAAGTGGCCTACGTCCATCAGGAACCGGTTCTGCTCGCGGCCAGCCTGCGCGACAATCTGCGCTGGGCGGTTCCTGAAGCGAGCGACGCAGCGCTTGAGACGGCGCTGCGCGCCGCCGCGGCCGAGTTCGCTTTCGCGCTGCCGCAAGGGCTCGAAACTCTGCTTGGCGATGGCGGCCGCACGCTGTCTGGCGGCGAGCGCCAGCGCCTGATGCTGGCCCGCGCGTTATTGCGCCGCCCAGCCTTGCTGATCCTCGATGAGGCGACCAGCGCACTCGACCCTGCCAATGAGGGGCTGATTGTGCAGGCGCTGGAACGGCTCAAAGGCACGCTTACGGTACTGGTGATCGCGCACCGCGGCGCTTTGGCCGAGGTTGCGGACCAGACATACACGCTGGCGAATGGCCGGTTGATCAGCTAAGTGCCGCAGCGTATACCTCGGCCAGGTGACGCGGGGCCTGCGCTTCCGCCAACTGATGCGCCCGCGGGTCGTCAACGTCGAGCCACCACGCCCCGGCGATCTCCCAAGTCGCCGCGCGGCCCGCATCGGCCAGCCGCTGCATCCCTTCGGACAAGCTGCCCGGCTGACCCGCCGCGATTGCGCCGCGAATCGCCTCGGCCAGCTCGGGCGTGCACAGGAACGCACCGCAATCGACCGCATCAAAGGTAGTAATCGCCTTGCCAATCGCGCGGATGAACCCGTTTGGCCCGCGTTCGACCCAAGTGGCGTCATCAGGATCGATCAGCGGATCATCAATCCGGCGATCAATCGCCAAAGTTACCCCGCGATCCGCCCCGCCTTGCTGCGCCAGTCCCGACAGGATCGGTGCCGAAAAGATATGGTCGGACATCATCAGCAGGTAGTCGCCGTCGATCCGCTCAGCCCCGGTGATTACCGACCAGCCGTTGGGTTTCACCCAGTCTTCGGCCCGCGCCGCCTCGACCGCGATCCCAACGCGCGCTGCCAGCGCCGGCAGCGCCGCTTCGAGCCGGTCGGCCTGGTGCCCGGTCACCACCACCACGCGCGCCGCGCCCGCCGCCTTGGCCTGCCGCACGCCAAGCTCGAGCAGCGGCACCCCGGCCACCGGGGTCATCGGTTTCGAATCGGAAATATCACGCAGGCGACTGCCGAATCCGGCAGCAATGATCAGGGCGTCCATGTCTGGTCCCGCAAATACAGCGCGGCGCCGGTCGGCCCAGGCCGACCAGCGCCGCTCAATCGATTAAATTGCTGCGGCCTTATTCGGCTGCAAGCGGAGTGTCGGCGATGAATTGATCGACCATCTGCGCGGCCAGATCATCGTTGAACTGCTGCGGCGGGTGCTTGCAGAAATAGGCCGATGGGCCAATCAGAGCCCCACCTTCGCCTCGCTCGAGCGCCACTTTGGCGCAGCGAATCGAATCCATTACGCAGGCCGCCGAATTGGGGCTGTCTTCGACCGACAGGCGCAGTTCCAGTTCCATCGGAACATTGCCCCAC
Organism: Novosphingobium sp.; assembly: GCA_043758955.1. GTDB lineage: Bacteria > Pseudomonadota > Alphaproteobacteria > Sphingomonadales > Sphingomonadaceae > Novosphingobium. Next base: position 10,958 of record JAYVML010000146.1, on the reverse strand, counting down.
TGCAGACCTTCCAGCCGCAGGAAGCACAACTTGTTGTCCTTCTGCCATGGCACGTAGTCCGATGGGCCGACGTGAATGTTTTCATCCGCAAGCCGCTGCGCAAGCATCGCCTGCACCGCTTCGGTCTTGGATTCTTTCTTGCTGCCCAGCCGCTGGCGGTCGAGCATATTCATAAAATCGGTGTTGCCGCCGGTGTTGAGCTGGTAGGTCCGTTCGACCGTAACGCCGCGCGCGGCGAACAGGCTGGACAGCACACGGTGGACAATCGTCGCGCCAACCTGCGCCTTGATATCGTCGCCGATAATGGGGATATTCTTAGCCCGGAAGCGCGCTTCCCATTCGGGGCGGCTGGCGATGAACACCGGCATGCAGTTGACCACGGCAACGCCCGCTTCTAGCGCACATTCCATATAGAATTCAGTAGCTACTTGCGACCCGACGGGCAAAAAGTTGATCAGCACTTCGGCGCCCGATTCCTTGATCGCCTGAACGATCTGTGCGTGCGTGGCATCGATGTCGTTAGCGACAATGAAGCCCTTTTCACCGACTTCGGTCATGTGCGGCGCGACGCCGTCTGAGACCATGCCCATAATGACCTTGCGGCCGGTCAGTGGAACGTCCTGCTGGAACACCTTGGTGTTGTTGGGGGCTGCAAAGATGGCTTCGGAAATGTCCTTGCCAACCTTGCGCGCATCGACGTCGATACCGAGCACGAATTCCACATCACCAGCGCCGTAGCCACCGATCTTGTCGTGGATCAGGCCCTGCGACGAGTTGTTCTGCCTATAATAGGCTACCCCCTGCACCAGCGAACTGGCGCAGTTGCCGACGCCGATCATGGCGACCTTGATAGGCTTCATTCTGATACTATCCTTCCGAGCGACACTGTGTGGCGGGCCGCGAAACCCCCCTTCTTGTAAAACCGCTCGCCAAAAGCAAGCCAAATGCCTTACGTCAAGCCGATTGCGCAAACCTAAAACCGTTGTGACCCTGCTACGCCTTGGCGGTTGCACTGCCCGGACGGCGGTTTATGGCCGCTGAATGGCGTGCTGGCAGGAGGTACGAATTGAATTCGGGCAATGCTTCAAAAATCCCACAAATTTCGTCGCAGCCGCCAAAGCGCCCGCGCGAATTACAGGATTGGCTCAATTATTACGTCTACCACCCGCTCGCCTGGCAGCTTGCCCGCTTGTTGGCCCGGACTCCGCTGACCCCAAACACGGTTTCCGTGATAGGCGCGGGTCTGGTTGTTGCCGCCAGTTTTGCTTATACTCAACTCGCCTGGCCGGTGTCGGCTGCGCTGGGCTTAGCGCTTCACATGAGTTGGCATATCGTTGACGGCGCCGACGGCGATCTGGCGCGGCTGACCGGGCGCGCCAGTCCGATCGGCGAGATGGTTGACGGCTTGTGCGATTATCTCAGCCATGCGGTGCTCTATATCGTGCTTGCAGTTTGGTTACAGTACCACGGCGGCACTTTCTCCGGCTGGCACGCCTGGGCGCTAGTGGTCTGCGCCGGGCTGAGCCATGCGGTTCAATCGAATCACGTCGAAGTACAGCGCCGTCAGTATCAGTACTGGGTTTATGGCACGCCATGGCTACGCAATTCACACTCCCATCGCGACTCGCCGACCGCACGGGGCTGGGCCGGGGCGCTAGTCTCGGCGTATATCGCGGTGGCCAGCGGGATGACCCCGTACGCCCTGCACGTTGATGCCGCAGTGGCCGCCGCCCAGGACGATCCGGCACGGCTGGCACAGATTGCCGGAGCGGTTCGCGCCGAATCGCCACAACTCCTCCTGATTTACAAATTTCTGGGCCCCAATCAGCGCGCGATCGTGCTGGGATTATCGATGTTTGCCGGTACCCCGCTGTGGTACATGTTATACCAGTCGGTGGTGCTTAATGCATTGCTGGCGATCTCGGTTATGCTGCACAACGCTGCAGCCAAACGCATTGCGCTGCGAATCGGAGCCTGACATGCTGGATGATACCCTGCTCACCCCGACCCTGCTTGATGAGGCCCGCGCAATTGCCGGCGATATCGTCAGCTTGCGCCGCGAGATACATGCCGAGCCTGAACTAGGCCTCGACACCCCCAAAACCCGTGAAAAAGTGCGCGCCGCGTTGGCCGACCTGCCGCTCGAATGGCTCGAATCGGCCACCACTTCCGGGCTAATCGCCACGCTCAAGGGCGGTGCCAGAAGTGATGATATCGCGGGCCGCAGCGTCCTTTTGCGCGGCGATATGGACGCGCTCCCGATGCCCGAAGAAACCGGGCTCGCGTTCGCCTCGACGATTGCCGGGGCGATGCACGCCTGCGGGCACGATACCCACACCGCCATGCTCGCCGGGGCCGCGCGGCTGCTGTGTGCGCGTGCCGATCGGCTGTCCGGCGAAGTGCGGTTCATGTTCCAGCCGGGCGAAGAGGGCTTTCACGGCGCGCGCCATATGCTGGACGAAGGGCTGCTGGGCGGGGCAGGTCACGGGCCGTTACCAGATGCCGCCTTTGCGCTGCATATCATGCCCAATGCCAAGCATGGGCTGGTGGCGGGGCGGGCCGGGGCGCTGATGGCTTCGGCCGATCAATTCGATATCGTGATCGAAGGGCGTGGAGGGCATGCCGCGATGCCGCACAACGCGCTCGATCCGGTGCCGATCGCCTGCGAGGTGGTGACCGCATTGCAGACGCTGGTGGCGCGCCAGTTCGATGCCGCCGATCCGGTGATCGCCACGGTGGCGCGGATCGAGGCTGGGACCGCGCACAACGTGATCGCCGATTTTGCCACCCTGAAGGGCACGCTGCGCTCACTCTCGCCGCGCCACCGGGCCAAGCTGCACGCCGCGCTAACCCAGCTTGCGACCGGCATTGCGGCAGCGCACGGGGCTTCGGCCAAAGTCGAAATCACTCCGGGGTTCCCGATTACGCTGTGCGATCCGCGCGCGGTCGATCTGGGCGAAGCAGTGACAGCAGCGCTGTTTGGCGAGCAGTCATGGCGGCGGCTTGACCAGCCGATCATGGGCGCCGAGGACTTCTCCTATGTGCTTGAACAGGTGCCCGGCGCGATGTTCTTCCTCGGCGTTGCGCATGAGGGGGTCGATTGGCACAAATGCCCCTCAATCCATTCTCCGCGTATGATGGTTGACGAAGCCGCCTTGCCGCGCGGCGCGGCGCTGCTGGCGGGCCTCGCCGAGCGGTTTCTGGCGCAGGGCTGGGATTAAAGGCTTGGGCGAGGGCCTCTGAACTTTTAAGGCTGCGGTAGGCCAACCGGCAACCCGCTGCCGCCGCTGGCAAGAACAAGTGCGCCGCGTACGACCGCATAGGCCTGTGTCAGCGCATAGTGATGGGACAGATCAAGACTGGCGGCACCAGCAGTTGTCGCTGCGTGTAGGTATACACTAACCTGCGATGGTCCTGATCCAAGAGGACGGTTTCTGGCGTTTCTCGGCAAGAAGCGTCGGCAATCGTGATGTGGTTCATGGTGACGTGGACGCGACGCTGTCCGAGGGCCGCCAGAAACCACTGTCCGGATTGCCATTCCCGCCCGCTGGACTTCGCCAACGAACGGGAATGGCAATCCTCATGGGTCAGGATCATCGCAGGTCGGCATCAGGCAAAATTCCCGGTAGATCGAGACCGCGCTGACGCGCGCAATCGAGCGCGATGTCGTAACCGGCATCGGCGTGGCGCATCACCCCGCTGGCGGGATCGTTCCACAGCACCCGCGCCAGCCGCCGCGCCGCGTCCGCGCTGCCATCGGCGACAATCACCATCCCTGAGTGCTGCGAATAACCCATCCCCACCCCGCCGCCGTGGTGCAACGAAACCCAGGTCGCTCCGCTGGCGCAGTTGAGCAGCGCATTGAGCAGCGGCCAGTCCGACACCGCATCGCTGCCGTCGAGCATCGCTTCGGTTTCACGGTTGGGGCTGGCGACCGAGCCCGAATCGAGATGATCGCGCCCGATCACCACCGGGGCTGAAAGCTCGCCCGAGGCGACCATTTCATTGAACGCTAGGCCAAGCCGGTGGCGGTCGCCCAATCCGACCCAGCAAATCCGCGCGGGCATCCCTTGAAACCGGATCTTTTCGCGCGCCAGATCGAGCCAGCGGTGGAGCGCCGGATTGTCCGGGATCAACTCCTTCACCTTGGCGTCGGTCCTGTAGATGTCTTCGGGATCGCCCGATAGCGCGGCCCACCGAAACGGGCCAATGCCGCGGCAGAACAGCGGCCGGATATAGGCCGGGACAAACCCCGGGAAGGCAAAGGCATTGGTCACGCCTTCGTCGAACGCGACCTGTCGAATGTTGTTGCCATAGTCGGTGGTCGGCACCCCAGCGGCCTGAAAGGCTAGCATCGCCTCGACATGGCGCGCCATGCTGGCCTTAGCCGCTTTGGCGACCATTTCGGGTTCACGCTCGCGCTGGTCCATCCATTCGGCGACCGTCCACCCGGCCGGGAGATAGCCGTTGACCGGATCGTGCGCGCTGGTCTGGTCGGTCAGCAGATCGGGGCGAATGCCGTGTTCGAACATTTCGGGCAGCAGTTCCGCCGCATTGCCCAGCAGGCCAACCGACACCGGCGATTTCGCCGCCGTGATGATCGCCATCGCTTCATCAACCGTCTCGGCCATCCGGTCGAGGTAGCCGGTGCGTAGCCGCATCTCGATCCGGCTGCGCTGGCATTCGATCGCGACACAGCTCGCCCCGGCCATGACTGCGGCCAGCGGCTGCGCTCCGCCCATCCCGCCAAGGCCTGCCGTGAGCAGCCAGCGCCCGGTCAGATCACCGCCGTAATGCTGGCGGCCCATTTCGACAAAGGTCTCGTACGTGCCCTGCACAATCCCTTGCGTGCCGATATAGATCCAGCTCCCCGCAGTCATCTGGCCGTACATCGCCAAGCCCTTGCGATCGAGCTCATTGAAGTGTTCCCAGGTGGCCCATTTGGGCACCAGATTGGAATTGGCGATCAGTACGCGCGGGGCGTCCGCATGCGTCTGGAACACGCCGACCGGCTTGCCCGATTGCACCAGCAGCGTCTGGTCGTCTTTCAAGCGGCGCAGCGTTTCGACGATTTTGTCATAACTTTCCCAATCGCGCGCGGCGCGGCCGATCCCGCCATACACGACCAGCTCTTCGGGCCGCTCAGCCACATCGGGATGCAGGTTGTTCATCAGCATCCTGAGCGGGGCCTCGGTCAGCCAGCTTTGCGCGCTGAGCGTGGTTCCGGTGGCGGCGCGGATCACGCGGCTGTTATCTAGGCGGGTCATGCGGGTCCTTCGGCAAAAGTCAGGCAGGCACCGATCAGCGCCTGCAGGGTGGGGGCAATCGGCGGGGCCGGGTTCAACGGCGCAGGCCAGTTGGCGGGCGTAAGTTCGGCGGGCTCGGTCAGATAGCCGCGCATCGCCAGTTCCATCTGCACTGCGTGGACGCCCTGCGGCGGCGCGCCATAGTGGCGCGTGGTCCAACCACCTTTGAAGCGGCCATTGCTGACAAATGTGTGCCCAGAGGTAGCGCAGACCGCGCCCAACGCCGCCTCCAGCTCGGGTGCGCAAGCCGTCCCGCCATTGGTGCCAAGGTTGAACTGCGGCAGCTCGCCTGCGAACAAGCGCGGGATGTGGCTGCGGATCGAATGGGCATCGTACAGCACCACGCGCGGATATAGTCCGCGTAGCCGCGCCAGTTCGTCGGTCAGCGCGGCGTGATAGGGATCGAACCATCGCGCGCGGCGCTCTGCAATTTCGGCGTCATCGGGCGCGGCTCCGGCATACAAAGAATCGCCGTCGAAGGTGGTGGTCGGACATAATTCGGTGGTCGCTTGCCCTGGGTACAGCGAGGCCCCCGACGGATCTCGGTTGATGTCGATCACCGCGCGGCTGATCCGGGTGGCCACCGTGGTTGCGCCCAGCGCGCGTACGAAATCATACAATTCTGCGATGTGCCAATCGGCATCGGACTGCGCCAGCCACGGCGAAACAAACCGCGCATCGAGCCCGGCCAAGTCGCTGCCGCCGTGCGGGAACGCGACCACCAGCGGCGAGGTGCCTTGCTGGACTTCGAGCCAGTCGTTCACTCAGCCAGTCCTGGCAAATCACAACCAACCGCAGCAGCCAGCGCACCCGACCGCACCAGCGCTTCGGCGGCCTGCATATCGGGATAGAAATGCCGGTCTTCGCCGAGCGGCGGCACCTCTGCACGCAGCACCGCCCGCGCCGCCTCCAGCGCGGGTGAAGAGGTCAGCGGGGCGTGGAATTCGCAGCCCTGCACTGCCGCGAGCAGCTCGATCGCCAGCACCGCTTCAGCATTGGCCAGCATCGGTGCGAGCCGCCGGGCGCCGTGCGCCGCCATCGACACGTGGTCTTCCTGATTGGCCGAAGTCGGGATCGAATCGACCGACGCAGGATAGGCCGACTGCTTGTTTTCGGAAACCAGCGCGGCGGCGGTCACTTGCGGGATCATAAAGCCCGAATGCAATCCGGGGTGCGCGGTGAGGAACGCCGGCAGCCCCGACAGCGCGGGATCAACCAGCATCGCGATCCGGCGCTCGGCAATGCTGCCGATCTCGCACAGCGCCAGCGCGATCATATCGGCGGCGAAAGCCACCGGCTCGGCATGAAAGTTGCCGCCTGACAGCGCCTCGTCGGTGTCGGCAAAAATCAGCGGATTGTCCGACACACCGTTGGCTTCGGTCAGCAAAGTGGTGGCGGCCTGGCGCAGCAGATCGAGCACCGCGCCCATCACTTGCGGCTGGCAGCGCAAGCAATAGGGGTCCTGCACGCGCGGATCATCGGCGGTGTGACTGGCGCGGATCGCGCTGCCGGCCATCAGTCCGCGCAAAGCCCCCGCAACCGCGATCTGCCCGCGATGCCGCCGCAGCGCGTGGATGCGCGGATCGAACGGGGTGTCCGAGCCTTTGGCGGCTTCGGTTGACAGCGCGCCGGTGACCAGCGCGGTGCGCAGCAGCTGCTCGGCCCCGAACAGCGCAGCCAAGGCATTGGCCGCCGAAAACTGCGTGCCGTTGAGCAGCGCCAGCCCCTCTTTGGGTCCGAGCACCAGCGGCGTCAGCCCGGCTGCAGCCAGCGCCTGCGCCGCCGGAACTTGCACGCAATCGACCCAGATCGCGCCGACCCCGATCATCGCTGCGGTCATATGTGCCAGCGGGGCCAGATCGCCGCTCGCCCCGACCGAGCCCTGGCACGGCACCACCGGGGTCAGGTCCTGCGCCAGCAGTGCTTCGAGCAGCGCCACCGTGGCCGGGCGCACCCCGCTCGCGCCTTGACCCAGGCTCGCGAGCTTCAGCGCCAGCATCAGCCGCACCACTGGCACCGGCGAGGGCGCGCCGGTGCCAGCCGCGTGACTGAGCACAATGTTGCGCTGGAGCGCGGCGAGGTCAGCGTCCTCGATCCGCACCGAGGCCAGCTTGCCGAACCCGGTGTTGATCCCGTAAACCGGCTCGCCCTTGGCCAGAATGCGCTCGACCGCGGCGGCGCTGGCGGCAATGCGCGGCGCGGCGGAAGGATTGAGCCGGGCGGCGGCGCCAGCGTAAATCGCTTGCCAATGTTCCAACGAAACTTCGCCAGGTATCAGCATTATCATCATGCGCCCCTCCACACCCGGGCATGGAGCGGATTGGCGCCCATTCGGTAGACCAGTTCGGCTGGCTCATCGATATCCCACAACGCCAAATCGCAGCTCTTGCCAGCTTCAAGCGAACCGCATTCGTGCGCCAAGCCCAGCGCGCGGGCGGCGTTGAGTGTCACTGCGGCGAGGCATTCGGCAGCGGTCAGGCGAAAGCAGGTCGCACCCATGTTCATCGCCAGCAGCAGCGAAGTGAGCGGGCTGGTCCCCGGGTTACAATCGGTGGCAAGCGCGATCGGGACCCCGGCAGCGCGCAATGCCGCGACCGGGGGCGCCTGCGTCTCGCGGCAGAAATAGTACGCGCCCGGCAGCAGCATCGCCACGGTTCCCGCCGCCGCCATCGCGGCGACCCCAACGTCATCGAGGTGTTCGAGGTGATCGGCTGACAAGGCCCCATACCGCGCCGCCAAAGCCGCGCCGCCCAGATTGGAAAGCTGTTCTGCGTGGAGTTTGACCGGCAGTCCGAACGCGGTGGCTGCGGCGAACACCCGATCGATCTGCGCGGGCGTAAACCCGATCCCCTCGCAGAACCCGTCGACCGCATCGGCCATCCCTTCGGCGGCGATGGCGGGCAGCATCTGGTCGCAAACCAGCGCGATGTAACCATCAGCGTCGCCGGCATATTCGGGCGGCACGGCATGCGCTCCTAGGAACGTCGTGACCACGCGGACGGCGCGCAGTTCGCCCAAGCGCCGCGCGGCGCGCAGCATTTTGAGCTCGCTCGCCAAATCAAGGCCATAGCCCGACTTGATCTCGACCGTGCCCACGCCCTCGGCCAGCAGCGCATCGAGCCGGGGCAGCGCGCTGGCGACCAGCTCGTCCTCGCTGGCCGCGCGGGTCGCGCGCACGGTCGCGACGATCCCGCCGCCAGCCCGCGCGATCTCTTCGTAACTAGCGCCTGCCAGCCGCAGCTCGAACTCACGCGCACGGTTGCCGGCGTGGACCAGATGGGTGTGAGCGTCGATCAGCGCCGGGGTGATCCAGCGGTGTCCGCAATCGATCTGCTTGCTAGCCTCGAATCTGGGCGTTGCAGCGCGCGGTCCGGCATAGATGATCCGCCCGCCGGTAGCCGCGATCACCCCATCCGCCACCGGCGCTGCGCCGGGGACCATGGTCAGCAGCCGGGCGTTTAGCCAGAGCGTATCACAGCGCATTGCCAGCCTCATCGCAGGATCGGATGCAAATATGTATAGACAATTAAACCCGCCTGTATAGACATAATTGTCTGAGCGGCGAAGCAAGGGAACCATGACTACCAGTCTGCACTTTGCCGAAGCCTTGCTGCCCACTGGCTGGGCGCGCAACGTGCGCGTGGAGCTTGCGGATGGTTGCTTTGCGCAAGTTACGCCAGACGCCCCGCCGCAGCCTGCCGACGCGCGCTATGCCGCCGCGCTGCCCGGCCTGCCCAACCTGCACAGCCATGCCTTCCAGCGCGGCATGGCCGGTCTGGCCGAGCGGCGCGGTGCCAGCAGTGACAGTTTCTGGACCTGGCGCGAGGCGATGTACCGCTTTGTTGATCGGATCGGCCCGGATGATCTGCTGGCGATTGCCGCGCTGGCCTATGCCGAAATGCTCGAGAGCGGGTTCACCCGGGTCGGCGAGTTTCACTACCTGCACCACGATCCGGCCGGCGCGCCTTATGTCGGCGCGCCAATGGCCGAGGCTTTGGTTGCCGCCGCTGCTGAAACAGGGATCGCGCTGACCCTGTTGCCGGTGTTCTACGCACAGTCCGGCTTTGGCGGACAGGCCCCCGGGCACGGCCAACGCCGCTTTATCTGCGATCTCGATCAATATGCCCAAGTGCGCGCGGCCAGCGGCGCGGCGCTGGCTGCTCTGCCCGACGCGGTGCTCGGGCTCGCCCCGCATTCGCTGCGTGCGGTGACCCTAGGGCAATTGTCCGAACTGATCGCGCTCGATCAGGGGTGCCCAGTCCACCTTCATGTTGCCGAACAGCAAGCTGAGGTCGCCGATTGCGTGGCGTGGAGCGGGGCGCGGCCGGTCCAGTGGCTGCTCGCTCATGCGCCAGTCGATCGCCGCTGGTGCCTGGTCCACGCCACGCACATCACACCGACCGAATCCGCCGCGCTGGCCGCCAGCGGCGCAGTGGTGGGTCTGTGCCCGGTCACCGAGGCCAATCTGGGCGACGGCCTGTTCCCCGCTCCCGCCTACCTCACTGCGGGCGGACGGTTTGGGGTGGGCAGCGATTCGAACGTGCTGATCGACGCCGGCGAGGAACTGCGCTGGCTCGAATACGGCCAGCGATTGGCCGGCCAGGCGCGCAACCTGTTCGCCGCCGGGCCGGGCAGCAGCAGCGGCGGCGACCTGCTGCGCGGGGCGCTGGCTGGCGGTGCACAAGCATTGGGTGCAGCAGCTGAAATCGCGGTGGGCCGCAGCGCGGATTTTGTGACGCTCGATCCGCACCACCCCTCGCTGACCGGGGCGAGCGGCGATGGCTGGTTCGACGGTTGGATCTTCGCTGCCGGGCGCGCGGGCATCGACAGCGTATGGCGGCGTGGCCAGTGCGTGGTGGCGGGCGGGCAGCATCTGGCCCGCCCGGCCATCACTACGCGTTACCGGGCCGCGCTCGCCCGGCTACTGGCCTGACCATGCCCCCGCTCAACGAGCGCATCCGCCGCGAAATCGAGGCGCAGATCCTTTCGGGCGCGTGGCCGCCGGGCACCAAGGTGCCGGGCGAGGTGGCGCTGATGGCGCAATACGGCTGCGCCCGGATGACCGTCAACAAGGCGCTGTCCGCGCTCGCCGGGGCCGGCCTGGTGACCCGCAAGCGTCGCGCCGGGACCATCGTCGCACGCCCGCGCGCACAATCGATGGTGCTGGAGATCACCGATCTGGCGCGCGAAGTGGCGGCGCGGGGTCAAGCCTATGAATGGCGGCTACTGCGCCGCACCGAGCGCCGCTCGGACCATCCCGAAATGCCGGGCAATGTGCTGGAAACCGAAGGGGTGCATTACGCCGATCACACCCCGCTGGCGTTCGAACACCGGCTGATCTCCGCCACGCAAGTGCCCGAAATCCTTGGCACCGACCTTGCCGCAACCGCGCCGGGCACCTGGCTCCTCGCGCATGTCCCGTGGACCGAAGCGGAGAACCGCATCACTGCCACTGCGGCCAGCCCCGCGCTTGCCCATGCCCTGGGGATTGCCCTGGGCGATCCATGCCTGACCGTCACCCGCCGCACCTGGCGCGCCGCCGCGCCAGTAACGCTGGTGACCCAGCAATTCATCGCCGAACGCCACGAACTCGTCGCGCGATTCGGGGCCACGGGAATTTAGCCAGGAATTCTGGCTTGGCGGAATGGTGCG
>JAYVML010000145.1:0-20733 GCA_043758955.1 Novosphingobium sp. | reverse complement strand
CAAAGCCGCTGGCAACGGCGCCCCAGGCCATGTCGATTAGCGTGATATGGCTGGGCCAGACTTTCATGGTCGCCTGATTGGTCAAGTCGTATGTGGCGTAGGCAAACAGTCCCAGCAGCGCGCCGTGCAGCACCGCCAGGGTAACCCCGGCAAAGCTGATCGAGCCGGTTACCCCGTTGCTGAGAATTCCGGGAACCACGGCAAAATAAGTCAGCCCGGCAATGTAGATCACGTAAAAGGTAATTGCTGGAGCCAGCCTGAACTTATCGGCGAGCAATTCACCCAGCGCGGGCCGATAAAGCAGCGGGCCGGCATTGCGTAGCCACACTGCATCGAGCAACCCGAAGACCAGCGCCGTAACGACGTAGGCCATAACAATCTTTGCGTACATAAAACTCCCCAGGCGGCCCTTGCCGCTGTCGGTCCTAGCTTGACCCTTGCGACGTGCGCGGTCAATGCTCTTGGCTATGACTAACCCAGATCCCGAAATCGACGCGTTGAGCTTCGAGGATGCGCTACGCGCGCTTGAAGAGGTGGTGCGCGGACTGGAAAGCGGTGAAGTCCCGCTGGATGCGACGATCAGCCTGTACGAGCGCGGCGAGCAATTGCGTGCGCACTGTCAAGCCCGGCTCGATGCCGCGCAGGCGCGAATCGAACAGATCGTCACCAACGCGAGCGGCCAGGCGATCAGCACGCAGCCGTTCGATCCAGAACCGGGGCGTTAGGATCAGATGGCGTTGGGCAGGGCGGCGGCGCCCGATCTGAAATTCGCTGAAGCGCTGGCGAAGATCGGCCGCGATGTCGATTCGATGTTCGATGCGCTGCTCACCCCGCCGGGGGACAGCCGTGACACATTGATAGCGGCAATGCGCCACGCCGCAATCGGCGGGGGAAAGCGGCTGCGCCCGCTGCTGTTGATCACCACCGCGGCGATGTACCAGGTCGATCGCACGCAGGCTATGCGCGCCGCGGTGTGCATTGAGGCGGTGCATGCTTATTCGCTCGCACACGATGATTTGCCGTGCATGGACAATGACGCCATGCGGCACGGTAAACCCAGCCTGCACGCCGCCTATGGCGAGGCGATGGCGGTGTTGGCTGGCGATGCCTTGCAGGCCTTTTCTTTCGAAGTGCTGGCCGATCCTGCCACCAGCGGCGACCCATTCGTGCGCGCCGAGCTGGTTTTTGTGCTGGCGCAGGCGGCCGGGGCCGGGGGCATGGTCGGCGGGCAGGTATTGGATATCGCCGGTGAAGGGCAGTCACTCGATCTGCCGGCGGTAACCCGGCTGCAGCAGCTCAAGACCGGGGCATTGCTGGCTGCAGCGGTAGAAATGGGCGCGGTGCTGGGCAAGGTCCCAGCTGAAGGACGCACGCATCTGCGGCGCTTTGCCCGCGATGTTGGCCTGGCCTTTCAAATCGCCGACGATCTGCTCGACTCTGAGGGTGACGAAGCCCGCGCCGGAAAGGCGCTGCGCAAGGATGCAGCGGCCGGCAAGCAAACCTTCGTTGGCTTGCTCGGGCCGGAACGGGCGCGTGAACAGGCCCGGTTGCTGACCGAGCAGGCCATTGCACATCTCGCTCAGCACGGGCAGGAAGCGGATGTGCTGCGCGCGCTCGCGCGCTTCATTGTGGAGAGGGACCACTGATGACCACCCGCATCGGGGTATATCCCGGCACCTTCGATCCGATCACGCTGGGCCATGCCGATATCATCCAGCGCGGGGCGAAGCTGGTTGACCGGCTGATCATCGGGGTGACCACGAACATTTCGAAAGACCCGTTGTTCACCCCGGTTGAGCGGATCGCAATGGTGACGCGCGAAGTGGCCGGGCTTGGGCTCAAAAATGTTGAGGTGGTGGGGTTCAACGCGCTGCTGATGAAGTTTGCGGAAAAGCAGGGCGCCTCGGTCATTGTGCGAGGGCTGCGCGCGGTCGCGGACTTTGAATACGAGTTCCAGATGGCGGGGATGAACCAGCAGCTCAATGACGATATCGAGACACTGTTCCTTATGGCCGATGCAAGTCTGCAGCCAATCGCCTCGAAGCTGGTCAAGGAAATCGCGCTGTTTGGCGGCGACATTGCCAAATTCGTCAGCGCTGCCGTACGCGAAGACGTCGTCACCCGAATTGCTGTTAAAGGCACGCTGGGCGACTACTAAAAACCCGTTCATTGCCATGACAGGCTTGCGGCGCTATTCCGCCGCCAAGCTTTGCCAATTGCGAGAATTAACCTTCATGAACCGCCGGACTTTTGCCGCCTTAATCCCTGGCCTGATCTTATCCCTGTCACTCGCGGTCAGTCCTGCATTGGCCAAGACAAAGGTGCCGGTTGCCCCCGCGCCGGTGCCGATGAACGCCGTTGTCGATCCCGACCCCAGCCACGATCCGGACAATGTTTTGGTGCTGGATCTATCGACCGGGGGACGCGTGCTGATTCGGCTGATGCCGCAGTGGGCACCCGGCCATGTCGAGCGGATCAAGACGTTGACCAAGCAAGGATTCTACAACGGGTTGATCTTCCACCGCGTGATCGACGGCTTCATGGCGCAGACCGGCGATCCGACCGGCACCGGCACCGGCGGCTCGACGCTTCCGGACCTCAAGGCCGAATTCAACAACATGCCGCATATTCGCGGTACGGTGTCGATGGCACGAACCGAAGCGCCTGATTCGGCCAACAGCCAATTCTTCATCGTGTTCTACCCGCGCTTTGCATTGGATCATCGCTACACCAATTTTGGCCGCGTGATTTCGGGCATGGACGTGGTCGATACGATCCAACGCGGCGAACCGCCGGCTAATCCGACCAAGATCGTTCAGGCTTCAATCCTGTCAGAAGGCAAGCCCATACCCGCCTATGTGGCGCCAGTTGCTGCTGCGCTGCCCTCGTTGATCGAAACACCGCCCGCCGCGCCCGCCGTCGTTGCGCCAAAACCGGCTGCCGAAAAGCCGAAGGCCAAGCCTGGCGCCAAGCCCAAAGGCTGATCGCGCGACGCCTTGGGTTGTTTAAGGGCGCATGCATCGCTAGCCCGCTGGAATGCGCGTTGACCTGTTCGATTTTGAACTTCCTCCAGAGCGAATCGCGCTGCGCCCGGCGCGCCCGCGCGATGCGGCGCGGCTGCTGCTGGTGCCGGGCGAGGGGGCGTTCTGCGATCTGACGGTGCGCGATTTGCCCGGTCTGCTGCGCGCGGGCGATGTGCTGGTGTTCAATGATACACGGGTGATCCCGGCCCAGCTCGAAGGGCGGCGCGGCGAAGCGAAGATCGGGGCAACGCTGCATAAGCGGATCGATCTGCGACGCTGGCACGCCTTCATCCGCAACGCCAAACGGCTGCATGAAGGCGACACGATTGAATTCGCCGCCGGGGTGCAGGCTTTGGCCGAAGCGCGCGCCGAAGATGGCAGCTGGACGCTCGCATTTCTGGGCGACGAGCCGGTCGAACTGCTGCTGGAACGCGCTGGGCAAATGCCGCTGCCGCCCTATATCGCGGGCAAACGCGCCACCGACGCGCAGGACCAGACCGATTACCAGACGATGTTCGCCGCCAAGGACGGTGCAGTTGCCGCGCCGACTGCTGCGTTGCACTTTACCCCCGAATTGCTGGGCGCGTTGGCCGAGGCCGGGATTGGCCACGAGACGCTGACCTTGCACGTCGGCGCAGGGACGTTCCTGCCAATGAAAGTTGACGACACAGCCGATCACCAGATGCACACCGAATGGGGCGCAATCAGTGCTGATGTCGCCGCCCGGCTCAACGCTGCTCGCGCAGCCGGTGGCCGGGTGATCGCGGTCGGCACCACGTCGTTGCGCCTGCTCGAAAGCGCGGCCAGCGCTGACCGATTGATCCACGCATTTGCAGGCGACACCGCGATCTTTATTACCCCGGGCTACCAGTTCAAAGCCATCGATGGCCTGATGACCAACTTCCACTTGCCCAAATCAACGCTGTTCATGCTGGTCAGCGCATTGATGGGCCGCGAGCGGATGCAGACGGCCTATGCTCATGCGGTGGCCGAAATGTATCGTTTTTACAGTTACGGTGATGCGTCACTGCTGCTGCCAGGCTGAGCCGGAAACAGCGTCTGCTGGTCGATCACGCTTTTGATCAACTTATCATCCGCCGGGATCAAGCCATCGAGCATGAGCATGGCCAGGCCGTGCGCCACCGCCCAGGCTTGCAATTGCAGCCGCCGCGCATCGGTCCCGGCGAAACTTTCGGCATAAGTGCGCAGTAGCTGCCAGGCCTCGTCATTGGCGATCATTGAACCACCGGCGTGATCGCCGTGCGTGAAGGCCAGCCGGAACAGCGCAGGATTATCGAGCGCGAACCGCACATAGGCCTGCCCGGTTGCGGCAAATCCCGCCCCGCCGCCGCCCGCCTGCTCTGATGCGATCCGCTGCGCCGTTTCCAGCCGCGCGATCCCTTCGGCTGCCAGCGCCGCCAGCAAGGCCTTCTTGTCGGGGAAGTGGCGATAGACCGCAGTGGCGGACACCCCTACTTTTCGAGCGAGTTCGCGCAGCGACACGGCATCGGCATCGGTGCCTTCCAGCGCCGACAGCCCGGCCTCGATCAGCGAAGTGCGCAAGTCTCCGTGGTGATAATTGCGTGCGGCAATTTTCGATGTTGACACTGTTATCATTCCCACTATGTTTACGCCATCAACATTACGGAAAGGTTGGCATCATGGCAAGCGCAGTTGAAACCGCAATCCGCTCGGTCGTTACCAAGGGCATTCAGGGGGTCGCGTCGTTCAACCGCGCACGGATGGACAAGGCAGCGCCGCATCCGTTCCTCAGCGGCATTCACACCCCTATGACCGACGAGCTGACGCTGACCGACCTGAAGGTCACCGGCTCAATCCCCGCGCAGCTGGCCGGGCGCTATGTCCGGATCGGGCCCAACCCGTTCAAGCCTGATCCGCGCGGGCATCACTGGTTTATCGGTGACGGTATGGTCCACGGCATTCGGCTGATCGGCGGCCAGGCCGAATGGTACCGCAACCGCTATATCCGCAGCCAGACGCTCGAAGCGGTGGGCGGTCCCAAGGCGGCACCGGGTCCGCGCCGCACCGCGCGCGACGGGGTAAACACCAATATCGTGCAGATCGGCGGCCAGATCACCGCCATCGTCGAGGCCGGCTCCTCGCCCGCACAACTTGACGATAACCTTGAGACTGTCGCTTACACAGACTTTGGCGGCACGCTGACCGCGCCGTTCACCGCGCACCCGCATCAAGACCCCAAGACCGGCGAGATGCACGCGATTACGTATGATGGGACCACGCCGGACAAGGTCTGGTACGTGCGGCTATCGCCCGCAGGCAAGGTGGTGCACGAACTGGCGATCCCGGTCGCCAACGGCCCTTCTATCCACGAATGCGCGATCACCGACAAATACGTGCTGGTGTTCGATTTGCCGGTAACCTTCTCGATGGCCTCATTGATCGCAGGGCAGGGCTTTCCCTATCGCTGGAACCCAGAACACCGCGCCCGGGTTGGCTTGCTGCCCAAGACCGGCACCGCCGATGACATTGTCTGGTGCGATGTCGATCCGTGTTACGTCTTCCACGTGGCCAATGCCTACGAGCAAGCTGACGGCAAAGTCATCGTGGACAGCGCGGTCCATGAGACGATGTTTTCCGAAGGCCCCGAGGGCCCTAATGGCAAACCGATCGGGCTGGAGCGTTGGACGATCGATCCGGCCGCCCGCACGGTTGAACGCAAGACCATCGACGCCACGGCACAGGAATTCCCGCGACCCGACGAGCGCTTCTTCGGATCGGATTATCGTTACGCCTGGAGCATCGGCCTGCCCGAAGGCGGCGACGCGGCCTTCCTCAATGCGCAGCCGCTGTACCGGCATGATCTCAAGGACGGAACGCGCCAAGCGCACGATTTTGGCCCCAACCGCGTCCCCGGCGAGTTTGTGTTCGTTCCGGCCAGCGCCGATGCGCCCGAGGGTGAGGGCTGGATGATGGGCTATGTCATCGACACCGCGCAGCAGACCACCGATCTGGTGATCCTCGATGCCGCCGACATCACCAAGTCCCCCGTCGCCAGCGTCCACCTGCCGCACCGGGTGCCGCCGGGGTTCCACGGCAACTGGCTTCCCGATCTCGACTAAGCCAGCACACCGGGCTAGGGGCGGGCACACCATGTCCGCCCCGCGCTTTCAGTTCGATATCCACGCCACCGACGGCAAAGCGCGCACTGGCGTCATCAAAATGCGTCGGGGTGATATTCGCACCCCCGCGTTTATGCCGGTCGGTACGGCGGCCACAGTCAAGGCGATGAAGCCGCAGACCGTGCGCGCCACCGGCGCCGACATTCTGCTCGGCAACACCTATCACTTGATGCTGCGCCCCGGCGCTGAGCGCGTCGCGCGGCTGGGCGGCTTGCACAAGTTTATGAACTGGGACCGCCCGATCCTGACCGACAGCGGCGGCTATCAGGTGATGAGCCTAAGCGAGCTGCGCAAAATCACCGAAGACGGGGTGATCTTTGCCAGCCACCTCGATGGCTCCAAGCACTTGCTCACCCCCGAACGCAGCATGGAAATTCAGCGTTTGCTGGGCAGCGACATCGTGATGGCGTTCGACGAATGCCCGCGCGCCGACGCCCCGCGCGATGTGATCGCGCAATCGATGCAGATGAGCATGCGCTGGGCCGCGCGCAGCCGCGCCGGGTTCGATCGCGGTGAGGAGCACGCCGAGCGTTCGGCCTTGTTCGGGATCCAGCAGGGCGCTCTTGATGAAGAATTGCGCGGGTACAGCGCCGCCGCGCTGCAAGAGATTGGCTTTGATGGCTACGCGATTGGCGGCTTGGCCGTGGGCGAGGGGCAGGCGGCGATGTTCGGCGTGCTCGATTTCGCCCCCGGCCAGCTTCCGGCCGATCAGCCGCGTTACCTGATGGGGGTGGGCAAGCCCGACGATCTGGTCGGCGCGGTGGAGCGCGGGGTCGATATGTTCGATTGCGTCCTGCCCAGCCGTTCGGGCCGCAACGGGCAGGGGTTCACGTGGGACGGCCCGGTCAATCTGCGCAACGCCCGCCACGCCGAAGATCCGGCGCCGCTGGACGCGCGCTGCGGCTGCGATGGCTGCCAGAACTACAGCCGCGCCTATCTGCACCATTTGATCAAGTCGGGCGAGATCCTCGGCGCGATGCTGCTGACCGAGCATAACCTGACGTTCTATCAATCGCTGATGGCGGGAATGCGCGCAGCGATTGCAGAATCCAGATTTGCGGCGTGGGCGGCAGATTTCCGGCGCGGATACCTTGGCTGAGATGTAAAATCCCGCGCAGCACGTTCGAGCTAAACCTCGATTGCCGCCTTATAGGGCATCGCCACTTTGAATTCAGTCGGGTCGCCAGGGTTTGGTACTGTTAGGGTCGCGCCAAGCTGGTTGCTCAGCGTCTTGATCACCCTGAAGCCCAACCCGGCCGACTTGGCTGCCGCACCAGCAGACAATCCCGCACCGTCATCGGTAATAGTCGGCTGCAATGTTTCCGCTTGATGTGACAGGGTCACCGCAATGCGCTTAGCCCCTGCGGCGCAGCCATGTTTGAACGCATTGGTGACCAATTCGTTCGCGATCAGCGCGAGCGACATCGCTTGCTCGGCCGGCAATTCTAGCGAATCCGCCTCGAACTCCAAATTCACATCGGGCTTGCCGAGAGAACTGGCGATATCACGGCATAGCTTTTCCAGATATTCTGCAAATGCAATGATTCCAACCTGATGGCTCTTGTGCAGGCGTTCATGCACCCGCGATACTGCGACCACCCGGTTGACCGCTTCGGTCAGCGCGGCACGGGTTTCGTCAGACTTCGTTGCGGTGCGCTGCATTGACAGCAGCGAACCGACAATTGCCAGGCTGTTCTTGACCCGGTGGTCAATTTCGCGGGCGAGCATTTCCTTCTCTTGGACGAGTAGTTTGAGCTGCTCTTCATAGCTGTTGCGTTCTGTCAGGTCGTAGAAATAGCACACCACGCCGAACCGCCCATCGGGCAGCACGATCCGCTCAATCCGCCAGTCGTATGCTTCGACCGCGTCGATATTGGCGCGCTGCTCGGCTGTCTGGCTGACGTATGGCTCACCTGTCGCGAGGGTATGACGAAAGGGCGCGATAACCTCGCTGGCAAACGGTTCATGCCACACGATCCGCATAATTTCGGCCAAATCCCGACCTATCAGTGGCTGGATCGTTTCAAACGCTTTGGCTGCCCCTCGGCTCACCTGAATGAGCTTGAAATCTGCGTTGATGACATAAATACCGAACGGGTTTGAGGCGATCAAGGTGGCAAACGTTTCGGCATTGCGCGCCAACAAATCTTGCGTGCGGCGCTGTTCGGTTACGTCAGTTGCAAATCCGATTGCAACGCGGTTACCCGTTACTGGATCGCTGGTGATGGACGGGCGATCGTAAATGATTTTTTCAGCGCCATCGGGCAGGCGGAGCCGATATTCGATCCCGCCGCTTTGCCCAAACGAAGGATCGTCCGTGAAAGCTTTGATGCGATCCACGTCATCGGGGTGGACGCGGCTGAGAAAACTGCTCGGATCGGCATACAGTTCGGAGCGTGATTGGCCCCAGATTCGCTCATACGCCCCACTGACAAACAGCGGGTTGGATCCATCTAGATCATGAGCGTAAAATACTGCCTCAACGTTGTCCGCGATTTGCTGCAGCCGCAACTGGTTGGCGCGGTTATCGGTGATATCGCGGTGAACGCCGACCCATTCGATAATTTGCCCGTGTGGATCGCGCATGGGCACAGCGCGGATTGCGTGGAGCCGCCAGATACCATCGTGGCGGCGGACGCGGTGTTCGAAGATGAACGGAACCTCTAACCTGACGGCTTCGTTCCAAGCTGCAATGGTCGGTCCAGCATCATCGGGATGCACGGCATCGGCCCAGCCAAAGCCTTGGTATTGCTCAAAGGATTGCCCAGTCAGCTCGGCCCATTTGGGCTGCTCGCCGACCATCTCGCCGTTGGCATTGTTGGTCCACAGTACGCCCTCAATTGCTTCGACAGCTGCGCGAAAGCGCTGCTCGCTTTGCTGCAAGCGCGACCGCGCCAACTCATTTTCAGCGGTATCGACAGCATCGTCTGACCCGGTTTTTCCGGTAGCCAAGTCAGAACCAGCATGACTGTCTGTTGTATTGTCCTTCGCCACCCACGCCCCTCCCACACATTGGTCATAACAAACGACTAGGGCACTAGCAAATCACGATTTTCCAAGACCATACGGCGGCTCGTCAGGGTTCAAACCCAACAAACACCGCTGCTTCCTCAACGCTTTTGCGTTCCGAAACCACCGCGTTGGCAGGGAAGCTCTCATCCGGCCAGCCCAGTGCGATGCTCTTCATAATAACCTGATCCTCGGGGATGTGCGCGTGTTCGCGGACCACCGGGCTTTGCATGATGCCCTGGCTGTTGATTACGCAGCCAAGCCCGCGTGACCAGGCTGCGTTGACCAGCGCGGTCGCCACCGCGCCGCAATCGAACGGGCTGTCGTCGCTACCATCGCAGGCGCGGTCGTAGGTGATAATCACGCAAACCGGAGCGTCGAACTGGCGAAAGCCGCGCAGCACCCAATCTTGCCGGGCCGGGGCATCATCGCGTGCGATGCCCATCGCGCTGAACAATTGCTTGGCAACGCCGATCTGCCGTTCGCGGTGGACGCCGGCAAACGGCACGCCCTTGCGAAATTCGCGGCTGTCAGGCTCGCCCGCCAAAATGCGTTCGGTGTTGCCGGCCCGGATCCGGGCGAGCGGCTCGCCGGTGATCACGTGGAAATGCCACGGCTGGGTGTTCATCGAACTGGGCGCACGGATCGCCAGTGCCAGCACCTGTTCGATCAGTTCGCGCGGCACAGGCTTATCAAGGTAGCCCCGGATCGAGCGGCGGCCCATGATCACATCGTCGAATTCCATGACTTCCCCTATAAATCTTAATCGTCCGGTTAAGTCCGATCAATGGCGCGGCGATCCAGCCGGCGCAAACAAAAAGGGCGGCCCCGCAGGACCGCCCGTTTGGTTCGGCTAGGATCAAATTTAGCGCGAGTAAAACTCGACCACCAGATTCGGTTCCATCTTGACTGGGTAAGGCACTTCATCAAGCGTGGGCACGCGCACGAAACTGACTTTGTCGGTGCCGTCAGGCGCGACATATTCGGGCACTTCGCGTTCGGCGAGGCCCTGGGCTTCGGCGATCAGCGCCATGTCCTTGGCCTTGGCACCCAAGGTCAGCACGTCGCCCGGGCGCACGCGGCGGCTGGCGATGTTGCACTTCACGCCGTTCACATAAATGTGACCGTGCGAAACGATCTGCCGGGCCGAGAAAATCGTCGGCGCGAACTTGGCGCGATAGACCACCATGTCGAGCCGCTGTTCGAGCAGGCCGATCAGGTTCTGACCGGTATCGCCCTTCATCTGCGACGCTTCCTGATAGGTGCGCTTGAACTGCTTTTCGGTCACGTCGCCGTAGTAGCCCTTGAGCTTCTGCTTCGCGCGGAGCTGGATCCCGAAATCGGAAACCTTGCTCTTGCGGCGCTGGCCGTGCTGACCCGGGCCATACGAGCGGCGGTTTACCGCGCTCTTGGGACGGCCCCAGATGTTCTCGCCCATACGGCGATCGAGTTTATACTTCGACGTCTTGCGCTTAGACATGGCGCGTCATCCTTCAATTTGCATGCGCGGCATTGGTGCCATCGCTTCTAGTCCGGAACCGCACCACCCGGCCCAAGGACCGAATGCGAGGCAGGCTTCACCGGAGTGCCCGCTCAATTGCGAAGGCGCGCCCCTAGCCGGGCAGGGCGCAAAGATCAAGCCGCGTGTGGAGGATGTGTGCTTAGTCTCGGCGCGGCCCTTTGCGCAGCGCCGACAGAACCCCGCGCAGAGTGCGTACCTCAAGGTGGTTCCAGCCCGGTTTGGTCAGGACGGTGCGCAGAGTCAGCCGGTTGGTTTCTGCGCGCCCCGGGGGATAGAAATAGCGGGTCGGCTCCAGCATCGCTTCCAGCTGCGCGATCATGCCTTCGAGATCTTCCTGCGGAGCGGGGGGAAGCAATTCTTCTACCGTGGGCTGCGTTAGAACCGTCTGCTTGGACCATTCGTACGCCATCAAAATCACCGCTTGGGCAAGATTGAGCGAGCTGAACCTGGGGTTGATCGGCACGGTCACGATCGCCCGCGCCAAAGCCACGTCGGTGGTTTCCAACCCTGAGCGTTCGGGCCCGAATACCAGCGCCGAGCGGCCCGGCTCGGCGCGCACCGCCCGCGCGGCCTGTTCGGGAGTTAGGACCGGCTTGGTCACGCCGCGTTTGCGCACGGTGGTGGCATAAACCTGGACGCAATCCGCAACTGCAGCGGCGAGCGAGGGGAACACCGCCGCCCGCTCAATCACAACATTTGCCCCCGCCGCCGCCGGTCCGGCACTGGGATTGGGCCACCCATCGCGCGGTTCGACCAACCGCAGCTCGGTCAGCCCGAAATTGAGCATCGCCCGCGCCGCCTTGCCGATATTCTCACCCAGCTGCGGGCGGACTAAGACGATTACAGGGGGTGTTGACTTAGGGTTCGCCGGCATCGCGCACCGTGCTGGCAAATTCCTCGAAGTCCTTGGCTTCGGTGAAATCGCGGTAAACGCTGGCAAAGCGGATGTAGGCGACTGTATCGAGCGCGCGCAGGCCGTCCATCACCATCTCGCCAATCGCGGCGGCAGCAACCTCGGTTTCGCCCAGCGTTTCGATCTGGCGCTGCACGCCCGAGACCAGCTGATCGAGCCGTTCCTGTGCGATCCCGCGCTTGCGGCAGGCCAGCGCGACCGACTGGTCAAGCTTCGCGCGATCAAAACTTTCGCGAATGCCGCTTGATTTTACCACGGTCACTTCGCGCAGCTGCACCCGCTCGAACGTGGTGAAGCGCGCGCCGCAGCTATCGCACTGTCGGCGGCGGCGGATCGCGGTGTTGTCCTCCGTCGGCCGCGAATCCTTTACCTGGCTATCGTCATGCGCGCAGAACGGGCAGCGCATTCAGGGCCTTAAGCGCTTGTAGAACATCGCACCGGCTCCGATCAGGATGCCCGCGGGAATGCTCAGCAACGGTAATACGAACCCTGCCACGGCTCCGGCTGCTGCGGCTGCGAGCACCGGTTTGGTCGAGGGATGACGTACGCCCTGCTTGGCCATGCCGGACAGCTCGGCCTTGGCGTCTTCGACAATGCTATCGCTCATGGGTCATAGCTCCTGGTAAATCGGGAAGCGCGCGCACAGGTCTTCAACCCGGGCGCGGACGCGGGCCTCGACCTGCGCATCGCCTTCCTCGCCATTGTGCGAGAGGCCGTCAACCACTTCGGCGATCAGCTGGCCGATCTGGGCGAACTCCGCCTCGCGAAATCCGCGCGTGGTGCCGGCCGGCGTGCCGAGCCGAATGCCTGATGTGACAAACGGCGAGCGGGTATCGAACGGCACGCCGTTTTTGTTGCAAGTGAGCCAGGCCCGGTCGAGACCCTTTTCGGCCGATTTGCCGGTGACGTTCTTGGGGGTGAGATCGACCAGCATCAGGTGATTGTCGGTTCCGCCCGAAACGATCCGCAGCCCCTGTTCGCCCAGACTGGCCGCGAGCGCGCGGGCATTGGCAACGATCTGCGCGGCATAGGCCTTGAATTCGGGCTGCAACGCCTCGCCGAACGCCACCGCCTTAGCCGCGATCACGTGCACCAGCGGACCGCCTTGCATACCCGGGAAGACCGCCGAGTTGAACTTCTTGGCCAAGTCTTCCTCGTTGGTCAGGATCACGCCCGAGCGCGGGCCGCGCAGGCTCTTGTGGGTGGTGGTGGTGACGACGTGCGCGTGCGGGAAGGGCGAGGGGTGCGCGCCGCCTGCAACCAGCCCGGAGAAGTGCGACATATCGACCATCAGCACTGCACCAACCTCGTCGGCAATCGCGCGGAATGCGGCAAAATCCCACACCCGCGAATAGGCGGTGCCGCCGGCGATTATCAGCTTGGGTTTGTGCTCACGGGCGAGCCGCGCGACCTGCTCCATATCTAGCAATTCGTCCTCGGCGCGGACCCCGTAAGGGATTGGTTTGAACCATTTGCCGCTCATGTTGACCGGCGAACCATGCGTCAGGTGTCCGCCCGAATTGAGGTCGAGCCCCATAAAGCTGTCACCTGGGCTGAGCAGCGCGAGGAACACCGCCTGATTCATCTGGCTGCCTGAATTGGGTTGGACGTTGGCAAACTGGCAGCCGAACAGCGTCTTGGCGCGCTCGATCGCGAGGGTCTCCACCACGTCGGCATATTCGCAGCCACCATAATAACGCTTGCCCGGATAGCCTTCGGCATATTTGTTGGTGAACACCGACCCGGTTGCCTCGAGCACCGCGCGGCTGGCAATGTTTTCCGACGCGATCAGCTCGATCTTGTGTTGCTGACGGGCCAGTTCCCCGCGCACAGCCGCGTAAACTTCGGGATCGGCTTGCTCAAGCCTGGCCGAAAAGAACCCGGCCGAGCGGATTGGGGTTTGGGCTTCGAGCGCGGTGGTCACAGAAGAATGTTCCTCAGCAAGGCGGATGTGAAAGCTTGTCAACACGGCCAGTATGGCGCCCGCCTGCAAATTGCGCGGCCAGGAAAGCGTCGAGGCAAGCCTTGGCCATATCGAGCCCGATCAGCCTTGCGCCCATGGCAATGGCATTGGCATCATTGTGCTCACGCGCCAACGTGGCCGAATAGGGTTCGGAGACCAAGGCACAGCGCAGCGCGGGATGGCGGTTGACCGCAATCTCAATCCCGATCCCACTGCCGCACAGCGCTACGCCATATTCGGCCGTGCCATCGGCGACAACGCCGGCCAACTTGTATCCGTAGTCCGGGTAATCAACCCGGTCCGCCGTGTCGGGGCCAAGATCAGTCACTTCATGCCCCAACCCAATAAGGTAATCACGCAGTTCGGCCTTGAGGTCGAACCCGGCATGATCGGAGGCAATGGCGATACGCATAAGTCAGGCATCCCGGTGGCTGGCAAAGAATCGCTCGCGCACCACTTAATCTTGTCGGCGGGGCATGACCAGTCACCGCAGATTGGTATTCGCAACCGATCTGTTGCAGATCACTGATCCAGAAAACTCCGCATCTTCCTTGACCGGCTGGGATGCTTAAGCTTTCTCAGCGCCTTGGCCTCGATCTGCCGGATGCGTTCGCGGGTCACGCTGAACTGCTGGCCGACTTCCTCGAGCGTGTGATCGGTGTTCATCCCGATCCCGAAGCGCATCCGCAGCACGCGTTCTTCGCGCGGGGTGAGGCTCGCCAGCACCCGGGTGACGGTTTCCTTAAGGTTGGCCTGGATCGCGGCATCGACCGGGATGACCGCGTTCTTGTCCTCGATGAAATCGCCCAGATGCGAATCTTCCTCGTCGCCGATCGGCGTCTCAAGGCTGATCGGCTCCTTGGCGATCTTCATCACCTTGCGAACCTTTTCGAGCGGCATCGAGAGCCGCTCGGCCATTTCCTCGGGCGTCGGTTCGCGGCCCTGCTCGTGCAGGAACTGACGGCTGGTGCGGACCAGCTTGTTGATCGTCTCAATCATGTGCACCGGAATGCGGATCGTCCGTGCCTGATCGGCAATGCTGCGGGTGATCGCCTGACGGATCCACCAGGTTGCATACGTGCTGAACTTATAACCGCGGCGGTATTCGAACTTGTCGACCGCCTTCATCAGGCCGATGTTGCCTTCCTGAATAAGATCAAGGAATTGCAACCCGCGGTTGGTGTATTTCTTGGCGATGGAGATCACCAGCCGTAGATTGGCTTCGACCATTTCCTTCTTGGCGATGCGCGCCTCGCGCTCGCCCTTCTGGACCATGTTGACGATCCGGCGGAACTCGGTCAGCGCCATCCCGGTGGCCGAGGCGATGTCCGCCACTTCGGCGCGAATGCGCTCAACCGGGTCGAGCTCATTCTCGGCAAAGGCGGCCCACTTCTTGTCCTTGCCCGATTGAGCGGCCAGCCAGCCATCGTCAAGTTCGTGCCCGACGTAGCTATCGAGGAAGTCCTTGCGGTTGACCTTATGGCGTTCTGCGAGGCGCAGCATCTGGCCGCCCAGCGCGGTCAGGCGGCGGTTGAACGCATAGAGGTTATCAACCAGATATTCGATCTTGGTGGCGTGGAATTGCACGCTCTCGACCTGCGCGGTGAGTTCCTCGCGCAGCGCCTGGTAATTCTTTTCCTTGGTATTTGTAAATGCGCCGCCGCCGCCCATCACGCCGAGGCGATCGTTCTGAATTTTCTCAAACTTCTTGAACAAGGCGGTGATGTAGGCAAACTTCTCAAGCGCTTCGGGTTTGAGCTGGGCTTCCATCTGCGCGAGGCTGAGGGTGTTGTCCTCTTCTTCTTCCTCGACCGGGCGGCGCGTACGCGGCTCGCCGTCTTCGTCTTCCTCTTCGGCGACGGGTTCTTCTTCGACTTCTTCTTCTTCCTTGTAGGATGGGCCGGCCGTCGCTTCGCTGATCTCGCCGTCGCCTTCTTCTTCCTCAGCGCCTTCAGCGAGGTTTTCGGGCGGCGGTTCTTTCGAGAGCATCGCGTCGAGATCAAGGATTTCGCGCAGCTGCATCTCGCCTGCGTTGAGCGCATTCGACCACTGGATGATTGCGTGGAAGGTGATCGGGCTTTCGCACAGCCCCAGGATCATCGTGTCGCGGCCGGCTTCGATCCGCTTGGCGATGGCAATCTCGCCCTCGCGGCTGAGCAGTTCGACCGCGCCCATTTCGCGCAGGTACATGCGGACCGGATCATCGGTGCGCTCGATGATTTCCTTCTTCTTGATCAGATCGGGACGCTCGGCGCCCTGATCGACCTCGTCGACTTCATCGACTTCCTTCTCTTCGGGATCGACCGTGTCTTCATCGCTTTCGACGATGTTCACACCCATCTCGCTGATCGCGGACATGATGTCCTCGATCTGGTCGGTGCTCATCTGATCCTGCGGCAGCGCCTCGTTCAGCTCGTCCATCGTGATCACACCACGCCGCTTGGCGCGGGCGATCAACTTCTTGATCGCGCCATCGTTGAGATCAATCAGCGGGGCATCGGTGCCCTCGTTGCCGCCAGATGTTTCGTCTTCGTCCATCATTCTACCATTGGTTTGGCAGGTACTTCCCCCGAAGCACCCGCACGCGCGCTGGCCATTTGGCGCAAGCGCGAGTCGAATTCCAGCTTTCTCTTCAGCAATCGCTGCTGCTCGGCATATGCCCCATCGGAAAGGTCACGCTCAAACCGGGCGGTCGCTTGCGCCAGCGCCGCTTCGAGCGCGGGTCGTTCGACCAACAATCCCACTGCCGAAGCCAATTCGGAGCGGGCCTGCTCAAGCGGCACACCGTCGGTCAGGAAGGTGAAACGCAGTGCGGCATATTCCTCTGGAGCCGGGGCAGCCAAACCCCGGCCTGCCAATATGGTGCCAAGATGCTGGGTTTCAAGCACTTCGCCAGCATCAATGGCATCGATCAGCACGCCAAAGCGCGGATCGGGTAATTCGGCCTGCGCAAGCTGGTCACTATGCCGCATAAGTTCGCCAGGATGGCGCAGTAATCCGGCGAGCACCGCGGCCGACAGGGCATCGCGCGATCCGGCGCGGCGGCGCAGCCGTGCGGTTTGCGCCGGATCGCTGCGCTGGGGCATGGGCAGACGGCGTCCACCAGGCTGCCACGCGCGCTCCTCGCGGCGCGGGAAGGCGAAGGCGGAGAATCGTTCGGACAGTTCGCGGCGGTACAGGGCCTGAATATCGCGGTCGGCAATCGTCTCGACATGCGCCATCAGCCGCGCCTTCAAGCCGGCCTTGTCCTCAGGGCTCGCAAGCGGCTCGGCGTCGCGTTCGTGCTGCCACAACTGGTCGAGCAACGCGAGCGGGCTGGCCAGCAGACTTTCAATCGCGCGCCGCCCATCGCGCTTGATCAGATCGTCGGGGTCCATCCCGGCGGGCAGGCGGGCGATCCCCAGCGAATGCGACGGGCGCAGCAGCGGCATCGCGCGGGTGACCGCGCGCATCGCGGCGCGCTGACCAGCCAAGTCACCATCGAAGCACAGCACCGGCTTTTCGGTCAGCCGCCACAGCAGTTCGATCTGCCGTTCGGTCAGCGCGGTGCCGAGCGGCGCGACCGCATCCTCGATCCCCGCCGCGGCCAGCGCGATCACGTCCATATAGCCTTCGACCACCACCACCCGCCCGCTCTGGCGGCTGGCCGGCCCGGCGCGGTGGAGGTTATACAGCGTGCGCCCTTTGTCGAATAACGGCGTGTCGGGACTGTTGAGGTATTTGGGTGCATCGGTCTTTTGCGTATCGAGAATACGCCCGCCAAAGGCGATCACCCGCCCGCGCGCATCCTCGATCGGCAGCATTAAGCGCCCGCGAAACCGGTCGTAGGGCTCTTTGTCATCGACTGCGATGCGCAGACCGGCCTCGATCAGC
Organism: Novosphingobium sp.; assembly: GCA_043758955.1. GTDB lineage: Bacteria > Pseudomonadota > Alphaproteobacteria > Sphingomonadales > Sphingomonadaceae > Novosphingobium. The sequence goes on along the minus strand of JAYVML010000145.1, from coordinate 3,269 downwards.
ATGCTTTCCGGAAACTGGCCGAGCGCGGCCTTGAGCGCTTGGCGACCCTCGGGCGCATAGCCGAACCCGAACCGCTCGACCGTGCGTTCATTGAACCCGCGCGTAGCCAAATAGGCGCGCGCCGTGGTGCCTTCGTCCGAGGCCAGCCGCGCGGCAAACCAATCCTGCGCCGCCTTCATCACATCGTGCAGCGAATCGCGCTGTTCGGCTGCCGCAGAGGCGCGCGGATCGGCGGTCGGAACTTCCAGCCCGGCCTCAGCAGCCAGTTCCTTAACCGCGTCCATGAATGAAAGGCCGCGCTGATCGGTCATCCAGCGGATCGCATCGCCGTGCGCCCCGCAGCCGAAGCAGTGGTAGAAACCCTTGCTGTCATTGACCGTAAAGCTGGGGCTTTTCTCGTTGTGGAACGGGCAGCAGGCCTTGAACTCGTGCCCCGCCTTGGTCAGCCGCGTGGTCCGCGCAATGATGCTCGACAGCGTAATCCTCGCGCGCAGTTCATCCAGCCATTGGGGGGATAGGGACATGAGTTTGCGGTGTCTCGACTACGGCCTTCGGCCTCCGCTCGACACGAACGGATATGGTTGAATTGGAGTTACAAGATTACGCACTAGACCCGTTCGTGTCGAGCGAAGTCGAGAATCCTATGCACGGTGCTGGCCCTTTGCGCTCTGCTGGCGGTTTGGCAAAGTAGGATACCCGCTCCCAGTCTCGCGCCGCCAAGGCTTCCTTCTTCGCCCGCGACCACTTCTTGACCTTCAATTCTGCGTCGAGCGCCTCGTATCGGCTGGGAAAGTCAGTACACCAAATCAATTGAACGGGCCGCCGCTTTGAGGTGAAGGTGCAATGGCCGCCAACCGTGTGTTCAGCGATCCGGCGATCCAGGTCGTCCGTGTGGCCGGTGTAGTACTTCCCGTCGGCGCAGCGCAGGATGTAGCACCAGAAGGCCATGTTAGCGCGGCTGTGTCTCGACTACGCTCGACACGAACGGGTTTGGGAATATGGACCACTCCCCATCCCGGTTCGTGGCGAGAGTAGTCGAGACACCATAGCGAAACCTCACCCCAGCGCCGCCTTCACCAGCCCGCTGGCCTTCCCCATATCTAGCTGTGCACCGTGTCGCGCCTTCAGTTCCGCGATAACTTTGCCCATGTCTTTCATTCCTTCGGCGCCCAATTCGGCCTTGATCGTGGCAATTGCTGCCACGGTGTCGGCCTCGCTCATCAGGCTGGGCATGAATTCCTCGATCACCGCCAATTCGGCGTGCTCAACATCGGCGAGTTCGTGGCGCCCGCCTTGTTCGAACATGCTGATCGATTCGCGGCGCTGTTTGGCCATCTTCTGCAGCACATCGACCACCAGCACGTCGTCTTCTGGCAGAGCACTGGCGGTGCGCAATTCGATGTCCTTGTCTTTCAGCTTGGCCAGGATCAGCCGGATCGCAGCGACGCGGGGCTTGTCGCCCGCCTTCATCGCGGTGATCTGGGCGGCCTTGATCGTGTCGCGGAGCATGGGGAGGTTCCTTCGCAATTGCCCAAGCAGATGGGGAAAGCTTGTCCCTAGCGGCGATTTTTTGCTTTTCAACGGTTGACGCTGGGGCGGGCACTCTCTAGCCGCAATTGCTTAGCAACATCGCTGGAAAACCCGCCTCACGGAGCGCCCTCAAAATGGCCGACGCCGCCCCAAGTCTTGCGCCGCAACCTGCCGGTGCAACTGGCGTGCTCGTGCTCGCCGATGGCCACGTCGCCTGGGGGCGCGGGTTCGGCGCAGAAGGCGCAGCGGTGGGCGAGGTCTGCTTCAACACCGCGATGACCGGTTATCAGGAAGTGCTGACCGATCCTTCCTATGCCGGGCAGATCGTCACCTTCACTTTCCCGCATATCGGCAATGTCGGGGTCAACGACGAAGACTCGGAGAGCGCGGTCGATGGCGCGGTCGGCTGCGTGGTCCGCGAAGACGTGACCGTGCCGAGCAATTTCCGCAGCACCGGTACTCTGGGTGAGTGGCTCGCGGCCAAAGGCAAGATCGGTCTGTCGGGCATCGATACCCGCGCGCTGACCCGCCGCATTCGTCTGAACGGCGCGCCCAACGCGGTGATCGCGCACAGCGCCGAAGGCAAGTTCGACCTGCCTGCGCTGATCAAGCGGGCGCAGGATTGGCCCGGGCTGGAGGGAATGGACCTCGCCCGCGTGGTCACCCGCAGCGCCAATCAGGACTGGGAAGGCGGCGTCTGGGCGCTGGGCAAGGGTTATGCCCGCTCGCCCCACGACGCGAGGCCCCACGTGGTTGCGATCGATTACGGCGCAAAAGACAATATTTTCCGCAATCTGGTCAAGGCCGGGGCGCGGGTGACTGTGGTGCCGGGGCAGACCGCGCTGGCCGATGTGCTGGAACTCGAACCCGCCGGGGTATTCCTCTCGAACGGGCCAGGCGATCCGGCGGCGACCGGGGTCTATGCGGTGCCCGTAATCCAGGGCCTGCTCGCGCGCGATGTGCCGGTGTTCGGCATCTGCCTCGGCCACCAGATGCTCGGCATCGCGGCGGGCGCCAGCACCATAAAAATGCACCAAGGCCACCGCGGCGCGAACCACCCGGTCAAGCGGCTGGCAGACGGCGTGGTTGAGATTACCAGCATGAACCACGGCTTCGCAGTGGATGGGGCGACGTTGCCTGATGGCGTGGAAGAGACGCACGTGTCGCTGTTCGATGGTTCGAACTGCGGGATCGCGGTGAAGGGCAAGCGGGCGTTCGGGGTGCAGTATCATCCCGAGGCCAGCCCGGGACCGATGGATAGCTTCTATCTGTTTGAGCGGTTTGTTAGGATGTTGGGGTGAGACATCAAGCAATCATCTCTTTACTTCTTGCTGTAGCTTTTGGATTTTCGGCAGGTTGGATTTTTAGGATGCAAGGCGGTGTTCAAAACAATCTCACTTTGAAGGTATTAGGAAAGCAGCAAGGTGAGTTCATGGACTTAAAATCAAGGCCAAGCATCGACGAGTTGGCTTGGATATCGCCAAGCGTGGCTGTCTCATCTTGCGGCGTTCAAAAGTTTAAGGTCGAATCAGCTAGCGATAACGTTGAGTGGGCAGAGGTTCCACTGCAATCAACTACAAATGCACAATTAAACTGTATTTTTGGCTTGGGCACTCGACCGTCAAAGTATGATCTGAGTTTCGAGATTTTGGCGAGTGAAAATTAATGCTCAAACGTACTGAGATCTCCTCAATCCTCGTCATCGGCGCTGGTCCGATCATCATCGGTCAGGCGTGCGA
>JAYVML010000144.1:0-3461 GCA_043758955.1 Novosphingobium sp. | reverse complement strand
ACCAAATTGCAGCGTGGTGACGTTCACGAAAGCTTGCAACGGGCGTTTTTACAGTCATATCGCGGGCTTAGGTAAGCGCCCCGATCAGGTCAAGCAGTAGCGAAAGCCTCCACTGGCAAGGCCATCATCGTTTCGCTTCCGGCCTCAATCTTGCGCCGAAGCGATCCCGCGTCGGACATGAATCGCTCGCCGTAATAACGGCCGGTAACCAGCTTGGCCTCGTAAAATGCCTTGTCGCCGCTCCCTGCCGCCAGTGCTTCCAGCGCTACTTCGCCCATCCGCAGCCACATCAGCCCGGTCGCGACGATGCCCATCAGATGCATGTAATGATGCGCGCCGGCCCCGGCATTGTTGGGATTGGTCATGCCATTTTGCATCAACCACAACGTCGAAGCTTTGAGTTCGCCATTGGCCTTTTCCAGACGTGCGGCCAGATCAGCCAATTCAGGCTTGGCTTTCGCCGCCGCGCACTCGTTGTCGACCAGTGCAAATAACATCTGCACCGCTGCGCCGCCGCCTTGCCCCAGCTTGCGGCCGACCAAGTCCATCGCTTGCACCCCGTTGGCACCTTCGTAGATCTGGGTGATCCGGCAATCGCGGACAAACTGGCTCATCCCCCATTCCTCGATATAGCCATGCCCGCCGAACACCTGCTGCATATTCACGCAGGTCTCAAACCCCTTGTCGGTGCCATAGCCTTTGATCACCGGGGTTAGCAGGCTGATCATCATATCGGCTGACTGGCGTTCTTCTTCACTGGCCGCCTTATGCGTCAGGTCAACCTGCAGAGCACCCCACAGGCACAGTGCCCGCATCCCTTCGGTAAAAGCCTTGGCATCCATCAGCATGCGCCGCACGTCGGGGTGGACGAACAGCGTATCGGCCTTCTCACCCGGTTCGGCCGGGCCGGTCAGCGCGCGGCCTTGGCGGCGCTCGTGCGCATATTTGACCGCGTTTTGGTAAGCGACCTCGGCTTGACCAAGCCCCTGTATACCCACTCCGAGCCGCGCTGCGTTCATCATGATGAACATCGCAGCAAGACCTTTGTTCTCGTCACCGACCATGTACCCGGTGGCGCCGTCGTAATTCATCACACAGGTGGCATTGCCGTGGATGCCCATCTTATGTTCAAGGCTGCCACACGAAACCGCATTGCGAGCGCCAAGCGAGCCATCGTCATTGACCATCACCTTGGGCACAATGAACAGCGAGATGCCCTTCGAACTTTCGGGCGCATCGGGGGTCTTGGCCAAAACCAAGTGAATGATATTCTCGGTCAGATCGTGCTCACCGGCTGAGATGAAGATCTTGGTGCCAGTGATCGAATAGGACCCATCGAGGCCGGGTACTGCGCGGGTGCGGATCAGGCCTAGGTCGGTGCCGCACTGTGGCTCGGTCAGGTTCATCGTGCCCAGCCATTCATGGCTGATCATCTTTGGCAGATATTTGGCCTGCTGCTCGGGTGAACCCTTGGCAATGATCGCCGAAATCGCGCCCTCCGTCAGCCCTGGATACATGCCGAAACCTTGGTTAGCCGTAGCGATGTATTCTTGCGCCATAAAGCCTAGCACATGCGGCAAGCCCTGTCCGCCGAACGCTTCTGGTGAAGCGAGCGTGCCCCACCCAGCTTCGCGAAACTGGTCGAACGCCGCCTTAAATCCAGTGGGAGTGGTAACCGAGCCATCGGCATGGCGGGTGCAGCCTTCGCGGTCACCCACTAAGTTTAGCGGGGCAAGGACTTCGGACACGAACTTTCCAAATTCCTCCACAACCGTGTCGATCATATCTGGTGTAGCTTGTTCGAATCCCGACAAGTTGCCGTAATTTTCGAGCTTGAGCACTTCGTTGATGACAAACCGCGTGTCGCGCGTCGGCGCTCTATAGATCGGCATGGATTATCCTTGGCCTCTGCGATCAGCTTTGGTTGCAGCCGGATCGATGTTTTCAACTAAAGCGATGAATTGAGACAGTTCCGCAATTGCCGCGTCGAGATCAGCGCGCTGCTGCCGCAGCCGCTCAGCTTTGGTTCGGCACCGCTCTAGCGTGACGCGACGTTGTTCGACTCGGCCGTCGCCCAGATCGTAGAGATCGATCATCTCCTTGATCTCAGTCAAACTGAAACCCACGTTCTTGGCGCGCAGAATCCAAGCCAAGCGAGCGCGGTCGCGTTTTGAATAGACCCGCGTTAGGCCGATCCGAGCCGGGGCGATGAGGCCTTCGTCTTCATAGAATCGCAGCGCTCGCGCGGTTACCTCAAATTCAGCTGTCAAGTCGGAGATGGCAAACTGCTCACGCTGCAGCGCATCGGGTGTATCAAGGTGCGCACCGGCGTGGTTAGATGGGGAAGCACCAAGCTGATCCATATCTGTGCCTTAACTTACCTTTACGTAAGCGTCAATCGGCGACTGGGTCCAGCGAATCGTCATTCAAACGGCGATAGAAGCAACTTTTTTCCCCCGTGTGACAGGCCGGCCCCGCCGGGCGCACCATCAGAATAAGCGCATCTTGATCGCAATCGACCCGGATTTCTTCCACCCTTAGCACATTGCCAGAGGTTTCCCCCTTCATCCACAGGCGCCCACGCGAGCGCGAATGGAAATGAGCCAGACCGGTTTCGCGGGTCTTGGTCAACGCTCCGCGGTCCATGAACGCCAGCATTAGCACCTCGCGGCTCTCAACATCGACCGCCACGGCGATCAATAATCCGTTCGAATCGAATTTGGGCAGGAAGACTGTGCCCTGCTCGATCTCATGCTGGCTGCCCTCGCTCATGATATTCCTTTGTTGCAAGATAACCACATGTGTCGATCAAAAAATGAAACTAGCGCGCTTGGCCCTTTCTTTCCGTTGCGGATTCGGTGATTCAGTAAGCGCGGTAAGGCCGATGGCTTAAGTTCAGGGATACCAACCGCATGAGGGATTGGGCGCGGCAGCCCGAAGGGGGAGCTGCCAAACCACGCAAGTGGCGCCTCGAGAGTTTCGTCACGAGGACGCCCGGAACTTCGGTTCCGGGCGTTTCCGTTTTTACGCCTGCTCTTTCTACACCAAATGCAAGGCCTCATAGAGCACGCGGGCGAAACAGCCCAAGACTACTTCCTGCGCACCGCCCCGTTTAAGCGCGCGAATGCAGGCATCGCTCGTTGCGCCGCTGGTCAGGACATCGTCAATGAGCAAGACCTGCGCGGCGTGCAGTCGATCGGCATGGCGCGGGTTGAGCTGGATCGCGCCCGACAACGCGCGCGCACGCGCAGCCCGGCCCAATCCCCCCAGCGTCGGCGTGCGCTTAGTCCGCAGCAGGCCATCAACTATCAACTCGGCCCCAGTACTCGCCGCCAGTTCGCGCGCCAGCAGAGCGGATTGGTTGAACCCCCGGCTCCACAGCCGCCAGCGGTGCAGCGGCACCGGCACGATCAGCCAGCCTGGCCCGATCTGCGGCGGCAGCTGCGCCGCAATCAATCGCG
>JAYVML010000143.1:0-10457 GCA_043758955.1 Novosphingobium sp. | reverse complement strand
CCGCCAGCGGATTATCGGGCATTCGCAGCGACAGGAACCCGCCGAACAACTGCAACGCCGCCAGTGCCGCTGCCAGCCATAATGCCGCGAGGCCGAGTGTCGCGATCACTTGGTCGCTGCCACTTTTTGGTGCGCTTCACGGTTGCTCATCTGCTGCATTTCGCGCGGCACGTATTTCTCATCGTGTTTGGCCAGCAAATTGTCGGCCACGAAAGTGCCGTCGACGCGGCGGTGGCCTTCGGCGACGACCCCCGAACCCTCCTTGAACAGATCGGGGGTAATCCCGGTGAAGGTAACCGGCACTTGCGCGGTGCCGTCGCTGACCAGGAAATGGATCGTTAGGCCATCGGGCGCAGTTTTGAGCGACCCTTTTTGGACCATTCCGCCCAGCCGCACCGCCCGATCGGCGGTGGGCGGGTGGCTGGCCATCTCGGCCGGGAGATAAAAGTATGATGCCTGATTGCGCAGCGCCCAGGCCGCCATCAGCGCCGCCGCGATCAGCGCCGCCATCGCGGCCAGCACCAATATCAGCCGCTGGTGCTTGGGCTTGATTGCCTCGTTCACAGCGCGCGGCTCCGCTCACGCCGCGCCTCAGCTCGCAGCATCGCCGTCCAGCTGTGCAGAACCAGTACGGCGGTGCCGGTCACGCCCACCGCGTAAGCGGCGTAGACAAAAGCCCAGTGGTTCAGACCTTCATGCATCAGCAAAGTCATGCGCGCGGCGGCGCAGCCGGGCCTCACTTTGCTGATCGGCCAGCAGCGTGCGCATCCGCGCCAAGACCACGCCGCCGAACAGCAGCGAGAAGCCCAGCGTCGCCGCGAGCAATCCGTATAAAAACACCGGTGCCATGGCCGATTTGCCAAGCGCAATGCTGGGCAACTGGTGCTGGCTGTTCCACCAGATCACCGAATAGTGGATGATCGGGATGTTGACTGCCCCGACCATCCCGAAGATCGCCGCGATCCGGGTGTTGCCCTGCCCCGATCGCGCCGCCGCGTCGGCCAGCGCCAAATAAGCACAGTAAAGGAAAAACAGCACCAGCATCGACGTCAGCCGGCCATCCCAGACCCACCAAGCGCCCCAAGCCGGGCGGCCCCACAGTGAACCGGTAACCAAGCACAGCAGCGCAAAGAATGCGCCCGGCAGCGCGGCGGCGCGCGCCGCGATGCTAGCAAGCGGGTGACGCCAGACCAGTTCGCTCAGGCTGGCCAGCGCGATCATGCTCCACCCGCCCATCCCGAGCCAGGCAGCAGGCACGTGGATGAACAGAATCCGCACCGTTTCGCCCTGCAGTTGCTCTGGCGGCGCGCCGAACAAACCCCAAGCCAACGCGGCCACCGTCAACACACCGCCAATCACCAACAACGGCCCAGTAAACAGCCGCGCCAGACGCAGAAACCGGGCAGGATTGGCGAAGCCGTGCATGGACGCTTTCATGAATTTTCGAGGCGTAAATCAGGCCCGCGCCGCTGTGCCACGCAGCGCGGTGGCGGGCAAGCGCCAAGCGGGGCTATGGCGGCATTTTGTTCCGCACGTGCGCGGTGAAAAACAGTGCTCACAAAGCAGAAAATGGGGCGATCGATGGGTCTCGAACCCACGACCTCCGGTACCACAAACCGGCGCTCTAACCAACTGAGCTACGATCGCCACAACCACGCCAGACGCTGGGTCCGCATGACAGGGGCGCGCCTTTGCATAAGGCGCGGGCGATGGGAAGAAAAAACTGTGCCACCCAGCTCCCATCGCCAAACCACCTGTGAGGAAGAAAAATTAACCCTCTTTGGATAGTTTTCCCAAAATCGACGCGGGGAACGGGGTAGTATACAGTGAACGCCAAACCAAAGATTGCCAAGCTCGAGGCCACGACCTCGCGGCCCAATACGCGCCGGGCAGAACGGCGCATTGCCGGTGCAGAGGCAACCGTATGGAGTTCGGGCGGCGAACGCAGTCACGCGCAGATCCGCGACGTCTCGGTATTCGGCTGCAGCCTGGTGACCGAGGCCGAATGGCTTCGCACCGGTATCTTCCTCACCGTAGAGTTTGCGCCCGACTGGTCTATCCAGGCGATCGTCCGCTGGGCGCGCGAAGGCGTCTGCGGGGTAGAATTCTTGCGCGCAATCAGCGAAGCAGACGCGAGCAATATCGCCAGCGATTAAGTTAGTCCGCGCTCCCAAGTGATCTATTAAAAAAAGCGGCTCCATCGGAGCCGCCCTTTTTAATAGCGTGTAATTCCTGCGCGAAACGCAGCTCAGTTTTTCTTGAGCGTAAGCCCGCCAAAGCGCTTGTTGAACTGGGCGACGCGGCCGCCCTGATCAAGCTGGCGGGTGCCGCCAGTCCATGCCGGGTGCGAAGTAGGATCGATTTCGAGCACCAGCGTGGCGCCTTCCTTGCCCCAGGTGGAGCGCGTTTCGAACACAGTACCGTCGGTCATCTGCACCTTGATGGTGTGATAATCGGGATGGATGTCGGCCTTCATGGATTTGGTCTTTCGCTGAAGCCGGTACCGACCGGCCTGAAAAGGAAGCGCGGCGCATAGCGGCCTCGTGGGTCCTTGTCCAGCCTCTCGGAAGAAGCAGTCCGGTGTCCTACTTTCGATCGTCAACACCCAGTTATAGTGGCGCGTCGGCAATCATGGCGGTGAACTGCACATCACAGGTCACCTTGCCTGCTACCGAGGCCTGCCCCCAGAACTTGCACACGCGGCTGCGCTTCTGGACGAAGCCGACCTTGAGGTCGAGCAGCACACCGGGTTCAACCGGCGCACGAAACTTGGCTTCCTCGATTGCCATGAAATAGACCAGCTTGCCCGACCCCGCGAGACCAAGTGTCTCAACCGCGAGGATGCCCGCGGCCTGCGCCAAGGCTTCGATCTGCAGCACTCCGGGCATAATCGGACGGCCCGGGAAATGCCCTTGGAAAAAGCTCTCATTGAAGCTGACCGCTTTGATCGCGTGAATCTCGCCATCAGCGATCAGTGACACCACCCGGTCAACCAGCAGCATCGGATAGCGGTGCGGCAATGCGGCCAAAATCTGGCGTATGTCATAGCTCGACGCGGGTGTTGAACCCGCGCCGGCTGTGGCATCTGTGGTGTTATCGTCGCTCATCGCTGCCCCCGCGCGATCGGTTTAGCGGCCTTCGGGCTGCGGACCGGCTGGCTTGGGCGCGGTGGTTGCGGCTGGCGCTGTGCCCGTGGCCGGACGCTGCTGTTGTTGCTGCGCCTGTTGCTCACGCACGCGGCGCGGCTGCCAACCCGGTGGCGGGTTGATCTGCGCCGATGGCACCAGCACATTGAGTTCGCCAACCAATGCCGCCGTCGCGTCATACATAGGTGCTGACAGGATCACGGCTTCGGGATTGAGCAACAACGTCAGGCCGCGGCGGGCCATCACATTTTGCACCGCCTGCGGCAGCTTTTCGGTGATCTGATCGATTACATATTCGTCTGAAGTCTGCGCTGGTGCGAGGATCTGCTTGATCTCCGCCTCGCCCTGCGCCTGCATGGCCTGAATCTGGTTATATTCGGTTTGCAGCACCGTATCCGGCTTCTTGGCCGCACGGTCCGCATTGAACTGGTCGGCCAACGGCTTTAGCTGGGTTTGAAGCTGACTCAATCGCGCCTGAGCCGCATCGTAAGTCGGCTTGTAATCGATCTGGCGCTTTTGCGTGGCGGCGCGGTAGGCATTGGTGCTGGCCACTGCCGCCTGCAGATCGGCCACGCCGATGCCGGCTACGGCAGTGCCGCGCGGGGCCGCAGCAGCCGGGGCTACAACAGGCTTCCTGGCGGTCTGCGCCAGTCCGGGCTGGGCCACAAGCACCGCCGCAAGAGCGCTGCCAAGAGCGAGTTTAAACATATTGGTCATCAGAATTGTGTTCCTACATTGAATGTGAAGGACTTGGTGTTGTCACCCTTGACCTTCAACAGGGTCTTGGCAAAATCGATCCTGAACGGACCGAATGGCGAATTCCAGTTTACCCCTATGCCGACAGAAATGCGCGGCCTGGGTGAATTGCCCACGAAAATTTCCTGGAACGGCGGGACGGTTGAGCCGACCGCGACGTTGGCGAGCGGCCCGGTGCCATAGCAACTTGGCGGCGTTGGATTAGAAGCGGATGTAACTTGCGAAACTGTGGTTGGCGTGCATACCGTTCCGACCAGCGAAGCGGCATCGATCTGAGTGTAAAGCGCGTTGCCTGTGGCATTGCGTGAGGCAATAAAAGTTCCACCCGGGTACGGGCTGTTTTCCTGGATTGGTTCGCGCAGACCCCAGACCGCACCTGCATCCATAAAGATCGACGGTCGCAGCCCCAATTCCTTTGCGCCCGAACCCAGCGGAATTTCCAGCTCGGCATGACCGAGATAGTAATAACGCCCACCAAGAGCATCATCGACCACTTTCTTGCGATCGGTCACGACCAGCGGGGAGCCAGGATGCGCCGGATCGTCGATAATAAATTGACGAATGATGCGCGGGCCAACCCCGCGGATATCAAACCCGCGGATCTGCGGCTCACCCAGATAGAACCGGTCAGTCAGGCGGATCGCGTCTGCGCCCGGCCCCACGCCGCCGCCGCCGCTCCACGGCACGATCGCGCCGCCCTCGGCCTTCAGCGAGAAGATGAACCCCTTCGAAAGCGTGTAATACTGGGAGAAATTGCCCCGGACGCGGCCATATTTAACCGATCCGCCCAGCCCGGCGAAATCGGCCGAGACTGAAACGGCCTTGCCGTGGCCCGGATGGATCCGATTGTCGAGCGTATCGTAAATCAGCGAAATGCCCAAGATCGAACTGGTCCGCTTGCCCAGCGCTTCGCACAGATACCGTCCCGCCAGCAGCGGATCGCACTGCAAAGTGCCGTTCGCGCGGGTTGAATAATACTGGGTCCGATCGATGCTGACGTCGTCGTAATTGAGGGTGTAACTCGCCACCGCCGAAATATATTCGGTGACCGGGATGCCGGCACGAACCTGAAAGCCCGTGGTGCCCTGCCGATAGATCGTGTTGCGGTTTGCATTGAGATAGTTGAAGCTGTTGAGATCGCGCCGATAGACGTTCACCCCAAGCGAGATATTGCGATCGAACACATAGGGTTCGGTAAAACTGATGTCGGCCTGTTTCGAATACTGCGAATAAGCCAGATTGAGCCCGATCGTCTGCCCGCGCCCACGGAAATTGCGCTGCTCGATCGAACCCTGAAAGATCAGCTTCTCAAGGCTGGAATAGCCCGCCGAAAGCTGGAGCTGACCGGTCGGCTTTTCCTCGACATTGGCTTCAAGGATAATCCGGTCGGGCGCCGAGCCCGGCTTTTGTTCAATTTCAAACTTTTCCTGGAAATAGCCGAGCGAATTGATTCGCGCGGTCGAGCGCTTGACCTGCAGCGAGTTGAACGCATCGCCCTCAGCGAGCCGGAATTCACGGCGGATCACCTTGTCCTGCGTCAGCGTGTTACCGTTGACATCGATCCTTTCGACATAGACGCGGGGTGCTTCGGCGATCTGGAAGGTGAGCCCCATCGTGAGCGCGTCCTTGTCGCGCGCATAGTCAGGCCGCACGTCGGCGAAAGCATAGCCGAAAGCGCCCAGCGTTTCGTTGAGCTTGTCGATCGTGTCTTCGACCTGTTTGGCGTCGTACCAATCACCCGTCTTCATTGGCAGTTGCGCGGCGAGCCGGTCGCCGTCAAAATCGCGCAATTGGCTTTCAACCTTGATCGGCCCGAATTTGTAGCGCGGCCCTTCCTCGACCACGTAAGTCAGTATGAAGTCTTTTTTGTCCGGGGTCAGTTCGGCGACTGCCGAAACAATACGGAAATCGGCGTAGCCCTTGGTCAGATAGAATTGGCGCAGCTTCTGCTGGTCGAAGGCCATCCGGTCAGGGTCATAGGTGGTGCCCGAGGAGAAGATCCGCGTGATGCTGGCCTGTTTGGTGTACATCTGATCGCGCAGAACACCGTCGGAGAAGTGCTCATTCCCGATGATGTTGATCTGGCGAACCTTGCTTTTGGGACCCTCGTTGATCTCGAACACGATATCGACCCGGTTTTGGTCGAGCATGACCATCTTGGGTTCAACTGATGCGGCAAACCGCCCCTGACGCTTATACAACTCGAGGATCCGCGCGACGTCGGCACGCACTTTGGAGCGCGTGAATATCTGACGCGGGGCTAGCTTGATCTCGGGCGTTATTTTCTCGCTCTTGATGCGCTTGTTCCCCTCAAGCACGATGCGGTTGATGACCGGGCTTTCCTTAACCTCGATCGTCACGTTGCCGCCATCGTTGGTAACCTTGACGTCGGAAAACAGCTCGGTCGCGAACAAGTCCTTGAGCGCCTGATCGGCGGCAGCCTGCGTGTAAGGCTGGCCCACGCGCAGCTTGATGTACGAGCGGATCGTATCGGGTTCGAGCCGCTGTGCACCATTGACCGTGATCGATTGGATCGTGGTGGGGACTTCGGTGGCAGCCGCCGGGATTGGGGCCGCCGGGACAGGAACGGTCGGGGCAGGAACGGTCCGGGCAGCAACTTGCGCCAGCGCGGCTTGCGGAGCACCGGCAAGGATCGTCGTCCCCATCAGCATTGCGGCGAGCCGCAGGCCCGTGCGGGCAACAGGAAAACGATCGATCAGGCAAGGTGTATTAAGCACGGTTGTTCCCGTCAAATTGAGCTGCGGCAGGTGCCCCAAACGGATAGTTCACCCGCAGCGTGCAGGCCTGTCGCCGCCCTCTGCCCGAAGCGTCCCGTCCGATCAAGCAAAGTTGCTGCAACCTTCCGCAGAATTAAAAGTCCCGCCCCGCGGTTCGGTCCACCAGAGCCAGGCTCTAAAGGAACATCCCGGCAAGATCATTCACTGTGACGAATACCGCAAAAGCCAGCACGAACGCCATGCCAATCCGGAACGCCCATTCTTGACTGCGCAGACCCAGCGGTTTGCGGCGGATTGCCTCCGCAGCATAAATCGCCAGGTGCCCGCCGTCGAGGGTCGGGATTGGCAGCAAGTTGATGAATGCCAAGTTAATTGAAATGAGCGCGGCGAAGCCAACGAACGGCAGCCAGCCCAGCGAGAGCATCTCGCCTGAGAATTTCGCTACCTTGGGTAGCCCGCCCATTTCACGCACCGAGCGCTCTCCGGTGACAATCTGTTTGAGCCCGATCGCCATCATCCGGGCAATCCCCAAACTTTGCACCGTGCCGTAACCGACTGCGCGGATCGGATTCACCCGCTCGTATTGCAAACCCGCGGTACCGATACCGAGCAATCCGCGCCGCACCTCATTGCCGAACTGGTCTTTGCTGATATCCAGCGCCAGTTTCACCGGGATTTGCAGCCTGCGTCCGGCGCGTTCAATAGCAATGTTCACGATGTCGCCCGGGTAGAGAGAAACGCGCGGTGCAATGTCCGCAAAATCGTCAATCTGCGTGCCGTCGATCGCGACAATGCGGTCGCCCGTCTGCAGTCCAGCGGCCCGCGCGGCAGAACTTGGCGAAAAACCGCCGATTACCGCAGGTGACGAGGGAATGCCAAAGGCCATCGCAAAGCCAGCAAAAATCAGGATCGCGGTAACCAGATTGGCCATTGGTCCGGCCAGGATGATGATCACCCGCTGCCACAGCTCCGCACCGGCCAGCGTGCCCGCCAAAGCCGTGCGCGGCTGGCCTTGCAGATTGGCGCTGGGCTTGCTTGACGGATCGCTATCACCGGCAAACATCACATACCCGCCCAGCGGAAACGCCGCGAGCCGCCAGCGGGTGCCGCGCTTGTCAATCCAGTGCCACAGCTCTTTGCCGAACCCGACCGAGAACGTTTCTGCGCGCACACCAAACAGCCGTCCGGCAAAATAGTGTCCCAGTTCGTGCAGCACGATCAGCGGCCCCAACAACAGGACGAAAGCGACGATTGTCAGCAGGATCGACGGGGACTGGACCAATTCAAGCAAGCTCCAACAAATCGCGCGCGTAGGCCCGGGCCGCGAGATCGACCGCGATTACATCATCGAGGGTACCCGGCGCGGCAGGACCATAGCGCGACAATACTTCCGCGACCATTACCGCGATGCGGGTGAACGCGATCTGACCAGACAAAAACGCGGCCACCGCAATTTCGTTGGCGGCGTTAAGCACCGCCGGGGCCGCCCCGCCCGCTTCGGCCGCAGCGCGGCACAGCGCGGTGGCGGGAAAGCGGGCTTCGTCGGGCAGCCGAAAGGTCAGCGCCCCCAGCGCGGCCAGATCGAGCGGCGCGCACGGCGTGACCATCCGTGCGGGCCAGGCGAGACAGGAGGCAATCGGCACCCGCATATCGGACGGGCCCAGCTGCGCCAAGGTCGAACCATCGCGGTATTCGACCATCGAATGAACCACCGACTGCGGATGAATGATGATCCGCAATTTATCGAGCCCGACCGGGAACAGATGATGCGCCTCGATTAGTTCGAGCCCCTTGTTGAACATCGTCGCGCTGTCGACGCTGATCTTCGCGCCCATTGCCCAGTTGGGATGTTTGACCGCCTGCGCCGGGGTGGCGGCAGACAGCTGCTCGGTGGTCCAATCGCGGAATGGGCCGCCCGACGCGGTCAGCGTGATGGTGCGGACATCCGCAATGTCGTTGCCCGCCAGACACTGGAAGATCGCATTGTGCTCACTATCAACCGGCAGCAGCGTGGCGCCATGCCGGGCGACCGCATCCATCAGCACGTCGCCGGCGGAAACCAGCGCTTCCTTGTTGGCCAGCGCGACAGTGCGCCCCTGCTCGATCGCGGCCATAGTTGGCGCAAGACCCGCACAACCGACGATGGCGGCAAGAGTCAGGTCGGCCGGCCGAGCAGCGGCTTCGACCAAGGCCGCCGCCCCGCCGGCCGCCGCGATCCCGCTTCCTGCGAGAGCCGCGCGCAAGGCAGGCAGACAAGTTTCGTCGGCGACCACGGCAATCTCGGCTGAAAATTCGCGAGCCAGCACCGCGAGCTCGGCCGCCTGACAATTGGCGGTCAGCGCTGTGATCCGCCACTCGCCCGGCTGGCGCCGCACCAGATCGAGTGTCGATGCGCCAATCGAGCCGGTCGCACCAAGAACCGAGAGCGAGCGCATCGTTACGGACGTACAACAAAATTAAAGGTAGCGATTAGGCCGAGCACAAACAAAACCGCAAGCAATCCGTCGGCTCGATCAAACAATCCGCCGTGTCCGGGGATCAAGTTGCTAGCATCTTTGACGCCCGCGCGCCGTTTCATCCAGCTTTCGAAAAAATCTCCAAGCTGGGCAATTACTGCAACCGCGGCGCCGGTTAGCAGCTTCCACCCGAAATCGCCAAAACCTTCAGCTTGGTAGGTCACTAGCACCAACGCCGCAGCCGCACCGGCCATGCCGCCAACCAATCCTGACCAGGTCTTGGACGGGCTAATTGCGGGCGCAATCTTTGGGCCGCCAAACGTCCGTCCTGCGAAATAGGCACCAACATCGGTGCCGATTACTCCCAAAATTACCGCTACCAGCAGAATCTGGCCCAATGGCAATGGCACCACCCGCAGCA
Source organism: Novosphingobium sp. (assembly GCA_043758955.1). Classification (GTDB taxonomy): domain Bacteria; phylum Pseudomonadota; class Alphaproteobacteria; order Sphingomonadales; family Sphingomonadaceae; genus Novosphingobium. The sequence goes on along the minus strand of JAYVML010000143.1, from coordinate 940 downwards.
CGAACAGCATCAATGCTGCTAGCCCGACATAGATGAAGCCGCCCAGCATCCACACAACCCGTCGCGCCATTCTCGGGACGAATCCGCAGACCAGCCCCCACCATTCCCATAGCACTCCAAGGGCCACTGCGGCCACAAGCGCAGTCCACACCCAGCCGCCGAGCCAAAGCGCGCTTCCTGCGACCAGCACCATAACCGCCGCAGAAGCCGCGCGGGTTGGAAGGTCGGATTTTTTGAGTTTGGGCTGGGGTTGCGGTTCGGTCATCGCAAAGATCTGCCCCCAACGGGGGAGGGGAACCAACGAATGTGGTGGTGGGGGGCAAGCGAGAATTGCGCGCGGGAGCGCGCAGCCGCTAACCCGGCTATCTTTATTGCGCCCCCCTCCGTCTCGCTGCGCGAGCCACCTCCCCCAGAGGGCGAGTATCTTGGGCTGTTGATCTTACCGCCCACCATATCGCCGCTCCCGGCCCGCGAATTCCGCCAGCGCGGCGCGCAAATGCTCTGGCGTAAAGTCTGGCCACAGCACGTCGGTAAACACCATCTCGGCGTAAGCCGCTTGCCACAGCAGAAAGTTCGACAGCCGCACTTCGCCCGAGGTGCGGATCAGCAAGTCGAGCGGCGGCAGTCCGGCGGTATCGAGTTCAGCCCCGATGCTTTCCGGGGTGATCGCGCCTTTCACCGCAGCCTTGGCGGCGGCGCGCGCAATCTCGTCCTGCGCCCCGTAATTCAGCGCAACCACCAGCGTGGTGCCATCGTTGGCCGCAGTCTGCACCAGCGCATCGTCCAGCAAGGCGACCACATCGGGTGTCAGCGCCTGATAATTGCCGATCACCTTGAGCCGGACGTTGTTTTCGACAAATTCCTTGAGGTCGGCCATGATGTAGCGCTTGAGCAGCCCCATCAGGGCCGAGACTTCCTCTTCCGGGCGGCTCCAGTTCTC
>JAYVML010000142.1:0-5058 GCA_043758955.1 Novosphingobium sp. | reverse complement strand
AAGCTCCCCGGCGGGAATGGCACCGAGACACCGGCCAGCAGCACCGTGACGGGTTCAGGTTCCCACAACGCCTCCGGCCCGTAACCATGATCGAGCGCCAGCCGCGCCAGACGATGCGTCTTGGCAAAATCGAGCAACAGTTCAGTGGCCGTCAGACTTTCGGCCACCACGCCCTTGATCGCCAGATCGACGCCTTGTTCCGACAGCGCAAGATCAATGTCTGCGGCGAGTTTAACGTGGGTGTGCTTGCCCCCCCGTTTGCCAGCGCCCTGCTGCTTGCCCGATCCAACCGCGATCAGCAGCTTGCGCAGCGGGGTGAGCAAGGCAGCGAATTCGGGCAACATAACCGGGCATTCGGTCAATTCGACCAGCCGATGCGACTTGGCCTCGCGGTAGCCGATCACCACCCGCCCCTGCGAACTTTCGGCGCGGAGCGAGGCGCGGCGGCGCGACCCCGGCGGTGAGAGATGCGGCGGCGTGATCAATTCCGCGCCCAGCTCCTGCGAGGCCGAGGCATTGCTGACCCGCGCAGAAACGAACTCAGCCAGGGTCTGCTCGTCAAGCTGTTGCAGCTGGCACCCGCCGCAACGCCCGAAATGGCGGCACGGCGGCGTGGCATGATGCGGCCCCGGCTCAAGGCTGCCGTCAGCGAGCAGCAAGTCTCCCGGCGCCGCGCCCCAGGCAAAGCGGCCCGAGGCAGTAATTCCGTCACCTTTGGCGGCGATGCGGATAATCTCTTCGGCGGGTTCAGTCATAGGCAGGCCGCGTAAGCGCTTCGCACCTGCGCGGCAAGCTGCCCAGCGGTAAACGGCGGAGCACAATGCCGCGCGGCCTCTCGATGCAGCCAGACGCCCTCGCAGGCAGCAGTGAACGCATCAGCGCCGCATGCCAGGCGGCTGGCGATCACCCCGGCCAGCACGTCCCCGGTCCCAGCGGTTGAGAGCCAACTTGAGGCGCGCGCGCTCAGCGCCACCCGGCCGTCGGGTGCGGCCACCACAGTATCGGCACCTTTGGCCACCACGATCATGTTGCCGGCCTTGGCCAAGGCGAGCGCGCGATCAACCTTGCTGCATTCCCCGCTCAGGCCGAATGCTTGCTCGAGCGCGGATTGCTCGCCGCCGTGCGGAGTGACAATCAGCGGGGCGGTCCGCTCGGCCAAGAGCGGCCGAGTGAGCAGCAACAAGGCATCGGCATCGAGCACAGTGGGGGCTGGCCGTGCCAACACCCACGCCACTGCCTCCCGCGCCGCCGCATCGCGGCCAAGTCCGGGGCCGAGCAGCAACGCGTTGATGCGTTTGTCGGCGAGCGCTTCAAGGAGGGGCCGAGAGTCCTGGACGAGATCGGGCGGCAGCGTGTGGCCCTTGCCCAGCAGCTTAACATACCCCGCGCCCGAGCCTAGTGCGGCCATTGCTGCCAGCACTGCCGCCCCCGGCATCGCACCCGCAATCACCCCGAGCAGTCCGCGCGTGTACTTGTGCGCATCGGCTGCGGGAGGAGCGAACCGGGGCTGCGCGATTACAGCAGCGGCCCCAGTGATGGCCTCGACGCCAATTTCGACTAGCCGCAGCGCGCCCATGCCGGCCGCAGCGGGCATCAGGAAATGCGCAAATTTCCATGCCCCCAGGGCAATTGTGAGGTGGCAGGCAGGGAGATCGCGGTTGAGCGCATGCCCCAGATCCGCATCGATTCCGCTGGGCAAGTCGACCGCGACCACCTGCCGGTGGCCAGCCGCCAGCCGCTTCAGCAAAGCCGCGTCGTGGGTGCTGAGGGGGCGTGTCAGGCCGGTGCCGAACAGGCAATCGACCAAAATGTCGCCATGCGGTGCGACATCGGCCAGCAACCTCTCACCTTGATAGAGGCCCCGCGCCACCTTGGCCGCCGCGCTCGCGGGTTCGGCCGCCGCTACCACCTGCACCAGGCCGCCGCGCGCGCGCAAAACCTCGGCGATCACATAACCATCGCCGCCATTGTTGCCCGGACCGCACAGCACGGTGACGCTGCGCCCCGCCGCCAAGCGCCAGATCCATTCCGCAGCGCCGCACCCGGCGCGCTGCATCAACTCATCAACGGAGTTACCGCGCGCGATCAGCGCCGCTTCCGCGCTGCGCATCTGCGCGGCGGTCAGAATTTGGTCAGGGCTGCCCGGCACTGGCCTTGGCCGGAATCACAAACCGGTCTTGTCCAAGGATCACCTCGAATCGGCCTTGCTTGAGCGCCGATTTCGATTGATCCGCGCCGTCGGCCGCGAGCAGTTGCTGACCGTCCTGGCTTACCTCGAAGCGGTGAAATCCGCCTGCCGGCAAGCGCACAACGATGACTTGCGCGCCCTCGGCCATGCTGCGCTCGACCGTGCAATCGGGCTTGAACTGGAGCGAACCGCCGAGCGCGCAGGCGATACTTTCGCCTTGCGCCTGCTGGGTCACACCGCCCTTGCTGCAAGCGGCAAGCAGAAGGGGGGTGGTGACGCCAAGGCAGAGCGCGGCCTTCGACAGGCGCAGGCTGAGCGGCGTTGGGGTAAAATTCGCTCTCACTTCAACCGCAGCTGCGAGACGTCGCGCACCGCGCCGCGCGCGGCGCTGGTGGTCATCGCTGCATAGGCTTTAAGCGCGACCGAAACTTTGCGCGGGCGTTCCTTCGCGGGGTGCCAGCCTTTGTCCTCCTGTGCTACCCGGCGGTGCGCCAATTCCTCGTCGCTGACGGCCAAGTGGATCGTCCGACCCGGAATATCAATCTCGATCCGATCGCCGGGCTCGACCAGCGCAATCAAGCCGCCCTCAGCCGCTTCGGGCGAGACATGGCCAATCGAGAGGCCCGAAGTGCCGCCCGAAAAGCGCCCGTCCGTGAGCAGCGCGCAGGCCGCACCCAACCCCTTCGATTTGAGATAGCTGGTCGGGTACAGCATTTCCTGCATCCCCGGCCCTCCCCTTGGCCCTTCGTAGCGGATCACCACCACATCGCCCGCCACGACCTGCCCGGTCAGCACCCCGGTGACAGCATCGTCCTGGCTTTCATAGACTTTGGCGGGCCCGGCGAACTTGTGGATGCTCTGGTCGACCCCAGCGGTCTTCACGATGCAGCCGTCGAGCGCGATGTTGCCATAGAGCACCGCGAGGCCGCCATCCTTGGAAAAAGCATGATCGGCGTTGCGGATCACGCCATTTTCGCGGTCGAGGTCGAGCTCGGCCCAGCGCCGCGACTGGCTGAACGCGGTCTGCGTCGGCACCCCGCCGGGGGCGGCCTTGAAGAAGGTCTGCACGCTTGCCGAATTGGTCTGCTTGATATCCCAGCGGCTCAGCGCCTCCCCCATCGAGCGGCTGTGCACCGTTGGCAGATCGGTGTGGAGCAATTCGGCCCGCGCCAATTCTCCCAGAATCGCCGGAATGCCGCCCGCGCGGTGGACATCTTCCATGTGCACGTCGCTTTTTGCCGGAGCGACCTTGGTCAGGCACGGCACCTTGCGGCTCAACCGGTCAATATCGCGCATGGTAAAATCGATCCCGGCCTCGTGCGCGGCGGCGAGCAGATGAAGCACGGTATTGGTCGAGCCGCCCATCGCAATATCGAGGCTGATGGCATTTTCGAATGCGGCGAAGCAGGCGATATTGCGCGGCAGAGCGCTCTCATCATCCTGCTCGTAATAGCGTCGGCACAGATCGACCACCAACCGGCCGGCTTCCAGAAATAACCCCTTGCGGTCAGAATGGGTGGCGAGTTGCGAACCGTTTCCGGGCAGCGACAGCCCCAGCGCCTCGGTCAGGCAATTCATCGAATTGGCGGTAAACATACCCGAGCACGAGCCGCAAGTCGGGCAAGCCGCTTTCTCAATCGCCGCGACATCTTCGTCAGAGACCCGCTCATCGGCAGCGGCCACCATCGCATCGACCAGATCGATCGCCATCTCCTTGCCGCCAAGGATAACTTTGCCCGCTTCCATCGGCCCGCCCGAAACAAACACCACCGGAATGTTGATCCGCAGCGCGGCCATCAGCATGCCCGGGGTAATCTTGTCGCAATTGGAAATGCACACCATCGCATCGGCGCAGTGCGCGTTGACCATATATTCGACCGAGTCGGCGATCAATTCGCGGCTGGGCAGCGAATAGAGCATGCCGTCGTGGCCCATCGCGATCCCGTCATCGACTGCGATGGTGTTGAATTCTTTGGCGACCCCGCCCGCCGCCTCAATCTCACGCGCGACCATCTGACCCAGGTCCTTCAAATGGACATGGCCCGGCACAAACTGGGTAAACGAGTTGACTACGGCGACGATCGGCTTGCCGAAATCCCCGTCTTTCATGCCAGTCGCGCGCCACAGCCCGCGCGCGCCAGCCATGTTGCGGCCGTGAGTGGAAGTGCGCGAACGGTAAGCGGGCATTGCAACGATCTTTCGTGAGAACAGGTCTGAAGTGGCCCTACACGCCTATCCCGGCAGCTTCAACGCCACTTCATTGCAAATCCGCGCGAGCCGTTCGGCCCAGTCGGCCTGCTGGTCCGCCGTTACGATCTGGTCTTGCCTGATTTCGATACCCATATACGCCCGCCCGTCCGCCTCGGCATGACGGTTCATCGTCGCGTTGAGCAGTTTGCCCGAATAGGGTTCTTGGTCACCCACTACCAAGCCGTCTGCTTCAAGCAGCGGGATTGCCAACTGCGCGGCGCGGTCATCTTGATTATAGAGCACCCCGACCTGCCATGGGCGCGGTTCGCCAGTCGATGCGAGCTGCGGAGTGAAGCTGTGCAGCGACAGAATCAGCGCTGGCGGATAAGCCTCGAGCAGATCGGCCAGCGCGGCGTGATAGGGATGAAAAAACCGCTCCAACCGCGCGAGATGCGCCGCATGGGCAACGGCATTACCCGGAATGGAATGCCCGTCACTCGCAATCGGAATGACAGCGGGCGCATGCTCCTCGCGGTTGCAATCACAGACCAGGCGGCTGACATTGCCCTGGAACGCGGCGATCCCAAGCCGCAGCGCCATTAGCCCACCGACCTCCGCAACGCCCAGATCGATTGCAATATGCTGGCTGAGCAGTACCGGATCGATCCCCAGATCGATGT
>JAYVML010000141.1:0-11416 GCA_043758955.1 Novosphingobium sp. | reverse complement strand
CTTGCAATTAGCGCTCCGGCCTGGAGCAATGAGGAGACCATTGATGAAATTTTCAAGCCTGCACCCCTGGCTGGCTGGCGCGATCATCGCGGTCAGCATCGTCGGCAGCGCTTCGGCGCAAGACGCCAAGGCGGTGTTTGCGGGCCGCTACGCCGAACTGAGCGCGGCGCGGCAGGCCAAGGACACGGTCGCGCTGGGCAAGCTAATGACCCCCGACTTTGTCATGACCGACATACAGGGCACCGATCACACTGCGGCTGAGATGCACGAGGCGATGGGCAAGAGGCCGGGCGGTGGCAGCGGTGTCTCACCCAAAGTGACCGTCATTTCGGCGCAGATTACTGGCTCCACCGCGCAGGTTGAACAGCAGATGGAAATTCATATGGAGCGGCCCGGGCCAGACGGCACTCCGATGAAACTCGACGTGACCGTGCTGACCGCCGATGTTTGGGTGCAGAGCGGCGGGGCCTGGCTGCTGAAGTCGAGCAACCAGAAAGACATCTCGGTGGCGAAGGCCGGCGAGGTGGTGTTCCACCAGGCCAAGTAATCAGGGCGGCGGTCCGGATTTGTTCGGATCGCCCGCCCAATACCGGCTTCGCTAGCTAAGCTGCTTCTTCCTTGCCCTTGAGCACCCGCACCGGTTCCTTGCGGCCCTCGACCACATCCTTGTCCACCACCACTTCGGCAATGCCCGCCTCGGTCGGGATATCGAACATCGTGTCGAGCAGCAGACCCTCGACGATCGAGCGCAGCCCGCGCGCGCCGGTCTTGCGTTCGATCGCGCGCTTGGCGATCGCCTGCAGCGCGTCGTCGGTGAACGTCAGCGACACGTCTTCGAGATCGAATAGGCGCGCATATTGCTTGATCAGCGCGTTTTTAGGCTCGCTGAGAATCTTGACCAGCGCCTCGATATCGAGATCTTCCAGCGTCGCGATCACTGGCAGGCGGCCGACGAATTCGGGGATCAGGCCGAACTTGAGCAAGTCTTCGGGCTCGGCCTTTTGCAGCAATTCGCCGACTTTGCGCTTGTCCGGATCGGCGACATGCGCGCCAAACCCGATCGAGCGCTTTTGCAACCGGTCGGAAATAATCTTGTCAAGCCCGGCAAACGCCCCGCCGCAGATGAACAGGATGTTGGTGGTATCGACCTGCAGGAATTCCTGCTGCGGATGTTTGCGCCCGCCCTGCGGCGGCACGCTGGCCGTGGTGCCTTCCATCAGCTTGAGCAGCGCCTGCTGCACGCCCTCGCCCGAAACGTCGCGGGTGATGCTGGGGTTTTCGGCCTTGCGGCTGATCTTGTCGATCTCGTCGATGTAGACGATCCCGTGCTGCGCCTTCTCAACGTTGTAGTCGCTCGATTGCAGCAGCTTGAGGATGATGTTCTCAACGTCCTCGCCGACATAACCCGCTTCGGTCAGCGTGGTCGCATCGGCCATGGTGAACGGCACGTCGAAGGTCTTGGCCAGCGTCTGCGCGAGCAGCGTCTTGCCGCAACCGGTTGGCCCGACCAGCAGGATGTTCGACTTCTGCAGCTCGACCTCGCCGCCCTTGCCGCTGTGCTTGAGCCGCTTGTAATGGTTGTGCACCGCCACCGAGAGCACGCGCTTGGCGCGGTCCTGCCCGATCACATAATCGTTAAGCGTGGCGAAGATATCGCGCGGGCTGGGAACATCGCTGCCCTTTTTGCCGGCGATCCCGGCCTTGGTTTCCTCGCGGATGATATCGTTGCACAGCTCGACGCATTCATCGCAGATGAACACGGTTGGGCCCGCGATCAGCTTGCGCACCTCGTGCTGGGATTTGCCGCAGAAGCTGCAGTAAAGGGTGCTTTTGGTATCAGAACCGCTGAGTTTGGTCATGCTCTCGTCCATTGCTCCGCCGGGCGGAGGGAATCACCGGACTCTAGCCCGACAATTTCAATTATCAATCCTGCCCTAGCACGCATTTTAACACAGCGCAGATTGCCCGCGCCTGAAGCGGCAAGGTTACTTAATGGTTGGCGTCCAATTGCCTCTGGCGCGATCAGGTCGGTGCTCCGCCGCTGCCGCTGCCATCGGTTTCGCCTTCGGGACGGCTTTCAAAGACCTTGTCGACCAATCCGAACGCGCTGGCTTCCGCCGCGCTCATCCAGGTGTCGCGGTCCATTGCCTCAGCCACTTGCTTGACCGACTTGCCGGTATATTTGGAATAAAGCTCATGCATCGTTTCCTTCAGCCGCAGGATCTCGCGCGCCTGAATCTCGATATCGCTGGCCATCCCGCGCGCGCCGCCTGACGGCTGATGAACCATGATCCGCGCCTGCGGCAGCGCCACCCGCATCCCCGGTTCACCCGCCGCGAGCAGGAAGCTGCCCATCGAGCAGGCCTGACCGATGCACACGGTCGAAACCTTGGGTTTGATATACTGCATGGTGTCATGGATCGCCATGCCGGCGGTGACCACGCCGCCGGGCGAATTGATATACATCGAGATGTCCTTTGAAGGATTCTCGCTTTCCAGGAACAGCAGCTGGGCCACGATTACGCTGGCCATGTGATCCTCAACCTCGCCGGTGACGAAGATGATCCGCTCACGCAGCAGCCGCGAATAGATATCAAAGCTGCGCTCACCGCGGCTCGATTGTTCAACTACCACCGGGATCAACGCGCCAGTGATCGGGTCGCGGTTGAAGCTGTCGTGAGTGGAAGCGGTACCGTAAACGTCGCGCATGGAGGTCCTCGTCGGGTTGGTGGCCTTATGTCGGCGCTGGCGCCGCGATGTTCAAGGGCATTAACCCGATTACACGATGAACGGCGGAACCGGGGACAGGGTATCGCGTGTCCCCGCTGGCGTGTCCCCCCGGTCCTGCCGCCAACGTGCCAACGTGCCGATGTATCCGGCCGCGCTAGGTGATGAATGGCATCTTCAGCGGAGTGTTCGTGCGGCCAGAGGGCGGGTGACAAAGGTGACAGGGTGTAACCTTGGTATTCGGGCTATTAATTATATAAGATCAGTGACTTGTTGTCTGGAGTGGCGGGTTACACACACCCTGCGCGAGGGGCGCGCAGGTTCGGCAGTGGACGGGAGTGTTCGTGCGGGGACTTTGGCGGATGGCCTCGGTGTAGGAAAGGTGCCGCTGGGGGCGGAGATTGGGAGTTAGGTGAAGGGACAGTGTAATTGCCGTAAATCCGAGGTGGAAAGCTGAAAATTTAGTATATTGTCCCTGAAATTACAGACGTGCCTGATCCAGACCAGGGTCGCCTACGCCGAAGCACACGAGCGTCGGGCGGGGCATTAGTCGGACAAGCCTGCTTCCCAACGGGCGGCCAGCATGCCAGCATGGTGGCCGATCAACAGGGAAGCCAACCACCATGCGTCTCGCCACTCTTGCCGTCCTGCCCGTGCTTCTGCTCGCCGAACCTGTTGCGGCCAAAGTGAACCCGCTCGTTTGGATGACCGCAGTAGAATCAACTGCAAAGGAGCAGCTCAATACCATCGCACGGCTCGACGACGCGCCAGGCGGACCGCTGCTTAATGCAGTGATCGTAGTCAACCCCGATGCGCCCGCCCAAGCGGCAAGGCTGGCAAGGACTGGCCGCCTCCAAGGCCGCACCGTGCTGATCAAGGACAATATCGAGACCACCGAGTTTGCCACCACCGCTGGCAGCCTTGCGCTCAAGGACAACCGCACAGGCCGCGATGCGCCGCTGGTGGCGCGGCTGCGCGCCGACGGGGGCGTTATTCTGGGCAAGACCAACCTGAGCGAATGGGCCAACATCCGCTCCTCCGCCAGCTCGTCGGGCTGGTCGGGCGTGGGTGGGCAAACCAAGAACCCCTTCGCGACCGATCGTAGCCCGTGCGGCTCTTCCTCTGGCAGCGGCGCGGCCGTTGCGGCGGGAATGGCCTGGGCCGCGATCGGCACCGAGACCGATGGCTCGATCACTTGCCCGGCCAGCATGAACGGGGTGGTCGGGTTCAAGCCCACCGTGGGCCTGGTCAGCCGGACCTACGTGGTCCCGATCAGCCACAGCCAGGACACGCCCGGGCCGATGACCACCAGTGTGGCCGATGCCGCACTGGTGCTGAGCGTGATCGCCGGGAGCGACCCCAGGGATGCCGCCACCGCCGAGGCTGATCAGCACAAGCAGGATTATACTCTGGGCCTGGGCACCAGCAGTCTCAAAGGCGTGCGGATCGGCGTCCTACGCAAACAAAGCGGGCGGCATCCCGGCGTTCACCGGCTGTTCGATGCGGCGCAGGCTGATCTGGTCGCCGCTGGGGCGGTGCTGGTCCCGATTGACTATGACTTCCCCGATGCGATGGGCACCGATGAGGGAACCGTTCTGTATTTTGAGCTGCGCGAAGACATCGGCAAATATCTGAGTGGCCTGCCTGGCAAAGTGCCTGCGCGCTCGCTGGCTGACCTGATCGCGTTTAACACCGCCAATGCCGCGACCGAATTGCGCTGGTTCGGGCAGGACAGTTTCGAAAAGGCCGAAAAGAACATCGACCGCGCCGCGCATGACAAGGCCCGCGCCAATTCGCTCCGGCTGGCCGGGCCCGAGGGGATCGACGCGCTGCTGGCGAAGAACAACGTGGTCGTGCTGATCGCGCCGACCGAGGGTCCGGCGGGGATGATCGACCTGGTCACCGGCGATCACTTCCTCTCGGTCGGCGCGGGCAGTTTGGCAGCGATTGCGGGCTATCCGCACCTGACCGTGCCGATGGGCGCGGTCGAAAGCCTGCCGGTGGGACTGAGCTTTATCGGGCCCAAGTGGGGCGACAAGGAAGTGCTGGATCTGGGCGCGGCCTATGAGCGGGCGAGGACCGCGGTGCTGGCGAAGCCGAGCTTTAAGCGCTGGGGAGAGTGAGGCTAACAACTTCTGCCCGTGCCGTAACAAAAAGGGCGCCGCCTATTGGCAGCACCCTTTTTTGCGAACCTTAGCCCAGCCTATTTTTTCGGTGCGGCTTTCTTGGCCGGAGCCTTCTTTGCGGCGGCTGGCTTTTCGGCGGCGGGCTTTTCGGCCGTGGGCGCAGCTTCCTTTTTGGGAGCGGCGGTCTTGGTTTCCTTAGCAGGCTTGACTTTGGGCTTAGCCTCAACCTTTTCATCAGCATTGGCCGCAGCCGTTTTCGCAGGGCCCTTCTTGGCCGGCACCGGCGCGGCGTCTTCGGCTTCGATCGCGGCCTGAAGCTCGTCCTTGGTCACGGTCTTTTCGGTGACTTCGGCCTTGTCGAACAGGAAGTCGACGACTTTGTCCTCGTAGAGCGGTGCGCGCAATTGTGCGGCGGCCAGTGCATCCTGCTGGATATATTCCATGAACCGCTGGCGGTCTTCGGCGCGGTATTGCTGCGCAGCCTGCTGGACCAGCATGTTCATTTCCTGCGCGCTGACTTCAACCCCGTTGGCCTGGCCAATCTCAGACAGCAGCAGCCCCAGCCGCACCCGGCGCACGGCGATGGCGCGGTAATCGTCCTTCTCGGCCTCAATCTCGGTCAAGGCGGCGGCAGGATCTTCTTCCTGCTGCGCTTCTTGGTTGAGCTGCGCCCAAATCTGCTCGAACTCGGCCTCAACCATGGTCGGCGGCACGTCAAAGCTATGCCCGGCGGCGAGCAAATCGAGCAGCGCGCGCTTCATCTGGGTGCGGGTCTGCCCGGCAGTTTCCTGCTCAAGCTGGCCGCGCAGTAGGCCTTGCAATTGCTCAAGGCTGGTCAGTCCCAGGCTCTTGGCGAAATCATCGTCGATCTTGGTTTCGCCGGGAACTTTGACCGACTTTACCTTAACGTCGAAAGTCGCGTCCTTGCCTTTGAGCTCGGCGGCCTGATAATCGGCCGGGAAGGTTACGGTGATGGTCTTTTCATCGCCTTCCTTGCAGCCAATCAGCTGTTCTTCGAAACCCGGGATAAACCGCCCCGAGCCGATTTCAAGCGCGGCGTCTTCGGCCTTGCCGCCATCAAACGGTACGCCGTCAACCTTGCCGAGGAAGTCGATGATCAGCTGATCGCCTGTTTCAGCCTTTTTACCTTTTTTAGCGTCGATAAAAGCCTTGGCGTTGGCGGCAAGTTTGGCGACTTGCTCGGCCACTTCGGCGTCGCTGACCGGGACTACCAGCTTGTCGAGCTTGAGCCCGTCGATTTGCGGCGCGGGGATCGTCGGCAGCACTTCCAGCTCAACGGTCAGCTCGGCGTCCTTGCCCTGCTCGTACCCGTCGCCCAGCGCGATCTGTGGCTGCATCGCGGGGCGCAGCTGGTGATCGCCGATGACCTTGTCGACCGCTTCGCGCACGGTGGTGTTAAGCGCTTCTTGATGCAGCTGCGGCCCGTGCATCTTCTTGACCAGATTGGCGGGCACCTTGCCGGGGCGGAAGCCAGCCATGCGCACGTCAGGGGCGATCTTGGCCACTTCGCCATCGATCCGCGCGGCGATATCCTTGGCCGCGATCTTGACGCTGTAGCTGCGCTTCAAACCCTCATTGGTGGTCTCGACAATCTGCATGACAATAGAAGCCTTCTCGTAAGCTGTGCCGCTGCGCGGGCTATATTGCCGGAGCGAGATTGGTGCGGGCGAAGGGACTCGAACCCCCACATCTTGCGATACTGGTACCTAAAACCAGCGCGTCTACCAATTCCGCCACGCCCGCAGCCCGACGTAGTCGTGGAACAAGCGGTGGCCCTTAATGAGCGCTGCGGCAAAGGGCAAGCAGGGATGCAGGAACTCAGCGCAGCGCGAGTACGGTTGCCAGTTTTACCAACCAATTGCCTGCCGCGACCGGTGCCGCGCCTGGGGCCACGATCGCGCAATCCAGGCAATAGGCCTGCGCCCCTTGCACGCTGCCCAGCCGCAGCAATCCAGCGGCAGCGCGGGTTAGGCTATCCTGCTGGCGCTGCGCCAGTTGCGCAACCAGATCGCGGCCCTGCGCGCCGCTGTCTGCATCTTCATCATCGCCGCCCAGCAGCTTTTCGATCATGCCGGCATAACCTTTCGCCTCGGCACCATAGAACTTGGGATGCCAGCTATCGAGCTTGGCGGCGAAAGCGGCATATTTGAGCGCTTCGGGCAGCCCGCCGAATTCATCGATAAGGCCCTTCTGGCGCGCGGTGCCGCCATCCCAGACCCGGCCTTGCGCCATCGCATCGACTTCAGCAGGGGTCTTGCCACGCGATTTTGCGACCAGACCCACGAACCGATTGTAACCCTGCTCAATGTTGGCCTGGAGCAACGCCTCGACCTCGGGGCTTAGCCCGCCGATCAGATCGGGCTGGCCCGAGAGCGGCGTGGTCCGCACGCCGTCGCTGTTGACACCGTAGCGCGCCAGCGTGGCTTCAAAGCTGGGCATCACCGCGAAGATCCCGATCGATCCGGTGACGGTGCCGGGTTCGGCAAAGATCCGAGTGGCCGGGGTCGAGACCCAGTACCCGCCGCTCGCCGCCAGATTGGCCATTGAGACCACCACCGGGCGCGCCTTGCCGTCCTTTGGGGCCTTGAACCGTTCGAGCGCGCCGCGGATCTGTTCCGAAGCCAGCACCGAACCACCCGGCGAATCGACCCGCAGCACCAGCGCCGGGGCCTCATCGGCGTTGGCTTTGTCGATCAGTTTGGCAATCCGGTCACCTCCGGCGGTTCCGGGGCCAGCTTTGCCGTCAACGATCTCTCCCGCAACTGTGACCACCGCAATCGCCTTGCCGTCACTGCTCAGCGGATGCGCGGCGAGCAGCGCGTCGGGCCGGCTGAAGGCATAGCTGCCGGGCTTGTCCTTGTCGTCGCCAGCGCCCGCAATCGCTTTGACGCGCTCACCAAAGGCAACATTGTCGCCCACTTTGTCGATCAGCCCGGCAGCGAGCGCGGCCTGCGCGGCGTCACCCTTGGCAGCGGTGAACCAGCCAACCGGATCCTTGGTGATCTGCTCGATCTGCGCCTGGGGCCGCGCCTTCTTCACGTTGGCCTTCCAGTCCTCCCACATCGCCGCGAACAGCGCGGTGCGCGCCTCTTTCGACGGGGCCGAGGCATCGTTGCGCTCGTAAGGTTCGACGAAATCCTTGAACGTGCCGACCTTGAACACGTGGATCTTGATCGCGTAATTTTGCAGGAGCTTGCCGTAATAGGGCGTGGTCCCGCCCGGCCCCATCACGAACGCGCCGCCCATCGGGTGCGCCCACACTTCGCTGGCGTGCGCGGCGAGCATCACCCCGTCATCGATATAAGCCACCGCGTAAGTCAGCACCGGCTTTTTGGCAGCGCGCACCTTGTCCATCGCCGCGCCGATTTCTTCCATGTGGACCAGCCCGCCGCCGGTGAACTGCGAGAGATCGAGCACCACCACTTTGATGTGATCATCCGTCGCCGCCAGCTCTAGCGCGCGTACCACGTTGCGCACGCGGAACTGTTTCAGCGGCGCTCCAGCTCCGCGCAAGAAGTTGAGCGGGTCCTGATCGGCGGGTTCTTCGACCACCGACCCATCCAGCTTGAGCAGCAAGGCTCCGTCCCTCAGCGCCGCCTGGCTCGGCCGCGCGGTCAGCGCGCTGTACAGCGCAGCAAAGAACAGCAGCATCAGTAGCAACACCAGCCCATCCTTGATCGCGACGAGCAGATGCCAAACCTTGCGAGCGAATTGCATGCGGGTGTCCTGTCCAGTGGTCTCGGGGAGGCCATAGGCAGAGCGCGGGCAAATTGCCAATCCGGCATCGACCAACGGATGATGGGTGCTGGCGGGCGGTGGAGGGGTTTGGAAACCGTGCTGCGGCACAAACAGGTCTAAAGGGAGTTCAAAGCAGTCTTGCGCGTGCATAACGGGGGCTAGATGCTCTACAAGGGCGTAGGAATCTGACGAATATCGATATAAATCCGACTATATTACAACAGGATATGTGTTCTGGACGTCCCGGTTCAACGTCTGAGAACTTCGCCAATTCGCGGAGCCGCATTTGTGCTTTATGTGGCAATCTCTGGCAGATTTGCCCGCTGTAGGAAATGCCCGATCATCGGTAAAATAGCGGTACCGGCGCTGTTGGCAGTAACTGATAGCTGAACTCGACTTTGCCACCGTCTTGGCGGGGTTCAGAAGTAGAGTTCATTGAGCAGGTCGAAAATGCTTGATGGCCGCCATCGCCTCGCCAAACTTTCGATCGGTCCCTGCAAGGGAAATGCCGATGTCGCCTCCCGTTAGGGTCCGATTGGCGCGACCAAGGAATCCCATTATTCCTCTGCCGGGAAAGAGTGACGGGTTCCGCAGGTGCAGAATAATTGATCTCGTACCCTTATAACTCCACTCAGATACATCGCCTATTTCTGCCCATGGAATAGTCTTGTTACCCCAACGCGACCACCTGACACCCAAGCGCCCGATGCGAAGTTGCTCGCCGTTTTTCCACCATATCTTTGCGGCGGCAATCGCGCATAATCCGAAAAAAGCGACGGTGATCCAACCCCAAAACATCAACATTTCAGGACCTGCTCTATTTGAAGCTGGGGGCGGACTAACTACTCCGGTCATCCAAACTCCGCCTATGACAAACGCAATAGAGCCTACCGCGTAGAGGCTTATCCGCCAGCGAGAGGTGTAGGCGACGAATTCATCCATAGGCCTTCCCTAAATCTCCGCGTAAATGTCTGCAACCGCCAACCAATCAACTGAACAGAGCGCCCCCACAAGCCCACCAACGTATTTCAAACTGAGCGCACCCCCAACCACCGCCCTTGCCCCCGCGCCGCACCATCGCTAAGGCATCGACTTTAATGACATCGCCAGACGCACTCCGCCCGGACCGCTACCCAGCTGGCTCCGCCGCTTTCCCGCACCGTGACCTGATCGGGCTGGCTGGCCTTGCTCCGTGGGAGCTGCTGTTCCTGCTCGATGAGGCCGAGCAGTGGGTGGCGCTGGGGCGCAGCGCGCACAAGCGTGACGAGCGGCTGGCGGGGCTGACGATCATCAACGCGTTCTTTGAAAACAGCACCCGCACGCTGCTCTCGTTCGAGCTCGCGGGTAAGCGGCTGGGGGCCGACGTGGTCAATATGCACGTCGCGCAAAGCTCTGTTAAAAAAGGCGAAACGCTGATCGATACGGCGATGACGCTCAATGCGATGCACGCCGATGCGATCGTCATCCGCCACCAGAGCAGCGGTGCGGTGCAGCTGATCGCGGACAAGGTCGATTGCCCGGTGCTCAACGCGGGTGACGGCCAGCACGAGCACCCGACGCAAGGGCTGCTCGACGCGCTGACCATCCGTCAGGAAAAGGGCGAGATCGCCGGGCTGATCGTGGTGATCTGCGGCGATCTGCTGCACAGCCGGGTTGCCCGCTCGAACATTCATTGCCTGACCACGCTGGGCGCACAGGTCCGGGTGTGTGCCCCGCCGTCGCTGATGCCGGCGGGGATCGAGCAACTCAAAGTCACGCCCTACCATGATTTCGATGCGGCGCTGGCCGGGGCCGACGTGGTGATGATGCTGCGTCTGCAACAGGAACGGATGAGCGGCCAGTTCATCCCCAGCCCGCGCGAATATCGCCACCTGTATGGCCTTACGCTCGAGCGACTGGCGCGGGCCAAGCCCGATGCCCTGGTGATGCACCCCGGCCCGATGAACCGCGGGGTGGAGATCGACAGCAATGTCGCCGATCTGCCCGCTAAGGACGGCAAGCTGCGCAGCGCGATCACTCGGCAGGTCGAAATGGGGGTGGCGATCCGGATGGCCTGCCTCGACGTGCTGACCCGCAAAGCGCGCGGCGTGGAGGGCTGGGCCCTCCCGGAGGGCAAACGATGAGCGCGGTTCCTCCCCTGACGATCACCAATGGGCGGTTGGTGCTGCCCAGCGGCGAACCGCAAGTGGGCGGCATTCGCTGCGAGCAGGGCCGCATCGCCGCGCTGGGCGATGTCAGCGCGCAGCCCGGCGACACCTTGATTGACGCCAAAGGCGCGCTGATCGCCCCTGGGCTGGTCGATCTGGGGGTGTTCGCAATCGACAAACCAGCCTTTCACTTTGGCGGGATCACCCGGGCCGCGCTGATGCCCGATCAGAACCCGCCGCTCGATCACCCGGCGCGGGTGCGGTTCGCCGCGCTCTCGGGCAAGCCCGACCTGTGGGTACACCCGCTGGCGGCCGCGACGCGCGCCCTGGAGGGGGCGGAACTGGCCGAACTGGCGCTGATGCGCGATGCCGGGGCCAAGGCGGTAGCCACCGGGCGGCGCTGGATCGGCGATTCGGGGACGATGCACCGCTTGCTGTCCTATTGCGCGATGCTGGGGCTGACCGTTATCACCCACGCCGAAGATGCCGGGCTGACCGGCGGCGCGGTGGCGACCGCTGGCGAAATGGCGACGCGTTATGGCCTACCTGCTGCTCCTGCCGAGGCTGAGGCGCTGGCGATTGCGCGCGATCTGGCTCTGGCCGAGCTGACCGGGGCGCGGCTCCATTTCCGCCAGGTCACCACCGGCGCGGGGGTCG
>JAYVML010000140.1:0-18815 GCA_043758955.1 Novosphingobium sp. | reverse complement strand
TTTTCAGCCGCTTGAGCGAATAGCCAGCTTGGTTTGCCCGCAACTGCTTGGCACTGTCTGCCACCTTCCCTAAAAGCACCGTTCCTTACCCCGAATATGCGGAGAAAATCGCTGCGGGTCGCCTTGTTATCTTTGCTCGAACCTTCCGCTGAAGGCCAAGTCCCGCGCGCGTTTCTGCGCGTTGGCGGCCTGACCGTGGCCCGTCAGCAACTTGGGATTGCATTGGCGCTGGAATGCGAGCGGATCGTCTGCCTTGCGTCATCGTTAACCCCCGACGTTGTCCAGTTGCAGCATCTAGCGGAAGCACGCGGTGCGCAGTTTCATGTGATTGCCGGCCCGCGCCCTCTGCTCGGCCTGATTACCGCCACTGACGAAGTCATTGCCCTAGCCGATGGCCTGTTCGGGTCGGCCGCCGAAGCGGTGGATCTGCTATCAGAGGGCCAAGCGGTGCTGGTCCAGCCGATCGAACAGGGCCTGGCCGCTGGGTTTGAGCGGATTGACCTGAACCACGCAGCGGCTGGAGCTATCCGAATTCCCGGTCGTCTGGTAGAACAGCTCGCCGCTTTACCAGCTGACTGCGAGCCGGTTTCGGCACTCCAAAGGATCGCCCTGCAAGCCGGAATTCGACAGCGGCCGATCCCCACACCGGGTCAGGATGGTCTGTTCTGGACGCTGGTTCGCAGCGATGCCGAAGCACACATGATTGAACCGCAATGGATCCGCCAGCGTACGCGCGACACGGTACCGCTGGGTCCGGCGCGTGGGCTGGCGCTGCTGGCAGTGCGAAGCTTCGGGCCGACCCTGTTGCATGCTGGGACCGGTTCACAAGCGCTCGTGATTGCGGCAGTGGTAGTGGCTTTGCTGGCGCTGGGTGCAGGCTGGTTCGGGCTGCCGAGCTTGGGGCTGGGGCTGATCGCATTGGGCTGGGTGCTGCGTGAAAGCGCGGCATTGCTGGCCCGGATCGAACAGGACGCCCCGATACTGCGCCGCGGAATTGATAGCCTT
This sequence comes from Novosphingobium sp., assembly GCA_043758955.1. GTDB lineage: Bacteria > Pseudomonadota > Alphaproteobacteria > Sphingomonadales > Sphingomonadaceae > Novosphingobium. Next base: position 17,810 of record JAYVML010000140.1, on the reverse strand, counting down.
GCCGCATATGGCTGGGCCATCGACGGTGTGATCGTGCTGCTGCTTGGCTGGGGCGCAGGACTCGAGTCCGGGCATTCGTTGCTCGAGCGGATGTTCCCGCCGTTTATGCTGATCGCGCAATTGCGGATCGTGTCGGCCATCCACGACGGCCGCTGGGGTGCCTGGCTGACGGATCGAAGCTTCTTGTCTTTGGCGCTGCTGGCAGCCTTGCTCGGGCGAATTGGCAGTGAGGCAGCCTACGGCGGCGCGATACTGGCAGCTGTCACGGCATTGGCGCTGCTCGCCGCCAAATCTCGGCTAACGCGACTTTAACCAAGCAGGACTATGGCAAAGGGCATGCACCAGAATATTGCCCAACTGGATCCGGCCGTAAACGTTGAAAGCGTCTTGCGCGAGGAATTGGTGCATTGTGACGCGCTGATCGATACGATCGCGCCAATGCTGCGTCGTTTGCTCGCCAACGATGAGTATTCGGTGTTCAGCGATGAAGTCATCGCTCGCGTGCGCGGAATGATGGCAGACATTGCCCACCAGCTGTTGACGGAAATGGCAATCGCTGCGGGCAACCCGGATCAGCGCGATCACGACGCAGAGCGTGTTGGCGCGCTGGTTGATAGTCTGGTTAGCCACGGCGGCTTTCTGGGCCATGTACATGCTTTGGCGCTCGAATGGCAGCTGACCGAACGCATGCAAGCGCGCCTCGCGCTCGATCCTGTGCTGTCACCGTTGCTGCAAGCCCTGATCGCGTCGAGCGACGCGGCCGTAGCCTCCAGCGCGATGGCCTTGCTGGCTTCACAAGCGCGGTTTGCGACCAGTCAGCGGCGCATGCAGTTGCCGCTCTGCGAATTGCCCGCCGACCTGCTCCATGCCGCCATGATCGTGTTGCGTGGCCACGCTGGCGAAGATGCGGCCGACCAGTCATCGGCATTGCAGGCCGAGCACGCGCTCCGAAGCCGCTTTGATGAAAGCCGCAGCCGCCTGGGCCTCATTATGCGGATTGTGATTGGCATGGGTGGCGGCGCAACCGTTGCCCTGGCCATATCACATGCCGGAGTAGCTATTTTTCTAAGCGCTCTGGCGCTTGCTTCGGGGCAAGACCGCGACATGGCGGTATTATCTACCAATGAGGGGCAGTCCGCCCGCCTCGCGCTTGCACTCCGCTCGTCAGGGCTGAAGGTGCAAGCGGTTGAGGAGCAATTTGTTTCACTGCATCCCGACCTGGCCTTGCCCGCCGGGTTCGAAAAATTGGGCAGCGATCATGCTGCGGCGCTGCTGGCCCATTCGGTCTTTCCGAATGGCTGATCAGAGATGAGCGGAGTCAGCTCGGTCTTGGCCATTGCGTCCAGCGACGCGGCGGACCAGTTGGTCAGCGCTGCGGAGCCGCTCGCCGGACTGCAGCTGGCCTGCGGTGGCACCTTGCCTGGGGCAATTGCCATTCCCGCCTTGCACGAATTGGTGACCAAAGCACGTGGTTACGGCCTCAAACTGGCGCGCGCCATTCGCGCGCACGATGGCCATGAAATGATTACGGCTTGGCTCGAAGTCGAACCGGCAGATGAAGGAGGTTGCACCATCCACGTGACCAGTTGGCAATCCGCGCCGCTGGCCGCTGAGGATCCCGCCATGATCGGCGCACACCGTGCAGCAATCGACCGAACGTTGTCCGAATTGACCGCGCAACTCGACGCCGGGCAAGCCTTGCGCAGCGTCGACGCCTGCGCGCCCGATTTGGCCGAACTGGCCGCAGCGATGCAAGCCGGGCTGGGCCGGCCCTGGACCGATTTTGTCGAGATCGCTGGCGCCGCACACGAGCAACCCATGCACTGGCGATTGCTCGACGGAGCGAATGTCAAAGTCGTGGGATCGGACCGGGGTTGGCGGGCTAATCTGTTGCCCCATGAAGTGCCCGGAGGCAGCCCGCTGGGGTTCGAGCTGTGTTTGACTGCCGATACGCCGCTTGCCGCCGCGCCGCAGCCTGCGGCAATGGACGTGACCTTGCCCAACAATGGCCAAGGATTGGTGGGCCGCGATATTGCCCCGGTGTTGCGCCAGCCGATCGCGCGGATTATCGCCAATGCCGAAACGATCCGCACCAAGATGGCGGGGCCGCTGGCTGAGGAATACAGCCAATACGCCGCTGATATTGCGACAGCTGGACAGCATTTGCTCGCGTTGGTTGAGGATCTGGCTGATCTCGAAGTGGTGGAGGCCGAGCAATTCAACACCGCGCCCGACCGAATCGATCTGGCCGATGTGGCCCGCCGCGCGGCCGGCATTCTGAGCGTTCGCGCGCAGGAGCGGGGGATTACCATTGATGCCCCCAAGCTGGGCGAACACTTGCCGGCCATCGCGGAATTCCGCCGGGTGCTGCAAGTCCTCCTCAATCTGGTGGGTAACGCGATCCGCTATTCTCCTGGCAATTCGCAAGTCTGGATTAGGTTGGAAGATGCCGGCGGCCGTGCGCGACTGATCGTCGCCGATCAAGGCCCGGGCCTGTCCGACGCACAGCAACTCAAGGTGTTTGAAAAGTTCGAGCGGTTGGGGCGCAGCGGCGAAGATGGCGGCTCCGGGCTCGGACTTTATATCTCACGACGATTGGCGCGCTCGATGGGCGGCGATTTGACGGTTGAAAGCGCGCCCGGCCAAGGCGCGCGGTTTGTGCTGGAAGTGCCGGCCGACTTACTGGCGCTGGCCCCCACTACGGCGCAACAGAACGATCACGAGCAGCCCGACCGCAGCTAGAATTGCACCGTTGTAAGCCCACTGGCGATCCGCGAGCATGAAGCTGGTGGACGGCCACATGATTATGCCCAGCCCCTGACCGATCCAAAGCAGCCCCATCAGAACCGCCAGAACCGCGATCACCATGATCATCATACGCACTAAGCCCATCGACTATCTCCCACCCTCGGCACATTGAGTGTGCCGCCCATCGAAGGGTCTCGGCGATTGTTCAGCGCTTGTCGAGCGAAACGTAATCGCGCGCTTTGGGACCGGTGTAGAGCTGGCGCGGCCGGCCGATTTTCTGGCCGGGGTCCGAAATCATCTCGTTCCATTGCGCCACCCAGCCCACGGTGCGCGCCAGCGCAAACAGCGCGGTGAACATCGTGGTCGGGAAACCGATCGCCGAGAGGATTATGCCCGAATAGAAATCGACATTGGGGAATAGCTTCTTCTCGATGAAATATGGATCGCTGAGCGCCAGTTCCTCAAGCCGCAAGGCGGTTTCAAACAGCGGATCTGTAACTTTCAGCGCCGCGAATACTTCGCGCACGGTCGCTTGCATGACGGTCGCGCGCGGATCGTAGTTTTTGTAAACGCGGTGACCAAAGCCCATCAGGCGGAACGGATCGTTCTTATCCTTGGCCCGCTCAATGTAATGCGGGATCTTGTCAGGAGTGCCGATTTCCTTGAGCATGTTGAGTGCAGCTTCGTTTGCCCCACCATGCGCCGGGCCCCACAGGCAAGCGATCCCCGCGGCGACGCACGCGAACGGATTAGCCCCAGATGAACCGGCGAGCCGCACGGTTGAGGTTGAGGCGTTCTGCTCGTGATCGGCATGAAGGATGAAAATTCGATCAAGCGCGCGCTCAACGACCGGATTGACGACATAGGGTTCAGCCGGAACTCCAAAAGTCATGCGCAGGAAATTTCCGGTAAAGCTCAGCGCATTGTCAGGATAGACGAACGGCTGGCCGACTGAATACTTATAGGCCATCGCCGCGATCGTCGGCATCTTGGCGATCAATCGGTGCGAGCTGATCCGGCGGTGGATGGGGTCGGAGATGTCTGTGGAATCGTGATAAAACGCCGACAGAGCGCCAACCACGCCGCACATGATCGCCATCGGGTGCGCATCACGGCGAAATCCTCGGTAAAACGTGGAAAGTTGCTCGTGCAGCATCGTGTGGCGCGTGATCGTATGCGAAAATTCGTCAAGCTTGGCCTTGTCAGGCAACTCGCCATTCAGCATCAGATAGCAGACTTCCATGAAGCTGGAATCTTCGGCCAATTGCCCAATCGGATAACCGCGGTGGAGCAGCACGCCTTCGTCGCCATCGATATAGGTCAGCGCGCTTTCGCAGCTCGCCGTCGAGGTGAAGCCGGGATCATAAGTAAACATGCCGGTCTCGGCATAGAGCCTGCGGATATCGATCACGTCGGGACCGACCGTTCCCGACACGATCGGAAAGCCGTGTTCCTCATTCCCCGCGATCAGCCTAGCGTCGTTGCTCACCTGTAATACTCCTTAGCCTGACCGGACCGGGCTGAAAGTCCGCGCACGGGAAGCCCTTTGCCCCAGGACCGCGTCGCATACCAGCCATTCCGGCGATTGAACTTTACCTTGGGGAGGAGGCCAACCGGTTAGCATCACCAGGGGGTGCGCGCCAGTGTTTCTGCGCCCCTCGCTATGGGGAGTGCTTGCCTTAGTACGCCCCTTCCTGTCAGGTAGCCATCATGGCCAGCGATGCCACTCCCTTGGTGCCGATGGGCAGCGATGCGCCGGATAGCGCTGCACTGCAACATAAACACTGGCGCAAGCTCCCGGACTTGTCCAGCGGACTTGCCCGGACCGAGCGTTTCCTTGCAGAGTCGCGGTTTGAACTGGGCCCGTGGCTGGTCGTGGGATTTGCCGCCGGCATCGCCGCATGGTTCGCGGCGGTCAACGTGTGGCAGTGGCTGGCGGTGATTGCGCTAGGCCTGAGCTGTGCACTGGGCGCGGCGGCAACGCTGCACGCCGATGGACGTTATCCTTACCTGCGGCAATGCGCGCTGCTCGTCGGGCTGACCGTGGCGCTGGGGTGCAGTTTTGTTTGGGCTAAGTCAGCCATGGTCGGCGCCGCGCCGTTTGGCAAAACGACGGTAACCTGGCTGACCGGACGCTTGGTCATCCGCGAGGAACAGCCAGCTCAGCAACGCGTGAGGCTGCGGCTGGCGACCCGCGAGCCGGGTACTGGCCGAGCTGTGCTGGTGCGGGTCAATCTCGACAGCAGCAATGATCGCCCTGAACTGGTTGAGGGTGCAGTGGTGCGGCTGCGTGCGCGTCTGCTTCCCCCGGCACCGCCGATGCTCCCCGGCGGCTATAACTTTGCCCGCGCAGCCTGGTTTTCCGGCATAGCGGCGACCGGATCTGTGCTCGGCCCGGTAACGGTGGTCAGCCCGGGCGCGCAAGACAGCGCGATACGCCGGCTGCAACGCAGCCTTTCGCACCACGTCCGCGAGAACCTGACGGGCTCTCCCGGCGCGCTGGCGGCTGCTTTTGCCAGTGGCGACCGCGGTGCGATTGCGTCCGAGGATGAGGCCGCAATGCGCGACGCCGGTCTCACGCATTTGCTCTCGATCAGCGGGCTGCACGTTAGTGCGGTAATCGCTGCGGCCTATTTCATAGCGCTGCGTCTACTGGCCTTGTTCCCGTGGCTGGCACTGCGGGTGCGGGTGCCGATCTTGGCTGCGGGCGGCGGCGCAATGGCCGGGATCGGTTATACGTTGCTGACCGGGGCCGAAGTACCCACGATCCGTTCGTGCATCGCTGCGGTGTTGGTCATGCTGGCACTGGTGCTCGGGCGCGAGCCACTGAGCATGCGGATGATTGCCGTGGCGGCGCTGCTGGTCTTGCTGATCTGGCCTGAGGCGGTAGTTAGCCCAGGGTTCCAGATGAGTTTTGCCTCAGTTATCGCAATTGTCGCGCTGCACAGCTCTGCCCCGTTGCGCGCCTATAACGCCCCGCGTGAGGAGCCGCTGTGGGCGCGCTGGCTACGGCAACTGGCGTTGCTGCTGCTGACCGGGGTGGTGGTTGAATTGGCATTGATGCCCATCGCCCTGTATCATTTTCACCGCGCCGGGATCTATGGGGCGATGGCCAATGTGATCGCTATACCTTTGACCACGCTGGCCTCAATGCCACTGATCGCGCTCGCTTTGTTGTTCGATGTGGTTGGCGTCGGGGCTCCTTTTTGGTGGCTCGCGGGTAAGTCGCTCGAACTGTTGTTGGCGCTTGCTCACTGGACTGCCGCGATGCCCGGCGCGGTGACGATGATGCCGGCGATGGGGGAAGGCGCGTTCGCGTTGTTTGTGCTCGGCGGGTTGTGGCTCGCTCTATGGCGCGGACGGGTACGGCTGTTGGGACTGGTCCCGGCCCTGCTCGGGCTGGTGCTGCTGTTGCAGGTACGAGCGCCCGATCTGCTGGTCTCAGGGGATGGCCGTCATGTCGGCATCACCGGCGAGACGACCGAAGAACTGCTGGTGCTGCGTGCAACCCGCAGCGACTATACCCGCGACAATCTGACCGAGACTGCGGGCATGGTGGGCGAATTGCGGCTGCTCGACGATTGGCCGCGCGCGCGCTGCAACCCTGATTTTTGTGCGATCACCTTGCAGCGGGGGGGCGCAATTGGCAGGTGCTAATGGCGCGCGGAACGGCATTGGTGTCTGAACGGGCGCTGGCAGCGGCGTGCGAGCGCGCCGATATTGTGATTTCCGAACGGTACCTGCCGCGCTCGTGCCGTCCGCGATGGCTTCGAGCCGACCGCGATCTGCTGCAACGAACCGGCGGCCTGACCGTGGACCTGACCGAGCGGCAGATCGAAACCGTGGCACAGGGTGAGGGCGACCATGGCTGGTGGAACCCGCCCAAACGATTGCCCCGCCGACCAAATGCGCCGCAGCCGAGCGAAAGCGCAGACGCCGATGCAGCAAGTGCGGTGGCTAAGCCTGGCGCACTGAGAGCACCCACATCCGGCGTAACGCAAGCCGCACCGCCGGCTTAGTGATAGCGGCGCAGCAGTCCGGCGAGTTTGCCCTGAACCACCACTTCGCGCGGATCATAGATCTGCGGCTCGTACGCCGCATTGGCTGGATCGAGCCGCACCCGGCCGTCTTCGCGGCGCAGATACTTGAGCGTGGCCTCCTCGCCGCGGACCAAGGCCACGACAATTTCGCCATCGCGGGCGGTATCGGTGCGACGGATCAGCGCAAAATCGCCATCAAGGATGCCGGCCTCGATCATTGAATCGCCGGAAACTTCAAGCGCATAATGCTCGCCCGCACCGAGCAAGGCGGCGGGAACCGGCAGCATCGCGCCGGTTTCCAGCGCTTCAATCGGCATGCCGGCAGCGATCCGACCGTGCAGCGGAATCTCGATGACATCGTTGGCCGGGGCCGGGCGCGCTTCGGGCGGACGGAGCACAGCGGCGGGGCTGTTAAGATTGGCCGCGCGCGCTGCGCCCTGAGTGGTTACGTCTTCGGGCTGACGGATGACTTCAAGCGCTCGGGCCCGATTGGGCAGGCGGCGGATAAACCCGCGTTCCTCGAGCGCCGAAATCAATCGGTGCACGCCCGATTTCGACTTAAGGTCGAGCGCCTCTTTCATTTCCTCAAACGAAGGAGACACGCCCGACTCTTCGAGCCGGACCTGGATGAAGCGGATCAGTTCGTGCTGCTTGCGGGTAAGCATGCGCGCATCACTCCAATTCGAGCGGGCGGGAACCCAATGTTCCTGCGCCGTTCAGTGAACGAATGCGGAACAATTAAGCAACCTTGCGAATCGAGTCAAGCAATTCCGCCATTCCCAAGTAAATAGACGGGTACAGGCGTTCCAGCGGCGGCGACGGCGGCTCCGGGTGGACGATCGATCAGCGCGTTGCTGGCGGCTAAGGTCGCCAAGGCTCCGCTGTCCTGATTGGTGCGCGGATCGACTTCGGCACCATTCCACTCGGCTCTGATGAATTCGCGCCGGACGCCGCTCGCCGGCAACGGCGCGGCTAGAACTGCCGTGATCGAGTGCGGCAACAGTACGCTCGCTCCCAGCAACGCGCGCAGCACCGGCAGCATAAACAGATAAGCGGTCACATGGCTCGAAACCGGATTGCCGGGCAACCCCAACACCAGCGTGCGGCCGTTACGCGCCACCAGCAACGGCTTGCCCGGCTTGATTGCCACCCGCCAGAAATCGAGTGTTGCGCCCCACTGTTCGAGCGCGGGTTGCAGCAGATCGTGATCTCCCACCGAAGCCCCGCCGCTGGTCACGATCAGGTCGCTATTCGAAGCATTTTCAAGCGCTGCGACCAGCGCATCGATCCGGTCCGGCACTGGCGCGCCGTGACTGAGCTGGCACGGCAAGCTGGCGGCCATGGCTGCAAGCGTAGCGCCGTTGCTGGCCGGAATCTGGTGTTCTGCCCAGAGCTCAGGATTGCTTGCCAGTTCATCGCCGGTGTCGATCACCGTGAGGCGTACCGCCCGGTGGACGGCGATCAGCCGGTGTCCCGCCGATAAGGCCAAGCCAAGCTGGGCGGGTCCGATCCGCGTACCGGCCGCGAGTAACGTACTTCCCCTTGAGAAATCCATGCCGGTCCGGCGGATGTGTTTGCCGTTTGCCAATTGCGTGAGCAAAGTCAGGCGTGCTCCCACGCGTTCGCAGTTTTCTTGCAGCAACACGGCGTCCCCGCCGTGCGGCATCAATGCGCCGGTTGCGATCCGAACCGCCTCGCCCGAACCGAGCGCGCCGGTAAAAGGATGCCCGCAGGCGCTCTCGCCGACGATCCGCCACGGGCCGGGCATATCGGCGCTGCGCACTGCATATCCATCCATTGCTGACAAGTCCGCGGGAGGCTGACTACGCTGGGCGATCAGTGGCTCGGCCAGGAAGTAGCCGAGCGCCTCGGCCACCGGCATGCGCTCGATCGGCAGTGGCGCGGCCAGCGCAAGCAAGCGCGCCTGCGCCACTTCCAGTTCGAGCGGCGCCGGGTTCACGCTGGCGCAGTCCAGTCGCCAGATTTTCCGCCACGCTTTTCGAGCAGTTTGATGTCGCCAATCACCATCGCCTTGTCGAGCGATTTGGCCATGTCGTAGATTGTCAGGAGTGCGACGGAAACAGCTGTTAAAGCTTCCATTTCGACGCCGGTCTTGCCAGTCAAAGAAACTGTCGCTGTCGCGCGGATGCCGCCGGTTTCGAAAACAAAGTCCAGCGTTATGGCGTCGAGCGCAAGCGGGTGGCAGAGCGGAATCAGCTCGGCGGTTTTCTTCGCCGCCATGATCCCGGCGATCCGCGCGGCAGCGAGCACATCGCCCTTGGGCGCGTCCCCGTCACGGATCGCTACGAGCGCGCGGGCGGACATGGTGATGTGGCCCGCTGCGATCGCGATTCGCTGGCTGGCGGTCTTGCCACCAATATCGACCATGCGGGCACTCCCACGCTCGTCCAGATGCGTCAGTCCGGTCATTTGAAGGAAAAACCGGGCTGGAACTTCACAATGTTCACAGGGTCCAGAAACGGGAAATCAAACCGGCTTAGCGATCCCGCGACGCTGCTCATGCCGAGGCCCGCGGCGATCGCAAGTGGGGGATTGAGCGACGTGAGTTGTGTGAGGGGATGCAGGTCCATACGATCCAGCATGCCAGACCAAGCGGCAGTAGGACAGACGGCAATTCGAACCTTCACGGCCCGGTCAGCAATCGCTGTGTGGCGGCTGCAATATCGGCTTGCCGCATCAGGCTCTCGCCGACCAAAAAGGTGCGAATGCCATGCGCCGCGAGCCGCAGCAGATCGGCATGGCCATTGATCCCGCTTTCGCTGACCAGCAGTGTGCCCTCAGGTGCCAGCCGGGCGAGCCGCTCGGTGATCGCCAGATCAGTCACAAAGCGCTTTAGATCACGATTGTTGACCCCGATCAGGCGGGACTTGAGCTGTGCGGCCCGGTCCATCTCAGCCTCGTTGTGGACCTCGACCAGCACATCCATACCGCGTTCGAGCGCGGCGGCTTCGATCTCGGCCATCTGGGCGTCGTTCAACGCGGCGACGATGATCAATATGGCGTCCGCCCCGATGCTGCGCGCTTCGGCCACTTGCCACGGATCGACCATAAAGTCCTTGCGCAGCACCGGCAGATCACAGGCGGCGCGCGCGGTGATCAGATCGTCTTCGTGACCTTGAAAATACGGCGCATCGGTTAGCACTGACAGGCAGGTTGCTCCCCCGTCCCGATAAGCAGCGGCGTGGGCGGTGGGATCAAAATCAGCGCGGATTAGTCCTTTAGATGGACTGGCCTTTTTGATCTCGGCGATCAACGCAAAGCCAGTGGCCGCCTTGGCCCGCAACGCCGCCTCAAACCCGCGCGGCGCGGTCTGCGCGGCGGCCCGGGCGTCAAGCTCGGCCCGTGAGACGAGCGTCTTGCGCGTAGCAACTTCGGTGCGCTTGGTTTCGCAGATTTCCGAGAGTTTATCGGTCATTTCACAGTTTCGATCCAGCACTCGAGCAGCGCTTTCGCCAGCCCGCGATCGATCGCTTCAGCGGCTTCCTCGACCCCTTCGAACCAGTCATCGACGTGCCCGGCCACAATTAGAGCTGCGGCAGAATTGAGCAATACGGCGTCGCGGTAAGCCCCGGGTTCGCCCAGCAACAGGGCGCGCAAAGCGGCGGCGTTGAACGCCGCGTCGCCCCCGCGTAACTCACCAATTGCATGCGGCATCAACCCGGCATCGAGCGGCGCAAACTCACCGGCAAATCGCTCCAGATTCACTGTTGCGATGTGGCTGGGCCCGGCAATCGACAGCTCATCCAGCCCTTCTTCGCCCGAGACGATCAGTGCCGCCTCGGTGCCGAGCAGCCGCATTGCATCACGGTACAGCGCGATCAGGCGAGGGTGCGCGACCCCGACCAATTGGCGGGTCACACCGGACGGGTTGGTCAGCGGCCCGATCAGATTGAAAATTGTACGGTGCCCGAGCGCGCGGCGAATCGGGGCGAGCCGGGCCAGCGCCGGGTGGTGCGCCGGCGCGAACAGGAAGGCGATGCCCAGATCGGGCAAAGTCGCTTCGGCCAGTTCGCTGGCTCGCGCCAGATTGAGCCCCAGTGCCTCGAGCGTATCCGCTCCGCCTGCCAGACTGGAGGCCGCACGATTGCCGTGTTTGGCCACCGGCACCCCGCAGGCGGCAACGACCAAAGCAACCGCAGTTGAGACGTTGAGACTGTGCTGCCCGTCGCCGCCGGTGCCGCAAACGTCAATGGCGCCGGGCGGGGCGGCAATCGGGATCATCCGCTTGCGCATCGCCCGCACCGCGCCGGCGATCTCCTCAGCCGTTTCACCGCGCTCGGCCAGCTGAGTAAGGGTGACGGCGATCTCAGCGTCAGCCACCGTGCCTTCGAACATCGCGCCGAACTGCGCTTCTGCATCGGCCAGCGAGGGGATCACGCCAGTTCCTTCACCGGCATCCCGCAGATCCGCAAAAAGTTTGCCAGAATCGCGTGGCCGTGCTGGGTCGCGATGCTTTCCGGGTGAAATTGCACGCCGTGGATCGGCAGCTGGCGGTGGCGGAAGCCCATTACGTGGCCGTCATCCGACGTGCAATTGATCACCAGCGCATCGGGCACGGCATCGACGATCAGCGAGTGATAGCGCGTCCCGGTGAACGGCGAGGGGAGGCCCGCGAACACCCCGCTGCCATCGTGGCTGAGCTGCGAGGTTTTGCCGTGCATCAATCCGCCGCGGACCACTTGTCCGCCGAAATGCTGCCCGATCGACTGGTGCCCCAGGCACACCCCGAGTAGCGGCAGGCCCGCATCTGCGCAGGCCCCGACCAGATCGAGGCTGATCCCGGCCTCATTGGGGGTGCATGGCCCGGGTGAGATCAGGAAGCCCTTGGCTCCGCTGCTCACCGCTTGCCCGGCGGATATCGCATCGTTGCGCACCACTTGCACTTCGGCGCCCAGTTCCATCAGGTAATGGACCAGGTTCCAGGTGAAGCTGTCGTAATTATCGATAACCAGAATCATGCGGCGGCATTGGACCGGTTGCGCACAGCGATCAAGCTTCGGACTTTCCTGCGTACCTGTCGCTTGCCCGCACCAGACCGTCGGTGAGACCCGGTTCGGTGTAGAGATGCCCGGCATCAGCCACGATCCGCAAATCTACTTCGGGCCAGGCCTGCTTGAGCGCCCACGCGGCCGAAGCAGGGGTGCAGCAATCGTGACGGCCCTGGACGATCGTGCCGGGAATACCGCGCAACTTGTGCGCGCCTGCCAGCAGTTGGCCCGGTTCGAGCCAACAGTCGTGGCGAAAGTAGTGGTTTTCGATCCGCGCCACCGCGACCGCGTGATCATCTGCCGTGAACTCTTCGAGCATCGCCGGATCGGGCAACAGGGTGACGGTCAGACCTTCCCACATGCTCCACGCCTTGGCCGCGGCGAGCCGAATGGCGTGATCATCGCTGGTTAGACGGGCAGTATAGGCCGCCACCAGATCAGCGCGCTCGGCCTCAGGGATGTGTTCGCTGAACGCCTGCCAGCCCTCGGGATAAAGCTCGCTCGCGCCGTATTTATAGAGCCAGTCGACCTCCAGTTGGCTGGCGAGGAAGATCCCGCGCAAGACCAGCTCGCTGACCTGCTCAGGGTGCGTTTGGGCATAGGCGAGCGCCAGGGTTGAGCCCCAACTCCCGCCGAAGACCAGCCACTGCTCGTGCCCCGCCATTTCGCGCAGCCGCTCGATATCGGCCACCAGATGCCAGGTGGTGTTATGCTCCAAACTGGCGAACGGCAGCGAACGCCCACAGCCGCGTTGATCGAACAGCAGCACATCGTAAAGCGCCGGATCGAACTGCTGGCGCTGCCCCGGTCCGCACCCGCCGCCAGGTCCCCCGTGCAGGAAAACTGCTGGCTTGCCGCCGGGGGTGCCGCAGCGTTCCCAATAGATGCTGTGTTCATCGCCGACATCAAGCATACCAGAGGAGTAGGGCTCGATCGGCGGATAAAGCGTGCGGCGTTCGGACATGGTCGGGGTCATTTCATGGTCATCAGATTGGCGAGATCGGCTTTCCAAAACTTGGCCCAGGTGTGCGTGCCGTGGCCCTTGGTCAGCGGGCTGTAAGGGATCAGGATAAACCGCGTATGCGGCATTTGCCTGGCCTGTTGCTGAACGAGGCCGAGCTCAGGCGGATTGATGAAATCGTCCGAACTGTTGATCCACAGCACCGGTACCGTAATGCGTTTCAGACCAGCCGAGGGATCATAATTGCGCGACGAATCGAGCTGGTAAATCTGATCATTGGCATCCCCGTTAGCCTTGGTACGAACATCGAAAGTGGTGGCCAGAAACTGTTCTGCTTTGGCACGCGTCGGATAGTCGGTCTGCAGTCCCCAAGCATTCGTCCCCGCCAAGATACCCAGGTCCATCGCGGTACGCAGGCCTTGCGCTGGCTGCTGCGTGTAGTTGCCGCCGTTCCACAGCGGATCGGCCTCTATCGCATCGATCGACATCTTGCGCCACATCCGGTTGCGCCCGGCAATGGGCACAGCGTTGCAGGCGAAGGGGGCCAAGCGGCGGGCGAAGCCGGGATACAGTTCGCCCCAAATGAACGCGTGCATGCAGCCCATCGACGTGCCGAGGATCAGCTGGAGGCGCTTCACTCCCAGCCCTTGGGTCAGCATCATTTGCTGCGCCTTGACCATGTCATCATAGTCATAGCGCGGGAACTTCATCCGCAGGCCGTCGCTGGGCTTGGAACTTTGTCCGTGACCCAGATTGTCGGGCAGGATCACGTACCACTTGGTGATGTCGAGCACTTGACCCGGACCATACAGCTCATCGGCGAATTGCGGCCGGAAGAACTGTGCGCCGCTGCCGCCGGTGCCATGCAGCACCATCACCGCGTTATCGATCTGGCCTGTGGCATCGCGGTGCGCTGTGCCCAGCGTTGTGACATGCATCCGCAAGTCCATTGCCTCGCCAGTGCCGAAGCGAAAGTCCTTCAGTAAGACGTCGCGCTGTGCGGCGCGTTTAGCCCAGTCTTCGGCGTGGAGCGGTGCGGACAGGAACAGGGCGATGAACAGGAGGATCAGTTTGCGCATGATGGTGAGGCTAACCCACTTACAGCCCGCGTCAAGCTACTGGCCGTAGCCGGCTTCCCCAGCCACTCGAACTGCCTCACGCGCCGCCGCGATCAAGGCCCCGGCCTTCACTTCGCATTCGCGCTGTTCATATTCGGGCACGCTGTCAGCAACGATCCCCGCGCCAGCCTGTACGTGCAGCACGCCGTCTTTGATCATGCCGGTACGCAGCACGATGCAGCTGTCGAGATTGCCGTCGGGTGCAAAATAACCGACGCCGCCCGCATAAGCCCCACGTGTTTCAGGTTCGAGTTCGGCGATGATCTGCGCCGCGCGGACCTTGGGCGCGCCGCTGACGGTGCCGGCTGGAAATCCTGCCAGCATCGCATCGATCGCATCGTGGTTCGCGGTATCGAGTTGCCCGACCACGTTGGAGACAATGTGCATTACATGGCTGTAGCGTTCGACCGTGTAACTTTCGGTGACCGTAACCGAACCCGCGCTGGCTACCCTACCTACGTCGTTGCGGCCGAGATCGAGCAGCATCAAGTGCTCTGCGCGTTCCTTGGGATCGGCCAGCAAAGATACTTCATTGGCGCGATCTTCCTCGGCATTCGCTCCGCGTGGCCGGGTTCCCGCGATCGGACGAATTGTAACCTCGCCATCGCGCACCCGAACCAGGATTTCGGGACTAGAGCCGGTCAGCGCGAAGCCAGGGAAATCCAGGAAATAGAGAAACGGCGACGGGTTCACCCGGCGCAGCGCGCGGTACAGCGCGAGCGGGGGCAGGGTGAACGGGCAGGTGAACCGCTGGGCCAGTACCACTTGGAAAATGTCGCCAGCGGCAATGTAATCTTTCGCACGCAGCACCATGTTTCCATACTGACCGGGGGCCATTGTCGGAATCAGTTCTGGTTCTGGCAGCATGGAATCGAGCGGCGTGGCGATTGAAGGTGCTGCTAACTGCCGCAGCACGTCATCGATCCGCTCTTGAGCGGCTGCCAGCGCGTTTTCGGGTGCCGTGGCGGTTGGCCAAATCGGAGCGACCGCGAACAGTTCATCGCTGAGGCGGTCGAATATCAGCACCAGCGCCGGGCGAACGAACAGCATATCGGGCAGATTCAGCGGATTGGCCGGGGGGCGCGCAAGCCGTTCGACCAGACCGTAGGTTTCATAGCCGAAATATCCAACCAGGCAGGCCAGTACCGGGGGCAGCCCGGCGGGTACATCGAACCGGCAGGCCGCGACCAGCGCGCGCAATTCGCGCAAGCTGTCGCCGGCCAACGGTGCAAACGCGGCTCGGTCATGCCGCCACTCTCGGTTTAGTTCAGCCGCCGCACCGTGCGCGCGAAACACCAGATCGGGATCGAGCCCGAGCAAGCTGTAGCGCCCGCGCACTTCGCCGCCCTGGACCGATTCGAGCAGATAGTCGCCGCGTTCGGGGACCATCAATTTGGTCGCCGCGCCCACGGGTGTTTCGCAATCGGCGATCAGCCGCCGCCAGATCAGCCCCGGCTGCCCGGCCGCCAGCGCATCAGCCGCACAGCCCCAGTTTTCTGCCTTTGCACCGGCCACTAGGACGGATCAATTGCCGCCCGCAAGCTGGGTCTGCAGCTTGCGGAGATTGCCATCATTACGGGTCGTGCCGACTTCATTGCGGAACCCTGAACGAAGCTGGTCGCCCAATTCCTCACCCTGCTGCTGCGCGAGGCTCTTGTTGAACCCGTCGAAATCGGGATTCTTCTCATCGACCTTGCCAGGAATGACGTCGGTTACCGTCACTACGTACCAACCGTGGTTGCGCGGTCCCTGCATCAGCCGCACCTTACCTTTCGCCATGGCGAACAGCATTAACAACGGGCGGGAGGCATTTTTGCCTTTTTTCTGGACCTCCGTGCGGCCCATATCGACGTGATCGACCGGCGGCAGGGCCAGCCCGAGTGAGGCGACTGCAACGTCGATCGGCACGCCTTTCTGGACCTGGGCCTGAACCTTTTCAGCCGCCGCTTTGGCCGCCGCTTCTCCCTTGGCGATGCGCGCGTCTTCGGCCACGCGCGCCCGGATTTCACCGAGCGGCGGCGGTGCGGCTACCGCAATCTTGCCAATATCGAAGATTACGAAAGACTTGCCAGCTTCGACCTCAGCGAGCTGGGGCTGGCCAGTTCCGTCCATTTGGAAAGCGGCCGGAACCACCCGTTGCAGCACCGCCGGGGCGGTGACACCGTCCAGGCCGAACACCGCGCCATTGGCGGTCAACGGCGGGGTTTCGGTAACGGTCAGTCCCAATTCCTTGGCCATATCGCCCAGCGTCGCCCCGTTATCGAGTTCCTGCTCGATTCGTGCACTGAAATCGGTAATCGCGATCTTGCGCTTCTCGTCCGTCAGCTCCTTGACCAGCTCGGGCTTGGCCTGATCGAGGGTTTTGCCTGCGGTTGTTTCGCGGGCATCGACCCGCACCACGATCCAACCGAGTGGGGCTTTGAATGGGCCCAGCACCTTGGCATTGGGCGCGGCGAACACGGCGTCGGCAGCCTCAGCTGAACTCTGCAGTGCATAGCCATCCTTGGTCAGGCTGCCGAGTGATGCCACGGCCAAGCCTTTGGCCTGCGCTGCCGCTTCGAGCGGCTTGCCGCCAGCGACTTCGGCCATGACTTGCTTGGCTGCCGCTTCGCTGGGCAGCACCATCTGCGACAACTTGCGCTTGTCTGAGGCGGCGTATTTCGCCTTGTTCTCGGCAAAGCGCGCGGCGATTTCTGCATCGGTCGGCAAGGCGGAGGCTTTGACCGCTGCATCGGTATAACTGACATACCGTACGGTGCGGCGTTCGGGCTGAATGTAATCAGCCTTATGGCCATTGTACCACGCCGTCACCTCGGCGTCGCTTGGCGGGCTTGCTGGAGCGAATGCAGCAGGAGGCAGCGTAACGATCGCACCCCGGCGATGCTCGGTAAGTACTGCAACATACCGACCGGTGACCCTGCGGGGTGCCTTGAGCCCGATTGAATTGGACGCCAGCAACAGCTTGGCCATCAGAATTTGGGTCTGTTCGGCTCGATACGCACTGTCGGTGGTGCCTTGTTGCGCCAGCATCTGGCGGTACAATGCGTTATCTACCTTGCCATCGGGGGCCTGGATATTGGGATCCTTGGCAATCTCACTATCGATCAAGCGGTCGCCTATGTAGAGCCCGTGCTGCTTACCCCACTGCATCACGGCTTTGCCATCCATTGCATAGACCAGCACTTCGTTGAGCCCGTCCTGCGCCAGGAATTCTTTAACTGACAACTGCGGATTGCGCTGGCGCAACCGCTTCAAAATGCTGCTAAACTGCGCTTCGAGATCGGTGGCGCTGATCGTTTCACTGCCGACGCTGGCGATCTTGCTACCGCTCGAAAATCCTCCGAAACTGCTCCCAGAAACGCTGCCCAGCGCAAAGGCAATGCCCAGGATTGCGATGAAAGAGAGCGTGACAATCACACCCAGCTTGGAACCGAAGAGGCTGCGGAAGAATAGTAGCATCGATTGGATCGCCAAAAATAGAATGGATCGCCCGCCGCACATGGCAGGCGTTACGTTAGCGCGCTTTAAGGACCATTGCAGTTACAGGCAATGGGGCAGGGACGGAGGGTCGCCGCAGTGAGACCGGCCCGTCGCAAGGTCTTTGACAAGAGCTGGCCCGCGCGCTTAACCGCGGGCTCGGCCCGCACACGCCTGTGGGCACCAAATTCAGTGAGGAATTCTTGATGTCGATCCGGCCCTACATCGTCGGGAACTGGAAAATGAACGGGTCGCGGGCGACGCTGTCAGAAGCCCGCGCCATAGATCGTGGTGCTGCGCGACACCCCGGAGTGCAAGTTGGGATCGCGCCGCCGGCCACGCTGATCAGTTTGATGGCGGATGCGGTCGAAACGATAAGACTGGGCGGGCAGGATTGCCACCAAGACGCCGCCGGGGCTTTCACCGGCGATATTTCGGCGGCGATGCTGGCCGATGT
>JAYVML010000139.1:0-29377 GCA_043758955.1 Novosphingobium sp. | reverse complement strand
CTAACAACACCGACGTCAACAATCGCAATCGCTATTTTGTGCGCGGGCAGTTGCTGTACGAACCGACCGACGCCTTCTCGGTCAGGCTAATTGGCGATTACACCTACCGCGATGAGCGCTGCTGCGCCGCGATCTATGTTGATCGATCGGTCAACCCGTTCATCGGCAACCTCAACAACCCGGCAACTCCTCTTTCATCGCCCACCGGCAACAACATCATCAACGTGCTGCGCGATCTGGGCCAGCCGCTGGCCGGGTTCAATCCGCATTATGATCGCACCATTTACGTCTCGCCCGGACGCAGTTTCCAAGGCAAGACCAAGGATTACGGCGTTTCGGCTGAGATCAACTATGATCTCGGATCGGTCAAGATGACCTCGATCACAGCGTACCGGCATTACCGGGCGGGCCAGGGTTCGGATACCGACTATAGCGCGGTGGATATCCTTTACCGGACCCCTGACGACAACGTTTACCGCCAGTTCAATACCTTCACGCAGGAAGTGCGGTTCAACGGCAAGTTGTTCGACGGCAAGCTTGATTGGTTGGTCGGCGGTTTCTTTGCCGACGAAAAGCTCACCGTGCGCGACAACCTGAAATTTGGCAGCCAGTATGGCCGCTTCGCCACTTGTCGAATTATCTCGGGTGGCGGTTTGGCTGGGCTCTATTCGCCGACCAGTCCGTCATGCGTGATTCCAGGTGTGGGACAGGCAACTATCGCTGGTGCCAGCGGCGCCTCTGGTCCGGATATTGTGGCAGCCTTTGGTTTGCTTGATGCGCAGAACAATGTCGGCTCGACCGTCGACAACTACTTGCAGCACGACAAGAACTTTGCGTTGTTCACGCACAACATTGTGCATCTCAGCGATAAGCTCGATTTCACTTTCGGCGTACGCTGGACGACTGATAAGAAGGACTTCAACGCTACTTTCGGCAACAACAACACTTATTGCCCGGCAATCCAGGGCTTGGTGCTCGATGATCTGACCAGCTCTACTTCCAATGCCACTGCTAAGGCTCTGGCGGGGGCATTGATCGGGCTGTCTTGCCAGGGTAACGCGACCTCCGAACTTAACGGAGTTTCGGTCAAGGA
Organism: Novosphingobium sp.; assembly: GCA_043758955.1. Classification (GTDB taxonomy): domain Bacteria; phylum Pseudomonadota; class Alphaproteobacteria; order Sphingomonadales; family Sphingomonadaceae; genus Novosphingobium. Next base: position 28,284 of record JAYVML010000139.1, on the reverse strand, counting down.
CACCCGCAGCGAAAATCGCTTCACCGGAACCGCGAACCTCTCGTACCGGCCGACCGAGAACTTCCTATTCTACATGAGCTATTCGCGCGGCTACAAGGCGGGCGGGTTCAACCTCGACCGGTCAGCGCTGAAGAGTCCGATCTTCCCGTTCTCGGCCACTCCGGGCGGCGCCCAAGCGTTGACGGGCAGATTGAAGTTTGACCCCGAATTGGTCAACAGCGCCGAGCTGGGCTTCAAGTGGCAGCTGAATAAGCTCAACTTGAATATGACAGTGTTCCGCTCGGATTTCAGCAACTTCCAGCTGAATACCTTTAACGGCAGTGTATTCCTGGTTCAGAACATTAACGGTTGCAAAGACAGTCTGGCCTTTGCTGATCGCGACGCCAGCGATGCGACTGGCGCCTGCCCATCGGGCCGGGTTGGCTGGGGCGTGCGCGCCGAAGGGTTCGAAGTTGAAGCCGGGTTTAATCCGGCGCGCAATTTCCACGTAACTGCGGGCGTAACCTACACCGACACCTATTACCGTGACAATTTGGTTGGTAACTCGGCTGGCGCACCGCTCTCATCAGCGTTGCGTGTCCTGCCAGGTAAGCGCGTCTCAAACGCTCCGGAATGGGTCATCACCAATTCGGTGGCCTGGACCCCCAGCATCGGAACCAGCGGCCTGACCGGGCTGGTCTATGTCGATTCGCGCATCTCGAGCGACTACAATACCGGGTCGGATCTGTTCCCGCAAAAGGTGCAGGACGGGTTCCCGCTGGTTAATGCGCGGATTGGGCTGCGCGGGCCGGGCGATATCTGGGCAATCGAATTCTGGGGACAAAACGTGTTCAATCAGGACTATGCGCAGGTTGGGTTCAATACTCCGTTCCAGGCTGGCGCAGCGACTGCTCCGTTTGTCTATCCGGCGTATCCGGGCGGTCGTCAGCTGTTCTCGCAGTTCCTGGCTGAGCCGCGGACTTACGGTGTGACCCTGCGCACCAAGTTCTGATCGTTTCGAGCAGATTTGGATAAAAGATGGGGCCGGTGCGGTTGCACTGGCCCCTTTTTGTAGCCCCCCGAACCGTATCGCCCTAAGCTTTGCCACGATGGCAAAACTTCCCCTTTCCCCGCTCGGTGCACGATCCGCGGTTAATGCCGCGATGAGGCATGCGGGGCCGCTGCGCATTCGTCCGCTGGGCATGCGCAATGCCTTTTGGACCGATCTCTATCACGAATTGATGCGGCTCTCGTGGCCCCGGCTGGGCGTGTTGTTTGCGGTCTGCTTCCTGACGTTCAATCTTGTTTTTGCGGGGCTGTACAGGCTTGATCCGGGCGGGTTAGCGGTGCCTCGCGATGCGGCGCCAGTGCCGCTGTTTTGGCGCGACTTCTTCTTCAGCGTGCACACCGTCGCAACGATCGGTTACGGCAACGTCTATCCGATTTCCGCCTTTGCGAACTGGATTGTAGTTCTCGAAATCACCTTGGGTATCCTGTTCTTCGCGTTGACCACAGGGATTGTCTTCGCGCGCTTCTCGCGGCCGAGCGGACGGATTTTGTTCAGTGAAATTTTAGTCGTGCGCGAAATTGAAGGCGTGCCGACACTGATGCTGCGCGCCGCCAATCAGCGGCACAACCTGATTTATTCGGCCAACGTCCAGGCCTCGCTGCTCGAAGACGCAATGGTGGGTGATACGCGGATGCGGCGGTTTTCCGATCTCAAGCTGGTGCGCAATAGCAACCCGGTGTTCGCGCTGACCTGGACAGTTATGCATCAGATCGATGCGACAAGTCCGCTTCGAGCCTGGATCGACGACCATGCTGCGATCGGCACTTCGGAAATCATTGTCGTGCTGTCGGGGTTCGACGAAGAAAGCGGGCAAACTGTCCATGGCCGCTGGGCTTACGAGGGCGACGACATTCGCTGGAATGCGCGCTTCACAGATATTATCAGCATGGATGACGAAGGCGTCCGCACGATTGATTACACCCGGTTTCATCAAGTGCACGAGAACTGAGGGGGCAGTAATGGGTTTTATGCGCAGTTTGATGTTGGCCACGGCGCTGGGGCTGGCGGCGCCCGCGCTTGCTGATGCACCTCGTGAGCCGCATACGAGCCTGCAATCGCAGGTCGAGGCGACCCTTGACGCTGCCCCCAAAGGTGCCCGCTTCGGGCTGCTGGTGGTGGATGAGGCTGGCACGGTTCTCGTCGGGGTCAACCCCGATCAGCGCTTTATCCCGGCCTCGAACACCAAGATGTTCACAACCGCGGCGGCCTATGCGTTGCTGCCGGGGATGGACCAGCTTGACGTGGCTGGGGGTGCGCGGGCTTGGCTTCAGTCTGGAAAGCACAAAGCTGCTGCCGACGTCGTTTTGATGGGAATGGGCGACGCCCGTCTGTCGAGCGCGCCCGATTGTCTCAGCGATTGCCTCGCCGTGCTGGCCGATATGGTCGCTGCCAGAACGAAATTGGTTGGCGATGTTATTGGCGACGACAGCCGTTTCCCGGATCAGCGCTGGAGTCCGGGGATGAGCTGGAACAACCTCGGCTCGAATGACGCCACTGCCGCTTCAGCCTTGTCGCTCGACAGCAACGAATTGATGGTGCGGGCGAATCCCGGAGCGGTTGGTCATGCACCGTTAGTGGACGTTCCGCCTTATATGACAGTACGCAATCAGGCGATGACGAGTGCCGCAGGGGGCAAGTCGACCTTGATCCTTGAGCATACTCTCAACAGTCGCGAATTCAGGCTTTACGGCGAACTTCCTGCCGATGCCGGCGCCTGGACGGGGCGGATCGGTGTGGACGATCCTGCTGATTTCACCGCTTGGGCCTTTGCAAACATGCTCGCGGCGAGGGGCGTAAAAGTTATGGGGCACATCAAAGCATCGCACCGCCCCTATTCGCCGCCGCGAAGTATCGCTTCATTTGCGACCGCGCCGGGGGTGCCAGTACCGGGCCTGATCGCGTTATCCCCTCCTCCGCTTGCCGACGACATTTCCGTTATCAACAAGGTCAGCCAGAACCTCCACGCCGAACTGCTGCTGCGGCGCATCGCGCTGGTAAAGGGCAGTGGTTCGCTTCAAGACGGGCTCGCTGCAGAGCGCGCGGTTTTCGACGAGGCGGGCATACCGCGCGAAGGTTATGACTTCTCTGACGGTTCGGGCATGTCGACCTACAACCGCGTCAGCCCGCGCGCGGCGGTCAGCTTGCTGCGCTGGATCGCCACCCAGCCGTGGGGCAAGGCGTGGTATGCGTCTTTGCCGATTGCCGGGGTAGACGGGACGCTCAAGAAGCGATTTGTCGGCACGCCATTGGCGGGCAATCTCATCGCCAAGACGGGGACGCTCAACGCGACGAATGCTATCTCAGGAACGTTCCGCGCTGCTAGCGGGCGTAACCTGACCTTCGCCTTCTTTGCCAACGACGTGCCCGATGACCAGAGCGCCGTGGCAGCGATGGAAGCGGTGCTGCTGGCAGTCGCAGCGAGCAGCTAACCAAGCGGCCGGTTGTTGCTATCCTGTCACAAAACGGTGCCTATCGGCGACCCAGCGCCGTGCGGGACTGGCGTTGATTATGCGGCTTGCTAGTCTCTCATGTTCGATTCGAATTTTTTCGGCTCGGACGGGGGGAAAATTTATGACACTTCGCAGCTTGGCGCGCGCTATTCTTGGCAGCTCGGTCTCACTCATCGCATTTTCGACGCTGCCCGCTTCGGCGCAGGCTGCTCCTGCGGCGGCTGCCGCCGACGAGTCCGAAACCGCGATCATCGTCACCGGTTCGAGGCTCAAGCAGGATCCGACCAAGAGCGCAGTTCCACTGGAAATTATTACAACCGAGACGATCGAGCGTAACGGTATTGCCAATCCGGAACAATTGACCATGTTCCTGACCGCCAATGGCTCGGGTGCAGACAATCTGGCATCGAATGCCGATGTGACCAGCGGCGCGCAGCGCGGCACCAATGGAGTGTCTTCAGCCAATTTGCGCGGGCAGGGCAGTGCTTCGACGTTGATCCTGCTCAACGGTCGCCGTGTTGCCGCACACGGGCTGTCTGGCGGCGCAGTTGATGTCAACCAGATCCCGTTCGCAGCAATCGACCGCGTCGAAGTGCTCAAGGACGGCGCCTCGGCGATTTATGGTACCGATGCAATTGGCGGGGTGATCAACTACATCACCAAGAAGAATTTCCGCGGGGTGAGCATGGCGGGCTTATCCGATTTCACCGAGCAAGGCGGCGGTAACATCTACCGGTTATCGGGGGTCGCCGGGTATGGCGATCTCGATTCAGATGGCTTCAACGTGATGGGCGCGGTCTCTTATAGCTGGAACGAATTGCTGCGCGGATCCCAGCGTGCTTTCGTCAACGGCAACCAGCCCAATCGGGGGCTGTCGATTGACACCCGCGGAACGCCGCTCGCCACGATCTTCAATATTGGTGCCTATGCACCGGCCGTGCCGAATGCCAACAGCCACGGCCCTACACTGACCAACGGCCTAACGTTGACTGCGCCGAACGGCGCAAACACGGTTGGTGGCGGCATCAACCCACTCGATCTGCCCGGCGGGGCCGGCTGCCAGACGATGGACGGCGGCATGGCCTATGACGAGCAGCTGTGGGCCAACCCGGCAGCATACTATGCCTGCGCGTGGGATACCGGCCGGGCGGCAGTGATCCAGCAGCCGATTAAAACGCTGACCTACTATGGCAAGGCGACGGTTAATCTTGGCGGCGGGCACCAGCTGTTCGGCGAATTGACGGGCTCGGATGCCCATTCGGCCAAAAGCTTTTCCAACGCGCAGCTTGCCGCCAACACCAGCAACCTGCCGATTGCCTATCCGCTTACCCCCGCCACCCAGACCCAGTATAACACGATCTTCAACGCGCTGGTCGCGGCCTTCCCCTCGGCCGCTGCTTCACTCAACGCCAATTACGGTCGGCCAATTGGCTATCGCTGGCGATGCGTGGCCTGCGGACCGCGCGAATATATCACGCACACCCGCACGCTGCGCGCCACAGTCGGGATCGAAGGCCCGTTGCCCTTTGAAGGGTGGGACTATCGTGCCGCCGCCAGCCATGCCGAAAGCGAAAGCTCGTCACTGCTGGGGACGGGGTACTACTATCGTGGGACGCTTGCCAATGGCGCGCCAGATCCGCTCGCGCCTATTGCGCCGGGCGCCAGTTCGCCAGGCCTGGTCGGGTTGCTTAATAGCGGATTGATCAATCCGTTCAGTATCGACCAAACGCCGTCGGCGATGGCCGGTCTGGCGGCCATTTCGGCGCAAGGCACCACTCTCTATGGCGGGCGCTACACGGTCAATGAATACGATGGCTCGATTGCGGGTCCGTTGTTCGAATTGGGCGGGGGCAAGGCCCAGCTGGCGCTGGGGGTAGATTTCCGGCGTGAAACCTACAGTTTCAACGGATCGCCGGCCGCCGCCGCAACTGCCCCAGTGATTTTCCTGGCCGCGTTCGACAACGTCAATGCGCTGACCCCCAAGTCGCGCGATGTCAAAGCGGCCTATGCCGAGATCGACTTGCCGCTGTTCGACTGGTTTGACATCACCGGCGCGGTACGGGTGGACGACTATTCCGGTTTTGGAACGACGACAAATCCAAAAGTTGCGGCGAAGCTCACGCCGACCGACTGGCTGATGTTCCGTGGCTCTTATTCAACCGGGTTCCGCGTGCCGAGCTTCAACCAGATTTTCAACGGGATCACGCTGAGCACCTATTCCGGCAGCGACCTGGCCGATCCCGTGGCCTGCCCGGGCGGTGTTCCGACCAGCGCATTTGGTTCGGGTCAACCCTGCGCGCAAATCCGGCCTGACATCGCCACCGGCGGCAATCCCAATCTCGGGCCTGAAACCGCGAAAATGGCCAGTCTCGGGGTAGTGATCAAGCCGCGCCCACTCTGGAGCCTGTCCGCTGACTGGTACATGATCAACGTTGACAACACGATCCAACTGCTGAGCTTGCGCCAACTGATCGACAATGCGGCGCTATTTCCCGATCGCTTCACCCGTGCTGGCAGCACCGTAACCGTGATCGACGATACGTGGATCAACGCTGGCGCACGCCGCACGCAAGGGATCGAATTTGGTCTGCGCGGCGGGTTTGATCTGGGCGGCGGCAACAACCTCTCGCTCGGCATGGACGGGTCGCTGCTGCTCAAAAAGCGCGAAAAGCTGACCCCAACAGCGGCCTATAGCGCCAGCCAGATTGGCGTGTTCACCTATGCCGGGGACCTGGGGTTGCGCTGGAAGCACAACGCCTGGGTCAGCTTTGGCAATCCGAACTATGTTGTCACGCTGACGCAGATTTTCCGTTCGGGCTACAACAACCAGGCGTTGCCCGGGATTGCGGCGGGCACGGTGACCCGTCCGGACTACAATCCCAAGGTCAAGGCCTATGTGATCTACAACCTGTCGGTCAGTGTGCTTGAACTCGGCCCGTCTTATAAGCTGACCCTGGGGGTTAAAAACCTGTTCAACACCGATCCGCCGTTCGCGATCACCTATGACGGCAATACCGGCGCGGGCAGCAGCTGGGAACCACGCGTGGCCGATCCGCGCGGGCGCTCGTTCAACGTTCAAGTGGAGGTCAAGTTCTAGCGTTCGGGTGCGTGGCGGACCGCAATCTAATGGCTTGTTAATCAGTATTTTACGGGTGCCAGTGCAGAAGGGTGGCAACCAATGTTGGCTGTGGTGCGCGATATGTCGATTGAGCCGCAATTTCAAAACTCTGGCGGCCGTCGTGCCGACCGTTTGCCGTTTGCAGCGGATGTGCAATTTCGTCGGGGAACGCGCCGCGCCAGTGTTCAGATTCGCGATATATCGACTGTCGGCGCGCGAATTTCCGGGGTTTTTCTGGTTCACGAGAACGATCAGTTCTATTTGAGGCTGCCGCTGATCGAGCCGATTGCGGCGCGCGTGATCTGGGCCAAATCGTTCGAGTTTGGCTGCAAGTTCGAACGTCCGATCAACGCGGCCGTTCTCGCCGCAATTACTGCCTCAGCCGTTTGAAAAGGCAGTTGAAGTAAGTTTGACGCCAGTCCATATGCGCGCGCATGACTGCACATCGCAGCGAGGATCGCTCACCCCATACGTCTGCATTCACGCCCGCGCCCCGCGCGACCAGCCCGTTCGCGCGGTTGTGGGCCGGGCTGGCCCGAAAGCTCGCCGCGCGGCTTGACGCCGGGCTGGCCGCCGGTTCCCTGCACGCGACCTTTCCCGACGGCAGCAGCCGAGTGCTCGGCGGGCGCGCTCCGGGGGTAGTGGCTGAGGCGAGACTGCACAACTGGCGCGGGCTCGTGCGGGTCGCTGCCGTCGGCTCGATCGGGCTTTACCAAGGCTGGGAGGCGGGCGAATGGAGCAGCGAGAACCCGGTCAAGCTGTTTACATTGTTCGTCGCCAATGCCGATGCCATGGGTCAGACGATCCGGGCGCGCGGGCCGTGGCGCTGGGCCGCACGCGTCCTACACTGGCTGCGCCGCAACACCCGGGCCGGAGCGCGCCGCAATATTCACGCGCATTACGATTTGGGCAACGACTTTTACGCCGCTTGGCTGGATCAGGACATGGTCTATTCAAGTGCACGGTTCGATGCTGGGGCGACAGACCTTGCCGCAGCTCAGCAGGACAAAATTGCTGACATTGCCGCCCGGGTTGCAGGCGCAAAGACTGTGCTTGAGATTGGCTGCGGATGGGGTGCCATGGCAGCGCAGATCAAGGCTGGCGGAGCGCAGGTTACCGCCATCAGCCTGTCAGACGAGCAGCTGGCGTTCGCGCGGGCCAAATACCCCGGCATCGACTTTCGCAAGCAGGACTACCGTGATGTGGATGGGCAATTCGACGGTATTGCCAGTGTTGAGATGGTCGAGGCAGTGGGGCGCGAATATTGGCCCGCCTTCTTCGATTGTATCGCACGTAATCTTGCCCCGGGCGGGCGCGCCGCGATCCAGTACATTGCAATCCGCGACACGCTGTTTCCGGCCTATGCTGCCAGCGCCGATTTCATCCAGGCCTACATCTTCCCTGGAGGGATGTTGGTCAATGAGACGGAGTTCCAGCGTCTGGCGGCACAGCGCGGGCTCGAATGGATTGACCAGACTGATTTTGCGCTCGACTATGCAGAAACGCTGCGGATCTGGCGCGAGAACTTTGATTGCGCCGTGGCCGAAGGCCGCCTGCCGGCGCAGTTCGATGATCGCTTTCAGCGGCTCTGGCGGTTCTATCTAATGTACTGTGAAGGCGGTTTTCGGGGCGGCGCGATCACCGTGGCGCAGGTTACACTGCGCCCAACCGCCTGAATTGCGCCTGGCGCTGGATTCCGCCCGGGCCGGTTAAGACCGAGCCAATGGGGGATAGGACACGGGGACTTAGCCCGGACCCGGGGGAATCTTCCGATTCCCGGTCAGCAGACCGGGCGAAACGATGCATTGGCCTGCCAGCGAGACAGGATGTTGTCATGCACGACTGGGCTGAGCAGCTTTTCGAACGCGCAGCCGGCGAGGCTGCTGTCCCACCAGATCACTTCGCTTTGCAGCGCCTCGATCCCAGGCAAGGTCAGCCAGCAGATTGTGCCCAGCTGGAGTCGGTTAATTGCCGCGCCGCAAAACCCGCTAAGCGACAAATCATGGATGACAGTCTGGAAACCACGGCCGCCCGAAATGCGCAAAGTGGCCGGAATGGCCACGCGGGTGCGGGGCGCGCTGCGATCCTCTTGCGCGGCGGAAAAATAGGGATGCTTGGTCATCAACATAAGTTCGCTCATGATTTCCACCCTTTGCCGCCCTGAAATATGCGATAGCCTTTACGGGACGTATTCCGGCAGGCTTGGCAAAGTATCGCTCAGCGCGGTTTCCAGCAGATTATGAGGAAAGGTTAACCCGTTCGCGGTGCGGAGAGGCAAACTGTTCACCAAGTAGCGTCATCAATCTTTCGGCAACCGTTTCGGGAGGCTTGATCGAGGCCGGATCTTCGCCCGGATAGGCCTTGGCGCGCATAGTCGTGCGGGTCGCGCCCGGATCGACGATTGCCACCCGCACTTTCGAGGTATTGCGGGCTTCTTCGGCGTAACTGGCGACCAGATTTTCGGCCGCCGCCTTGCTTGCCGCGTAGGCTCCCCAATAGGCGCGCGGGGCGGTCGCGACGCCAGTAGTCAGATAGATGAAGCGCGGATTGGCACTGGCCCGCAGCAGCGCATCGAACCGCGCGATCAGCGCTTGGGTTGCAAGAACATTAACGGTCAGCGTCCTAGAAAACTGCGTCTGGTCGATATCGCGTACCGAGGTCAATTCCGGCAGCACTGCGGCGGCGTGAACCAGCACGTCAAGCACACTCCAGCGTTCGGCCAAGGCATTGGCCAGCCGTGCGAGCCCGTCGGCATCACCCAAATCTACCGGGGCAATCGTTGCTGAACCGCCGGCCGCAAAGATTGCTTCTTCGACCGTTTCAAGCCGCTTGGCATCGCGTGCGGTCAGCACAACGTGTGCGCCAGCTTTGGCGAGTGCGATCGCCGTCGCCGCGCCGATGCCCTTGCTCGCGCCGGTAACCAGCGCGACTTGTCCAGTAAGATCCGTCACAGCCTTGTTCTCATATCGCGGTGACGACCGGGAATGCGAACTGGCCCTCGTCGGTCTGGCGGTCTGCCTGATCGGTCAGCGTGGTCGGATAGTCACCAGAAAAGCAGGCGTCGCAGTGTTGCGGGCAGGCGGCGTTGCGGCTGCTCTCACCTACGGCGCGGTAAAGCCCGTCAATCGAAACAAAGGCCAGACTGTCCGCCGCAATAAATTTGGTCATCGCGTCCAGATTCATCCGCGCGGCGAGCAGCTTGCTACGTTCGGGCGTGTCGACCCCGTAAAAGCATGAATGCTCGGTCGGCGGGCTGGCGACGCGCATGTGAATTTCGGCCGCACCTGCATCGCGCATCATCTGCACGATCTTCATCGAAGTCGTGCCGCGCACGATCGAATCGTCGATCAGGATGATCCGCTTGCCTTCGACCAGCGCGCGGTTGGCGTTGTGCTTGCGTTTGACGTCGGCATGGCGTGCGCCGTCCGATGGCTGGATGAAGGTGCGCCCGACATAGTGCGAGCGGATGATCCCCAGCTCGAACGGAATGCCCGATTGCTGGGCATAGCCGATCGCGGCAGGCACGCCGCTGTCGGGCACCGGGATCACCAGATCGGCCTCGACCGGGGCTTCCTTGGCCAGTTCCATCCCGATCCGCTTGCGCACTTCGTAAACCGATTGCCCGCCCATCACCGAATCCGGACGGCTGAAATAGACGTGTTCGAAGATGCACGGGCGCGGGCTGACTTTGCCGAACGGGCGGTGGCTGGACAGGCGGCCGTCTTGCCGAACTTCGACCAGCTCGCCCGGCTCAATCTCGCGCACGAAAGTCGCGCCGACCACATCAAGCGCGACCGTTTCGCTGGCGAATACGGTTGCATCGCCGATCTTGCCCATCACCAGAGGGCGGATGCCGAGTGGATCGCGGCAAGCGATGATCCGCTTGGGTGTCATGCAGATCAGCGAATAGGCACCTTCGACCATCCGCAGCGCATCGACAAACCGGTCCAGCAAAGTGGGATAGCGGCTGGTCGCGATCAGGTGGATGATCACCTCGGTATCGGACGAGGACTGAAAGATCGCGCCCTTGTTCACCAGCTCTTGCTTGAGGTGCATCGCGTTGGAAATGTTGCCATTATGCGCGATTGAGAACGGCCCCCGCGCCAGATCGGCGTGCAGCGGTTGAACATTGCGCAGGCCTTGCCCGCCGGTGGTTGAATAGCGCACATGGCCCGAGGCCATCGAACCGGGTAGCTCGCTCAGGATCGTTGTATCGGAAAACACCTGCGCCACATGGCCAAGGCCGCGGCGCGCGAAAAAGTCCTTGCCGTCAAAGCTGACGATGCCGACCGCTTCCTGGCCGCGGTGCTGCAACGCGTGAAGCCCCAGCGCGGTCATTTGCGCTGCACCGGGCGCGCCGATCACGCCAAAGATACCGCACTCTTCGCGCAGCTTGTCACCATCGGGGTCGAGAAACGGGTGGGTAAGGTTCATGGGAATCGCCTGGCCCCTAGGTTTGAGCTTTGCCCTGTAGCCGCGCCTTTGGCCGCGATTGGCCGCGAAGGCAAGCGCGGGCATTGCCCTTGTCCAGCTATCCCCCTAAACGCGCCAGACAACCCGGCATTCCTGACAGGACAATTGCTTGATCCTCTCCCCCTTCGAATGGACGATTGCCAAACGCTATATGCTGCCCGGGCGCGGTGAGGCGTTTATCGCGCTGGTCGCGGGGATCAGCCTGATCGCGGTCGCGCTGGGCGTGGCCGCGCTGGTGATCGTGATGAGCGTGATGAACGGATTTCGCGCCGAGCTGTTTGACAAGATCGTCGGACTCAACGGCCACGCGATTATCCAAGCTTACGGCGGGCGACTGGAGGACTGGCGCACCGTGCTGGCGGATGTGAAGGCGACGCCAGGTGTGGTCCACGCCTCGCCGCTGATCGAGCAACCGCTGCTTGCCAGCTTCAACGGCCGGGTCGAGGCGATCATTGTGCGCGGGAACACCCCCGAAGATATCGCCAAGATCAATAACAAGGTGGTCCAAGGCACGCTCAAGCCGTTGCAGCCCGATGCCGGGCAGGTGGCGATCGGCTCGCAGTTGGCGCAGAATCTGGGCGCACAAGTGGGTGATAGCATCACGGTGATCAACCCGCAGGGCCGCTCGACTCCGTTCGGTACCGTCCCGCGCGAGATTTCGTACCGGATCGCAGCGGTGTTCGAGATCGGGGTCTACGATTACGATCAGCGCTTCGTGGTGATGCCGATGCAGGATGCGCAAACCTTGCTGCTGGCGGGCGATGCCGTGGGGATGATCGAGGTGCAGGTCGACGATCCTGACCGGGCTTCGCAGATCCTTGAGCCGGTGCGCAAGAAGTACGCCGGGCAAGCCGTGGTGACCGATTGGAAGACGATCAATTCCAGCCTGTTCGAAGCACTGGCGGTGGAGCGCGTGGCCATGTTCGTGGTGCTATCGATCATCGTGCTGGTCGCGGTGTTCAACATCCTGTCATCGCTGATCATGCTGGTTCGCGCCAAATCCCGTGATATCGCGATTCTGCGGACAATGGGCGCGACCCGGCGTTCGATCCTCAAGGTCTTCGTGCTGCTCGGCTTTGTGATTGGGGCGGTGGGGACGCTGACTGGCCTCGCGCTGGGGTTCGTGTTCTTGTTCTTCCGCCAGGGTGTGGTGCGGTTTATCGAACTTGTCACCGGGCAGAACCTGTGGGATCCATCGATCCGCTTCCTGACCGAACTGCCCAGTCGCAGTGATCCGGTGGAGATCACCGTGATTAGCCTGATGGCGCTGTTCTTCAGTTTCCTCGCCACGCTGTACCCGGCGTTCAAAGCGGCGAGCACCGATCCAGTGCAGGTGCTGCGCTATGAGTGAGTTTGTCGTTCGCCTGACTAATCTGACCCGCAGTTTTGAACAAGGCGGCGTGAAGATCGATGTCCTGCGCGGAATCAACCTAAGCGTCGCGCCGGGCGAGATAGTCGCGCTGCTTGGGCCGTCGGGTTCAGGGAAATCGACGCTGCTGCAAGCAGTCGGACTACTCGAAGGCGGGTTCGGCGGAAAGATCGAGATCGCCGGGACCGATGCCACCAGCTTGGCAACCGATGCCCGCACCGCGCTGCGGCGCGACCGGATTGGGTTCGTCTATCAGTTTCACCACCTGCTGCCCGATTTCAACGCACTGGAAAATGTCGTGTTGCCGCAGTTGATCGCCGGGACTGACCGAGCCGCAGCGGCGCAGCGGGCGAGCGATCTGCTTGACGCGCTGGGCCTCGCCGATCGGCTCGATCATCGCCCCAGCCAGCTTTCGGGGGGCGAACAGCAGCGCGTCGCGGTCGCTCGGGCCTTGGCCAACAAGCCCGCGCTGGTGCTGGCCGACGAGCCCACTGGAAACCTTGACGAAGCGACAGCGGACAAAGTGCTCGCGCAGTTCCTCGAACTGGTGCGCGGGCAGGGTAGCGCCACGCTGGTCGCGACGCACAATGAACGCCTCGCCGCGCGGATGGACCGAGTGGTACGGTTGCATGAAGGAGTGCTGGAATGACCACTATTGCCGATTTTTCCGCGGCCACACCTGACGGACAGCAACACCCCTTGGCCGACAAGCTGGGCAAAGTGGTGCTGGTGGTTAACACCGCCAGCAAGTGTGGCTTCACCCCGCAGTACGATGGGCTGGAAGCGCTGTACAAGCAGTACCGGGACCAAGGATTTGAGATCATGGCCTTCCCGTGCAACCAGTTTGGCGGGCAGGAGCCAGGCAGCGCAGACGAGATTGCCGAGTTCTGTAAGGTCAACTTCGGTCTAAGCTTCCCGCTGATGAGCAAAATCGACGTCAATGGCGCCAATGAAACCCCGCTTTATGCGTGGCTCAAAAGCGAAGCACCGGGTCTGATGGGAACCAAAGCGATCAAGTGGAATTTCACCAAGTTCCTGATCGGCCGCGACGGCAAAGTCGTCCGCCGCTACGCCCCGACCGACAAGCCTGAAGCCATCGCCAAGGACATCGCCAAGCTGCTGTAAGCTATGCTCCCCGCCCGCTTGCGGAAGGGGAAGCCAGTGCCTTTACTTGGCCAGCGCGGCCAATTGTCCCTGATTGATCGCGGCGACGGCAGCCTTAAGCTCGTCGATGCTGCCCGCTTCACCTTCGGCGGTGATCAGAAAACGCCCCCCGACTTGCTGGGTGAATTCGCCGCGGCTCGCCTTGATTTCCCACTTTTCGATCTGCATCTGGCCGTTCACGGTGTTGGTGCGCTCATAGCCGTCCGCATCTTCGCGGCTGTGCTGCGCACCCATCGCCGAGCCCAGCCCGGCCAGCGCGCCTAGACCGGCCGAATCGATTACTTTCAGACGGATCGTCTTGCCACCTTGAGTGTAAGTGCCTTCAGCCTCAGCCCCCATCTGGCCCATCGCATTGGCTTCGAGCGCGGTGCGGGTATAGCCGACCAGCGTGGCGGGCAGCAGCGCTTGCAGCTGCGCGGGTTGAACTGTCGTGATCTGGCCATTGGCAGCGGCTTCCATCTGCTTGCCGGCCTGTTCCATCTTGCTGGTATAGATCTGGCCGACGCCGGGGATCGTGATCGAGGCAGCAGTGTCATTCGCCGCCAGCGACGGCATCCCGCCAAGGCCGAACAATCCGATAAAAGAAGCGGTGACTATGCCGACCAGCCAATACAGCACTGCGGCGCAGATCAGGGTGACAGCCGTGTAGGCGACGCTTTTGTCCTGGGGGACTTTCATCAGCGGCGCAGCGCCGGTGTAGAACAGGTACAGGGTATAAAGTCCTGCTAATCCAAGCAGGCCGAGGCCAGGGATCAGCTGGAATGCGCCAGCAAGCCATGCCGCAAACGACGCAAACACCACCAACTTGAACGCATTGGTGCGGTTCGATGCCCCAGCGAATTTAGGCGCAAGCCAATCGGCGATGAGTGCCAGCACGACCACACCGACCAACCCGAGCACGTAGCTGACGATCAGCATGGACAGCCCAGCCATCAGGCCCGGGCGGTAGTTGAACCCTAATGCGCCATAGCCAAACACCTGTCCTCGGATGAAACCGCACAGCGGTGCGATTGCGGCGAGTGGTACGGCATAGCGAGTGATCAGCCCGCCGGGAGTGGCCGGCTCGGCTGCAATGACGGGCCAAGTCTGTACAGGATTGAGAATGATCGCTTTAGCGCGTTCGATTAGGCCTGCAGCGGAAAATTGAGTGCCATCGTTCATATCCATGCCCTTTTTACGAGTGGAAATTTCGGATGCGACCGGGATTTATCGGCCTATCGAACCACAGATCGCAGCGTTTGACCAGCTTGGTCGTCGCGGCAACAGTTACGCGGTGGAAAACATTCCATTTCGGCTTTTGCGAATCTGACCGCGAGTGCCTAACCAAGCCATATGGCCCACACCGGTTTCGTTCCTCTGCGCGTCCTGTCCAGTTATTCGCTGCTGGAAGGGGCGATTGATCCGAAGGCGGCGGTCAAGCTGGCCAAGGAACGCGGGTTTCCAGCCATCGCAATTGCTGATCGCAACGGGCTGTACAGCGCAATGGCCTTTGCCGGAGCGGCGCGTGAGGCTGGGATCCAGCCGATCATCGGGGTTACGCTGGGGGTGCGGCGCAGCCTTGATGGGCCGATTGACTGGCTGGCGCTTTATACGCAGGACGAGGCGGGTTGGCTCAACCTGTGCCATCTGGTTTCGATCGCGCATCTGGAGCGGCCGCTCGAGCTGGAACCGCACGTCAACCTGGGCGATCTGGCTGGGCATTCCCAAGGGCTGATTGCGCTGACCGCAGCCGGCGAAGGTGCGCTGGTCCGGCTGCTGGCCGAGGGCCGGGTCGAAAGCGCGAATGAATACTGCGCTGAACTGGAGACGCTGTTTCCCGGCCGGTTATATATCGAAATCGCGCGGCGCGGCGAAGCGATCGAGGACGCGGCCGAAGATGCGTTGATCGAGCTCGCCTATGCGCGGGATCTGCCGCTGGTTGCGAGTAATCCCGCCGCTTATGGCGATCCGCAGTTCCACGCCGCGCACGATGCCATGCTGTGCATCGCCAACGCGACGCATCTCGACGCCGCCGAGCGACCACGCTCAAGCGCGCAGGCCTGGGTCAAGAGCGCGCCGATGATGAACGAGCTGTTTGCCGATTTGCCCGAGGCTATCGCCAATACCCTCGTGGTCGCCAGGCGCTGCGCTTACGTTCCGCCGCGCCGTTCGGCGCTGTTGCCCAGCTTGGCGGGGGACGGCGCGGGCGAGGCGGAGATGCTGATTGCTGACGCGCGCGTGGGGCTTGAAGCGCGGCTCGCGCCCTATGGCGAAATGGCGGAGGACACCCGCCAGACCTATTTCGAACGGCTCGATTTCGAAGCCAATGTGATCAACACGATGGGCTTTGCCGGATACTTCCTGATCGTCGCAGATTTCATCAAATGGGCCAAGGATAACGATATCCCGGTCGGCCCGGGGCGCGGTTCGGGCGCGGGCAGTGTGGTTGCCTGGGCCTTGACCATTACCGACCTCGATCCGCTGAAGCTGGGCCTGCTGTTCGAACGCTTTCTCAATCCCGAACGGGTCTCGATGCCCGATTTCGATATCGACTTTTGCGAAACCCGGCGCGGCGAGGTGATCCGCTATGTCCAAAACAAGTACGGCGAGGACCACGTCGCGCAAATCATCACCTTTGGTAAACTCAAGGCGCGCGCGGTGCTGCGCGATACCGGGCGAATCCTCCAGATGAGTTACGGCCAGGTTGACCGACTGTGCAAGATGATCCCCAATCACCCGACCGATCCGTGGACCCTGCCGCGGGCGCTAAACGGGGTGAGCGAACTCAAGCGCGCTTACGACGAGGACGATGAGGTCAAACGGCTGATCGATCTGGCGGTCCAGCTCGAAGGACTGCCGCGTAACAGCTCGACGCACGCTGCTGGGGTGGTGATCGGTGACCGCCCGTTGGCGCAGTTGGTGCCGCTGTACCGCGATCCGCGCTCGGACATGCCGGTGACTCAGTTCGACATGAAATATGTCGAGGACACCGGGCTGATAAAGTTCGATTTTCTGGGCCTTAAGACGCTGTCGGTGCTCAAGAAGGCGACCGAGCTGATGCGCAAGCGCGAGATCGAGATCGATCTGTCGCTGCTGGCGTGGGATGACGAGCAAGTTTACCAACTGCTGCAGACGGGTGACACTGTCGGGGTGTTCCAGCTCGAAAGCGAAGGCATGCGGCGCACGCTGGCGGCGGTCAAGCCGAGCACATTCGGCGATATTATCGCACTGGTGGCGCTCTACCGGCCCGGCCCGATGGACAACATTCCACTGTTCGGGCGGCGCAAAAATGGCGCCGAGGCGATCGTCTATCCGCACCCCAAGCTCGAGGAGATTCTGGCCGAAACCTACGGTGTGTTTGTTTATCAGGAACAGGTGATGCAGGCCGCGCAGATACTTGCGGGCTATTCGCTGGGCGAGGCCGATCTGCTGCGCCGCGCGATGGGCAAGAAAGACCAAAAGGAAATGGACGCCCAGCGCGCGCGGTTTATCGCTGGTTGCGCTGAAAATTCAGCCATCGCCGAGGTCAAGGCGGGCGAACTGTTCGATTTGATCGACAAGTTCGCCGGCTATGGCTTCAACAAGAGTCACGCCGCCGCCTATGCGCTGCTGTCGTACCAGACCGCCTGGCTCAAGACCCACTACCCGCACGAATTCTACGCCGCATCGATGTGCTTCGACATGCACCAGTCGGAAAAACTGGCGATCTATGTCGATGACATGCGCCGCCGCGGGATTACGCTGGCGGGACCCGATATAAACCGCAGCGAAGCCGAATTTACCGTGGAGCGCACCGACGATGGCTATCAGGTACGCTATGCGCTCGCCGGGATCCGCAACGTGGGTGAAAAGGCGATGGATGCGATCCATGCCGAACGCGAGGCGAGCGGCTGGTTTGAGAGCCTCGAAGACCTGTTCCGCCGTGCACCCCAGGGATCGATGAACCGCCGCCAGCTAGATGGCTTAGCCGGGGCCGGGGCGTTCGACGTGCTCGACCCCAACCGCGCGCGCGTAATAGTCAATGCCGAGATGCTGCTCGCCGTGGCCGACGAAGCCGGCCGCAGCCGTTCGAGCGGACAAGGCGGGCTGTTCGGGGGCGAGGATCATGCCGCACCGGCGTTGCGGCTGGCCGAGGCTGAGCCGTGGAGCAAGGCCGAGCAGATGGCTAAGGAGCGCGAGAACTTCGGCTTCTATTTTGCCGCGCATCCGGTCGAGCAATGGCGCGCGGTGGCCTCGGCCAATGGCGCACGGACCTATGCCAGCCTGATGGACAGCGGCGTTCCCGGCGGGGGCCGCGCGCAAGCGATGATGGCGGCGATGGTGGAGAGTGTGAACCGCGGCAAGACTCGGCGCGGCGGCGATTTCATCCGCGCCGATTTTTCCGACAGCTCGGGGCAGTTCTCCGCCGCCTGCTTCGAAGAAGCGTTGGTCGAACCGATGCTGCAATGGGCCAAGGACGGCACCTGCCTGCTGCTCACGGTTGAACTAGATGCGCCCAGCCCGGACGAGCCGCCGCGCGTTACGGTGCGCAGCGCGCGGCCATTGGACGAGGTCAAGAGCGCGGCGAGCATGGTGCTCAAGCTCGACGTGCTGCGCGCGGAAGCCTTTGCCGATCTGGCGCTGTTGCTGATCGGCGGGTCGGATGGACGCGGCGAAGTGATCGCGCGGCTATGCACCGCGCAAGGTGAAGACCAGCTGATCCGGCTGGGGCGCGACTTCCAACTCGACAGCGAACTTGCGGAACGCTTGGCAAATGTCAGCGGGGTTGCCAATGTGTCGCTAAGTGCGCGGCGCGGCGGGGCTAACTTGCGGCTGGTCGCTTAAGCGCAATACGTTGGGAGAGCTGAATGCTGGGAGCGATGCAAGATTGGGACCTGCGGGTGTCCAGGTTGATCGATCACGCCGCGCGCGAACACGGCGAGCGCGAGATCGTCACCCGTTGGGCCGATGGCAGCGAGACCACCACCACCTGGGCCGGGGTACGCCGCGATGCACTGAAGATGACACAGGCGCTGCGGCGGCTAGGGGTCCAGCCGGGCGAGCGGATCGCGACGCTGGCGATGAACCATTCACGCCACCTGGTCAGCTGGTACGGCGCAGTCGGCGTGGGCGGGGTGCTGCACACGATCAACCCACGGCTGTTCGACGATCAGCTGGAATATATCGCCAACCACGCCGAAGATCGGGTGCTGCTGTACGATGCCGCTTTCCGCCCGCTCGTCGAGCGGATGCGCAGCAAATGGACCACCATTCGCCATTACCTCTGCTTTGATGACGGTGAATTCGAAACCTGGATCGGAGCCGAGGACGGCGACACCGAATGGGCCAGCGGCGACGAACGCGATCCCTGCATGCTGTGCTACACCAGCGGCACCACGGGCAACCCCAAAGGGGTGCTGTACGAACACCGCTCGACCATGCTTCACGCAATCACTGCGGTGCAACCGGCGATCTTCGATCTCGACGCGCGTTCGGTCATGCTGCCGGTGGTGCCGATGTTCCATGCAGCCAGCTGGGGTCTGCCATGGGCCGGGGCAGCCGCCGGAATCAAGTTCGTGTTCAGCGCGGTCAACGATGCAGCCGTGCTGTGCGATCTGATGAACCGCGAAAAGGTTACCCATTCAGCCGGAGTGCCGACCGTCTGGCTGTCAATGTTCCAGCACATGGACGCACAGAGCGTGACCCTGCCAACTTTGCGTCAGGCCATCATCGGCGGATCTGCCGCGCCGCGGTTCATGATCGAGCGGCTGATGCGCGCCGGGGTCAACGTGGCGCACGCCTGGGGCATGACCGAAACCAGCCCGATCGGGACAACCGGGGCCAAATGCTGGAATTGGGACGACCTCAGCTTTGATGAGCAAGTCGATGTCAAGATGCTACAGGGGCGGGTGCCGTTCGGGGTTGAACTGCGGTGTGTAGATTTGGACCAGCCGGACAAGGTGCTGCCGCGCGACGGTAAGACTTCGGGTGCGCTTCAGGTGCGCGGGCCTTGGGTGATTCAGCGCTATTTCAAGGCCGAGGGCGATGCGGTCAATGCCCAGCAGTGGTTCGACACCGGCGACGTCGCGATTTTGCACCCCGATGGCGCGCTACAATTGACCGATCGAACCAAGGATGTAATCAAATCCGGCGGTGAGTGGATCAGCTCGGTCGAACTTGAGAATGCCGCGATGAGCCACCCGGCGGTGGCCGAAGCGGCGGCGATCGGCATTTATCATCCGCGCTGGGATGAACGACCCATTCTGGTAGTGGTGAAAAAGGTCGGGTGCGACGTCAGCGGCGAAGAAATTTCCGCTCATCTGGCCAAATCGGTCGCTAAGTGGTGGCTGCCCGATGCGATAGAATTCGTGGACGAAATCCCGCACGGCGGAACCGGCAAGGTCAGCAAAAAGGAATTGCGCGAGCAGTTCCGCGAATATCGATTGATCAAATAAAGCGCCCGCCCGCCGGTGGATCGGGCGCGCGCTTTAACTTATGGCTTTTTGACGCTGCTGGCCGCGTCTTGCGCCGCATTGCCCACGTCTTTGGCAGCATTGCCGACATCAGCCGCAGCCGCTGCAATGGCATTGTCCTTCTTCGAGGAGGTATTTGACTGCAGCGCGAAATAATAGATGCCAAAGCCCAACAGAACGATGGCGATCAAACCAAACAACCAGCCTGCGCCGCTGCTGCCACTCGAAACGGTGGTGTGGCTGGTGTTGCCATCGGGCGACGTGGTGGTGGTGATGTGTTCTTCGGACATGGAGTTCCTCCTCTGTTGCCCGTAAAAACGGACAGCACGGCGCATCGTTCCCGAGGCACCTCGCTTGCCTTGCAGGCCGCAACCTGATTTGATCGTTGCAACCCCAACGAAGCGGAGCCCAACGTGACCGATCATATCGATCCCAGCCGTGAAAATTGGCAGGCTTTCAAAGACTTGCCGCGTGACACGCCGATCCACATGCTTAACCTGATCAAGTTTCACGAACTAGCGCAATATCCGCAAGGCCACCCCGACCACGGCAAAGCCCTCAGCGGGCGCGAGGCTTATCGCAAATATGCCGACGGGTTTCAGGCGGTGGCGCGGCAGCTGGGCGCAAAAATGGTCTGGCAGGGCGAACTGGAATGCGTTGTCACAGGCCCGGCGGATGAATGGGACGAGGCGTTCGTAATGGGCTACCCCAATGCCAAGGCATTCCTTGCGATGGTCATGGACGATGGCTACAAAGCCGAAGTGGTGGCGCACCGCAGTGCGGCGGTGAAGGACAGTCGGCTGATCCGGTTTGGGGGTTAGGTTTCTTTTGCGACCAGTCCTCGAATATCTTCAGTCATAGTGTTGTTGAGCGTGATCAGCCGGTGAAGGTCGTCGCTGATTTCAAGCAGGGCTTCGGCATCCTTATAGGTTTGGAAGGCCTGCTTGTCCGACGCGGCGGCCGAAACTTTCTGGCCGACCATTATAATAGACAACAGCACCAGTTGCAGGAAAGTCTGCGCCACCCAGGAGACCAGCGGCCCGGTTCCACCCGCTATTGCCGTGGGCAGGCTGATCAGCGTCAGCGCCGTGAAAGCATAGGCACACCACATAGTGCCCACCGCATTGGTGATGGTGATCGCGAGCCAGCCATTAAAACCCGTGTGTTCGGATTTGCGGGTGGCGATGCCTTCATGCTTGCGATGCGCGAGGCGGGGGTGAACGGGGCCAATTTTGGCAGCATCGATCATGGCGATAGCTCCTGACAGCGGTACCGCAACAATGTAACAGTATCGACGCTGCGCCAAGCGCCTATATCAACTTTAGTTGCCCGCCCGCGCTCGGCCGCTCGAACTGATTGCTGTCGAGCAACAACCGCTGCTCGTTCATGCCGAGGCGGCGAGTCGTAATCCGGAAGCGTGCGCGGAACAGGTCGGCCCAGGTGCCGAGCGGTTTCATCCGGGTGAAGAAGCCCGCATCGTTGTCTTTCCCGTGTCGCATCGCCTGAACCGTGTGCATCACCTTGTCGGCGCGCTCGGGATAGTGGGCGTCGAGCCATTCGCGAAAGAGCGGAGCGACTTCATTCGGCAACCGCAGCATGATCCAACTGGCCGAGCGTACACCGTTTTCTGCTGCGCGGGCCAGGATGTCCTCGATAAATTCGTCAGTGATCGCGGGGATGACCGGGGCGATCGAGACGTGTGCCGGAACCCCAGCCGCGACCAGTTTGCCCAAGGCGTCGAGCCGCTTGGCCGGTGAACTCGCGCGCGGTTCAAGCAGGCCAGATAGCTGCGGATCAAGACTGGTAACCGATATACCGACGGCCACCAGATTGCGCTGGGCCAGCGCGCTCAGCAGATCCAGATCGCGAAGCACTCGCGCGCTTTTGGTGGTGATCGTCACCGGATGGCGCGTCTCCAAGCACACATCGAGCACCGCGCGGGTAATCCGGTAGCGCTCTTCGATGGGCTGGTAGGGATCGGTATTGGTGCCCATCGCAATCGGCGCGGGCTTGTAACCGGGCTTCGCCAAAGTCTCCCGCAGCAGCCTGGCTGCATTGGGTTTGGCGAACAGTTTGGTTTCGAAATCGAGGCCAGGGGAGAGATCGTGGTACGCGTGCGTAGGCCGGGCGTAGCAATAGACGCAGCCATGCTCGCAGCCGCGATAGGCGTTGATCGAGCGGTCGAATGGAATGTCGGGCGACTGGTTGAAGCTGATGATCGTGCGGGCGTGTTCTTCGGTTACCGTAGTGCGCAATTTCGGGGCTGGGCCGTCGATGGCTTCGCGCTCATCAAGCCAGTCCAGATCGGCTTCGCGCGTGGCGAGCCCGAAGCGCGGCGGAACATGGGAACTGGGTGCACCGCGGCCATAGGTGGGGGGAGGCGGGGGCATATGAGTGTTAGAACATAAAAGGAACAAAACTGCAAGAGTTGAGCTCAACCATGCATCGTCGTCCCGCTCAAACCTCGCGCAATCTGGGCATCAGTTCGACGAAATTGCACGGGCGGTTGCGGCTATCGAGCTGCTCGGCGAGAATCCCGTCCCAGCCATCTTTCACCGCGCCATTCGATCCAGGCAGCGCGAAAATATAGACTCCGCGTGACAGCACTGCGCAGGCGCGGCTTTGCACGGTTGAAGTGCCGATTGATTGGTACGAAATCCACCGGAACAGCTCGCCAAAACCCGGAATATCCTTGTCCTTGATGCAGTCGAGCGCTTCGGGGGTGACGTCCCGCCCGGTCAGGCCAGTGCCGCCGGTGGTAATGATCGCATCTGCCAGATGCTGATCGATCCAA
The DNA here is from genome assembly GCA_043758955.1 of Novosphingobium sp. GTDB lineage: Bacteria > Pseudomonadota > Alphaproteobacteria > Sphingomonadales > Sphingomonadaceae > Novosphingobium. Next base: position 5,437 of record JAYVML010000139.1, on the reverse strand, counting down.
GTATTGAGCCGGCTGACGATCGCACCCGGGTCATCGCGCTCGATCGCTCGTGCGGCCAGGCAGTGGCCAGCCGCCTTGACCCGCTCGGCCAGCAAGTCGCCCGAGGTATCATCGGCCCCCGTCCGCGTATCAGAAATAGTCAGCACCGCGATCTGGATCGGCTTGAACGGACGCGCCAGATCAACGGCCACGCAGCACCGTCCCATCGACGCGCATACGCACCGCCTGCGAACCTGACAGTCCGGGGAAAGTCGGCCACATGCCCTGCGCCAGCGCCTTGCGGCTTTCAGATGGGCCGCCGGCTTGGCGCTCGTACATCCAGTAATTGCGCATCACGATGTTCACATAGCCGCGCGTTTCCCAATAAGGAACGCTTTCCATCCACAGCAGAGGATCGCCCTTGTCTTTGATCTCGCTGTTCCAGCGGGTGATCGGGGTCAGCCCGGCGTTATAAGCCGCCATCACCTTAGGCAGCAGCCCCTGCGTGCCAGACGCATCGCGCAACATTTCCAAATGTTGCTGTCCGAAGGCCAAATTTACCTCAGGCTTGGCGAGATCGCGCGCGTTGCCGGCAACGCCCAGCCCGGCCGCATGATCGCGCGCGGCGGCGGGCATGATTTGCATCAGTCCCTTGGCTCCCGTCTGACTGGTCGCATCGGTGCGAAACACCGATTCCTGCAAGATGTGCGCATAAATCAGCGCAGGATCGACCGTCCAGCCGGTGACCGGGGTCCATTTGGGGGTAGGAAAGCGTGCGGCCGGTTCAGCTCGCCCACCAGAAGGCACGTTGTAGGCCATCCACAGCTGCGCCGCAGGCATGCCCAAGCTGCGCACCAGGCGCGACAACGGCTGGTATTGACCCGGGTCGCCGATCCGCGCCTGGTGCCGCAGCACTTCGTCAGCCAGCGCATCCTCGCCAATTTCTGACAGCATGACTGCAGCGCGGACATTGGGCACATCGCGTAGCTGCTGCCAATCCGCAGCGGTGAAATCGGGTGCCTCGTGTGTTTTGGGCAGCACCGCGCCCAGCTGTTCGGCGGCGAGCATTCCGTACAGCGTCTCGTCCTTTCGAGCCGCCTTGCGCAGCAATGCAGAAGCCTGATCGGGCAAGCGGCAGCGCACCAGCGCTCGGCTTTGCCAATAGAGCGCCGCAGCGGTCAACTCGGCGTTCTCTGAAACCTGCGCGGTCTTGGCGAAAGCGTCCGCCGCGCCGGTGCAATCGTCCATCCGCCACGCTGCCAGCGCTGCAATCCACCATGCTTCGGCGACCCATGGTCCCGCACCCGCTTGCGCGGTTTGCGCCAAAGCATAAGCCGAGGCGTCGTCATTTTCGATGTAGTAGCTCCACGCCACTTTGCTGCGCCATTCGGCGCGGGCATAGAGTGAGAGCTGCGTGTCGATTCCGTCGAGCAGGGCTTTGGCCCCGGCGGGACTGTCATCCTTGATCTGCCCGTTGATCGCCGCCGAGACTGCGCCGGGCATGGTGCCATCTGAGCTGTCGCGCGGGCGCACTCGCTTGGCGCGGCTGGGAAGCGTGCTAAACGTGCGCAATTGCGGCAGCGCGGGAGTGCCAAGCGCACCGCGCTTTTGCGCCAGATTGGCGATCTGTTCGGACTGCGGCAACTGGGTGCCCAGCGCGAGCCAGCCGTTCAGCGCGTCGAGTTCGATCTTGGGCGATCCTGCGGCAAGGTAATATTCGGCGCGCGCCACCTGGTGCAGCGGGCCATCGCTTTTCTGCGCGAATAGCGCTTGGACTCGCGCCCAGTTGCCAGCTTCGATGGCGGCAAACAACTCACGGTAATAGGCGCGCTCGTCTTGCGTTAGCAGCACTGGCACGGTGCCGCTATTACTGCGGCTTGCGAAATAGCTGACCGACGCGCTGTTGGCTGCGGCGCATACCGGCACAACTGCGCCCGCCAGCGCCATCAGTACAGTCCATCCGCGCGCATAAGAAATCGGCTTCACCTTGGCGCAATTCCTAATTGGCCGGCGCAGTCAGGCGCTTTGCCATGCCAGCAACGCCTGCCACAACCGAGCTTTGACCCGTGGCCGCCCCATCAGGTCTTCCAGTCCCGGCGCCATCAGCGCCGCTACTGCGCCATGGCTATGGGTAATTTGCGTGAAACCATCAGCGCTTTTCGCCGGATCGTGGCCGAGCAGCGATGAAATGGGGTGGCCGAAGCAAATCAGCCGCTGCGGCGCGGCTAATGCGATGTGCTGACGGGTCAGTTCGGGCAGCCCCGTCTGAGCCAGCTCGGCCCAATCCGGATGCGGCATGTGGCGCGGCAGCACGCTGGCGAAATAGGTTTGATCGGAAGCTATCCCAATAGCGGCCAGGATTGCTCCGAGCAGCTTGCCTAGCTGACCCGACAGCAGCAGTTGGCTGTCGTCCGCCTCCGGATGATCGACCAGCACCATCAATTCCGCGCCCGCTGCTCCGCGCGGGGGTACGCGGCCTGCTACCTGACCGCCATCAAGCGCAGGTTCGGCCAGCCACCAAGCCTGAAAGTCCGCCAAATCTTGTGGCCAGTTAACTGGATTTCCGCCGATCTGTGGGCGCGGCGTGGGGGACGGTGGTAGCGGCGGCGCGTATGCTGCGGGACCCGACTTCGACCCGGGTTTGCTTTCGGGCGCGTCTAGCCACGATGCGGCGCTTTCGGCATAGCTGTATTCAACCCCGGCCTCGCGCCACCACTGCAGTGCAGCCGTTACGGCAGCGAGGTTTAGCGCCACAGGGTGGCGGGGTGAGGCAGACAAAGTCACGCTCCGGTCTTGACCTCCCCGGCCGCAGCAATCAAGGGTTGGCGAAGCAAAATTCCATCAACAGGGTGCGGATAAGGGCTATGACCGAACGCGAATCGATGCCGTATGACGTGGTGATCGTCGGTGGCGGGCCGGCGGGTCTGGCTGCAGCAATCCGGCTCAAGCAGGTTAATGCCGATTTGACCGTCTGCGTGCTCGAAAAAGGTTCGGAAATCGGCGCGCATATCCTTTCGGGTGCAGTGGTCGATCCTAAAGCGCTTGACGAATTGCTGCCCCAATGGCGCACCTCAGGCTGCCCGATGGCCGAAACTCCGGTGACCGATAACTGGCACTGGCTGCTCAGCAAGGGCAAGAAAACCTCGATCCCGCACTGGCCGATGCCGCCCTTGATGAGCAACAAGGGCTGCTTCACCGGCTCTCTGGGCAATCTGTGCCGCTGGCTGGCCGAACAGGCCGAGGGGCTGGGGGTGGAGATCTTCCCCGGCTTCCCTGCCGCCGAAGTGCTCTACCACGAAGATGGCTCAGTCAAAGGCGTGGCGACGCAGGATATGGGTGTGGCCAAAGACGGCAGCCACAAGAGCGATTACCAGCAAGGCATGGAGCTGCACGCCAAATACACGATGTTCGCCGAAGGCGCGCGCGGCAGCCTGACCAAACAGCTCAAGGCCAAATTTGCCTTGGCCGATGACAGTCAGCCGCAGATTTACGGACTGGGCATCAAGGAGCTGTGGGATATCGATCCCGCCAAGCACGTGGCAGGGCGAGTAATTCATACGCAGGGTTGGCCTCTGTCCGAAACCGGCACAAACGGCGGCGGGTTCCTGTACCATCAAGCGAACAATCAGGTCGCACTCGGCTTTGTCACCTGGCTCAACTATTCGAACCCTTACGTCTCGCCGTTCGAGGAATTGCAGCGCTGGAAGCAGCATCCCGAAATCCGGGCGATCTTGGAAGGCGGGCGGCGCGTGTCGTATGGCGCGCGGGCGATCAACGATGGCGGCTGGCAATCGGTGCCCAAGCTCGATTTCCCCGGCGGTGTGCTGATCGGATGCTCGGCCGGGTTCGTCAACGTGCCGCGGATCAAGGGCAGCCATACCGCGATGAAAAGCGGGATGCTGGCGGCTGAAGCAGCAGCGGCGGCGATTGTGGCAGGCCGGGGCAGCGACGCGCTGGGCGAATACGATGCGGCGGTGCGCAGCAGCTGGATCGCCAAGGAACTGAAGCTGGTCAAGAACGTGCTCCCGGCGGTGGAAAAGTTCGGCGATGATATCGGCACCGTGCTGGCGGGCATCGATATGTGGATGCGCACTTTGAAAATCGGGCTGCCGATCACAATGAAGCATCACCCCGATAACGAAGCGCTGCACCGCGTCGATCTGTACCAGCCGATCAAATATCCCAAGCCTGACGGGGTGATCAGCTTTGACCGGCTGAGTTCGGTGGCGCAGTCGTTCACCAACCATGCCGAGGATCAGCCGGTCCATCTGCAGGTCAAGGACCTGGAACTGCAAAAGGTCAGCGAACTGGGCGTGTTCGGCGGACCATCGACTCGTTACTGCCCGGCTGGGGTATACGAATGGCTGGAAAACCCCGACGGTTCGCCGCGCTATCAAATCAACGCGCAGAACTGCGTGCATTGCAAGACCTGCGATATCAAAGACCCCAACCAGAATATCAACTGGGTGACGCCGGAGGGCGGCGGTGGGCCGAATTATCCGAATATGTAGCAGGCGGCCAAGCGGTGCGATAAATCTTTCCCCTTCAAGGGAGAGCACTCAGTGATCGAAACTGCTTATGCCAAGATCAACCTTGCGTTGCATGTGCGGCGGCGGCGCGATGATGGGTACCATGAGCTGGAGACGCTGTTTGCGTTTGTCGACGCGGGAGATGTGCTTTCGGCGCGTCCAGCGCCGCACGACGAACTCAGAACAGTCGGCGAGTTTGCCAAGCAACTGACCGACCCGTTTGCCAATCTTGTTACCAAAGCACTCCACGCTTTGCCGCACGGAACGGGCTGGGCGGTAACGCTCGAAAAGAACCTGCCAGTGGCCGCTGGGCTGGGCGGAGGCTCGGCCGATGCCGGTGCGGTGTTCCGCATGGTCGAAGCGCAGTATGGTGTGCCCGCTGACTGGCTGGAGCGCGCAGCTAATTTGGGCGCCGATGTTCCGGTCTGTGTGCGTTCGGTCACCTGCTTCGGGCGTGGGGTGGGGGCTGACCTGACCGAGATCGCCAGTGATCTGACCGGCATATCGGTGCTGCTGGTCAATCCGCGCGTGCCGCTGCCCACCGGCCCGGTGTTCGCCGGATGGGACGGGCAGGATCGAGGGGCACTGCCGCAGGGTTCGGCGCGGCAAGTGGCGCTGGCGGGCCGCAACGATCTTGAACCGAGCGCGATTGAACTTTGCCCGGTGATTGCCGAAGTGTTGGCGGCCTTGCACCAAACCGCGCCGCTGTTGACGCGCATGTCGGGATCAGGCGCGAGCTGCTTTGCGCTTTATGAAACGCAGGATCAATGCAGTGCTGCGCTGGCCGGTATCGAAGCGGCCTATCCTGGCTGGTGGGCCATGGCCGGAAATTTGCGATGAGCGAACACGAGGCTTTCCGGCTGCTCGGTACTCCGCGCTTTGGCGGGATCCTGGTGGTGTCGGACCATGCCTCCAACCGGGTGCCCGAT
>JAYVML010000138.1:0-1894 GCA_043758955.1 Novosphingobium sp. | reverse complement strand
ACCCCGCCCGGCAACTTGCCGAGCGACAAAATCGAACGCCCCAAGGGGCATTGTCAGACCAAATTGCCCCGGGCCGGACGGGCATGCTAGCCGGTGCGGATGCGCCGCTACAAACCTAATACCAACCTGCATTGATCATGACCCACTCGCCCATTTTCGGCGGCCGATGGTCATGATGCGTCAGGGCTGATCGATGAGCTTGTTCCATGCCTCGCAGCAGTGGTCGATGATGTTTTCGTGGGATGTGAAGACACGGTTGGAAAGCCAGTTGTCGCGCATAAACTGCCAGATATTCTCGACCGGGTTGAGTTCGGGACATTTGGACGGCAGCGCGATGATGCTGATGTTTTCTGGTACATCGAGCTTGCCGGTCATGTGCCAACCGTTCTGATCCATCAGCACGGCCGCGTGAGCGCCGGGGGCGACGGCGAGCGATACCCGGGATCGGCATCATCACCGCGACCGCGCTTGCCGCAAGTGTTCCCGATCCTGGCGTCTTCAAATCCGGGCGGCAGTTCGCAGCGTTCCTCGGCCTCGTGCCGCGACAGAACTCGTCAGGCGGCAAAAGTCGGCTCGGGCACATCTCGAAGATGGGGAACGGCTATCTGCGGAAGCTGCTGGTGGTTGGAGCAACCTCGGTCCTGCGCCGTGCGCGGGCCAGTGATGCCGGCCAGGCCCCCTGGGTTAATGCGCTTCTGGAGCGCAAGCCTGCCCGCGTAGTCACCGTCGCAATTGCCAACACGACCGCGCGAACCGCATGGGCTTTGCTCAGTCATGAGGACGTTTACCGGCGCGCAGCCGCCGCCTGAGAATGCGAGGGCAGATGTAAGAGATGATGCGAAACGGGACCGCTGCCGAGACACTCCGAGTTGCTGTCAGGGCGTCATAGCTCGATAGACTGATTGGAATTCGGCCAGCGGACTTCATCAGGGCCAGCGGTTACCACCGCGTCAACAGGCCGGACACATGACCGCACCCCGCAAGCCAGCATCACGAACCATCAACCCTTGCAGAAACGGAGCCGTCCACACATGACAGCACCGTCGGGCGGCATCCTGATTTGCAAGCGGGGCGCGATCCGCCTAGGGGCTTCGCGTCGCTGCTCAACCTTCGTGGCGTTTGATAAGCCGAGCCGGGGCTCCGGCATAGACGCCGCGTTCAGTCAGCGACCTGGTAACCACCGCGTTCGCCCCGACAACCGCATGCGGGGCAATCTCGACCCCCTTGGTGACCGTTACCTTTGCCCCAAGCCAGACATCGTGGCCGATCCTGATTGGTGCTGAAGTGTGCCCTTGCTGCTCGAGCCGGCCATCGCCATCGTGGTTGTGGTCTTGATCGCGGATCGTGACATGCTCGGCGGTCATCGTCCCCGCTCCGATCTCTATCGCTTGCGAGCAGATCACCACGGCCCCGCGGCCGATCAGGCATTGTTCACCGAGCACCAGCTGTCCGCCACAGTCAGCCTGAATCTGGGAATATTCCAGGATCCCCACGTCCTTGCCGATTTCGATCCGGGCACCGTCAAACGCTCGGATAGTCACCCCGCGGCCGAAACGAACACTGGCATGGCACCGGATTCTCGGATAAGCGAGCCGCAGCACGATGCGAATCCGCAGGCTTCGCAGCTGCCACAACAACATCCGAAATCTCGCGATAACCCGCGCGATCATGATCGCGACGAGGCCAGCGCGATGAAATCGTGCCCAGCCAGCAGTTCGACCGTGAATCCATGGTTTTCGAGTAGATCGAACACCTGCCAGTCTTTGTCGTTACTTTCGAAAACCACGCAGGATGTCCGCCCGAGTACTTCGGTTGCACCTTTGAGCGCCAGAAATTCTGCACCCTCCAGGTCCATCTTGAGCACATCGATCGGTCCACTCCCGGCAAGCGCCAT
>JAYVML010000137.1:0-11604 GCA_043758955.1 Novosphingobium sp. | reverse complement strand
CCATTCAGTTGAAGGCCATGCAAGAGCAAGAGCGGCAACTTTTTTTCTGTAGTTCCAGCCAAGGCTTTCATCTTGGTGGGAGTTTGGGTGCCGAAAGTGATCTCGACTGGAGGACCGACTTCAGCGGATTTGAGAGCGCTGCCATAAAGCGTGAGATCAAACCCATCACCCGGCGTATAACGGGTAAAGGCGGCGATTATTCCATCTGCGCCCTGACCGAATTTACCGAACAGATGGCAGGAATCCCGATCGTAGATGACTTCCCACTTACCAACCCGCGCCAGTGCAGTCAGCGGTTTGTTGCCCGCGAATACGGGATTTGGCAGAACAACCGAAAGAGCGACCGCGAGCATCAGCAATCCGCGCATACTGACCTCAATTTTGCCTCGCGGGTCAGTCTAATACCAAGCACCAAAAGAAAAGGCCCCGCATAAGCGAGGCCTTTTCTTTTGGTTTGGAAGTAGCGATCAAAGCTTCCCGGTCAACTCCGGCACCGCATTGAACAGGTCCGCTACCAGCCCGACATCGGCGACCTGGAAGATCGGCGCGTCTTCGTCTTTGTTGATCGCGACGATAATCTTCGAATCCTTCATTCCCGCCAGGTGCTGGATCGCGCCCGAAATGCCGATCGCGATATAGACTGCGGGGGCGACGATCTTGCCGGTCTGGCCGACTTGATAATCGTTGGGAACATAGCCCGCATCGACTGCCGCGCGGCTGGCGCCCACGGCCGCGCCGAGTTTGTCGGCCAGCGGGAAGATCACCTGCTTAAACGTATCGGCATCCTTCAGCGCCCGCCCGCCCGAAACGATGATCTTGGCGCTGGTCAGTTCGGGGCGTTCGCTCTTGGCGATTTCCGAACCAACGAATGTCGAAGTGCCCGAATCGCCGGTTGCCGCAACCGCCTCAACGGTGCCCGAGCCGCCGCGGGCCTCAGCCTTGGCAAAGGCGGTGCCGCGCACGGTGATCACCAGCTTGGCGTCCGAGCTTTCGACCGTGGCGATGGCATTGCCGGCGTAGATCGGCCGGGTGAAGGTCTTGGGGCCTTCGACCGACAAGATGTCCGAGATCTGCATCACATCGAGCAGCGCGGCGACGCGCGGGGCGATGTTCTTGCCGGTGGTGGTGGCGGGCGCGAGGAACGCGTCGTGGTGGCTCATCAAACTTACCACCAGCGGTGCGAGGTTTTCAGGCAGCGCATGGGCATAGGCCGGATCGTCGGCCAGATGAACCTTGCCCACCCCGGCAATCTTGGCGGCTTCGTCAGCCACGGCTTTACAGCCCGATCCGGCGACCAGCAGATGGACTTCGCCCAGCTGCGAAGCGGCGGTAACCACCGCCAGCGTGGCATCCTTCACCGCAGCGTTATCGTGTTCGACCCAAACGAGCGTCTTCATGCTCCGACTCCCAGTTCCTTGAGTTTGGCCACCAGTGCGTCGACATCGGCGACCTTGATCCCGGCCACCCGCATCGGCGGCTCGCTGACTTTCAGGGTCTTGAGCCGCGGGGTGATATCCACGCCGTAATCAGCCGGGGCCTTGATCGTCATTGGCTTGGATTTAGCCTTCATGATGTTGGGCAGCGAGGCATAGCGCGGCTCGTTCAGCCGAAGATCGGTGGTAACAATTGCGGGAAGGGTAAGCTTGACCGTTTCGAGGCCGCCATCGACCTCGCGCTTGACCACCACGCTGTCGCCTTCGACCGTGACCTCGTTGGCGAAGGTGCCTTGCGGGCGGCCCATCAAAGCTGCGACCATCTGGCCGACCTGGTTCGAATCGTCGTCGATCGCCTGCTTGCCGGTGATGATCAGGTCCGCCGCTTCTTCCTCGGCAACGCCTTTGACGATCTTGGCGACCGCCAGCGGCTCGGCCTCCACCCCGTCGTCGAGCTGGATCAGCACCGCGCGGTCTGCGCCCATCGCCAGCGCGGTGCGCAGCGTTTCGGCCGCCTTGGCCGGACCGACCGAGAGTACCACCACTTCGGTGATCACGCCCATTTCGCGCAAGCGCAATGCTTCTTCGACCGCGATTTCATCGAACGGGTTCATGGACATTTTGACGTTGGCAAGATCGACGCCCGAGCCATCGGATTTGACCCGTGGCTTCACGTTATAATCGATCACCCGCTTTACGCAGACCAGGGCTTTCATGCGATTCCAGCCTTTCCCTATGAGCTATACCACGGCATTTAGTTTACGTTTACGGAAACGTCAATGTGTTGTCTCGCTGCCGCTGCGATATGGCCAAACCTTGCGGCGATCGGAGTGCAGAATGCGGTCTTCAATCCGAGCTGCGGACTGGTCGCGGTTCAATTCATAATACTTGGGCCCGCCAACCAAGATCAAACGCAGCCGTTCGCCTCCCCGGTCGAGCGAGATCAAACAGTCTCCACCGTCGCCCCAAAGCACCTCGATAAACTCGCCAGGCGAGCCTTTGAGAACATGATAGACGCGAACGAGTGCTGGTGCATTGGGGGTTGCTGCCCGCACGACTTCTCCATCAACAATAACGGTCGCTCGTCCGATTGCCGCCTTTACATCGTGACGCTGTTGTATGCTTCCATCGTAGTCTTCGGGTAGAACCACCGAACAGGCGAATGCAGGAGAGGCCGCAAAGAGCGCGGTGAGGATAACGCTTGTGGCAAGCAACCTGTTCAAGCGACCTTCTTCACTTCAGCGACGATCTTTGCCGCAGCATCGCCCAGATCGCTGGCCGAAACGATCGGCAGGCCTGAATTCTCAAGGATCGCCTTGCCTTCGGCGACATTGGTGCCTTCCAGACGGACCACCAAGGGCACCGACAAATTCACTTCCTTGGCCGCCGCGACAATCCCGTCGGCGATGATATCGCACTTCATGATCCCGCCGAAGATATTGACCAGAATGCCTTTCACCGCCGGATCGGACAGGATGATCTTGAACGCCGCGGTGACCTTTTCCTTGTTCGCACCGCCGCCGACATCGAGGAAATTGGCCGGGAACATCCCGTTCAGCTTGATGATATCCATCGTCGCCATGGCGAGGCCCGCGCCGTTGACCATGCAGCCGATATCGCCATCGAGCTTGATATAGGCGAGGTCGTGCTTCGACGCCTCGATCTCCATCGGGTCTTCCTCGCTCTCATCGCGCAAGGCCATGATATCGGGGTGACGGTAGAGCGCGTTCGCATCGAAACTCATCTTGGTGTCGAGCACCAGCAGCTTGCCGTCGCAATCGGCCAGCGGATTGATTTCGATCATCGCGCAGTCAAGTTCGATGAACGCGTCATAGAGCTGCTTGCCCAGCACGCCGGCCTGCTTGGCCAGATCGCCCTTGAGTTTGAGCCCGAAGGCCAGCGCGCGGCCATGGTGCGGCATGAACCCTTGTGCGGGGTCGATGGTGATCGTGGCGATCTTTTCGGGGGTCTCGTGCGCCACATCCTCGATGCTCACCCCGCCTTCGGTGCTGGCGATCATCGCAATCCGCCCGCTCGCGCGGTCAACCAGCATCGACAGGTAGTATTCCTTGCCGATCTCGACCCCGTCGGTGATGTAGAGGCGGTTCACCTGCTTGCCAGCATCGCCGGTTTGGATCGTGACCAGCGTGTTGCCGAGCATATCCTTGGCGGCCGCTTCAACCTCTGCGATCGATTTGGCCAGCCGTACGCCGCCTTTGGCATCGGGGCCGAGTTCCTTGAACTTGCCCTTGCCGCGCCCACCGGCGTGGATCTGCGCCTTGACCACGTACAACGGTCCGGGCAGTTGCTTGGCTGCCGCGACCGCTTCGGCCACGGTCATGGCGGCGATCCCTTTGGGGATGCCGATGCCGAACTTGGCGAGCAGTTCCTTGGCCTGATATTCGTGAATGTTCATGGTATCGAGCTTTCTGCATCGCGGCGGCGGCGAATGACCGGTGACGCGCCGCCTAAGCACAGCCCGGCGGGCTTGAAAAGCCCCGCAAGGCGCGCCTAGAGTAGAAACATGAACGCCAGTTGCGAGCCATTCTCAAATACCGCGCGCATCGCGCTTGATTGACCGCGCCCGCCTTGAAGCGATTGTCCGCGCGGCCGGGCAGATCGCCATCGCCCGCTGGCCCGGGCACGGCCACGCGCTCGATAGCTGGGATAAACAGCCGGGCGATCCGGTCAGCGCGGCCGATCTTGAAGTGGACAAGTTTCTCAAGGCCGAGTTGGGCCGGTTGCTGCCCGCAGCGGGCTGGTTGTCCGAAGAAACTATCGACGCACCCGAACGGCTGGAAGCCGACCTGATCTGGCTGGTCGATCCAATCGACGGCACCAAGGACTTCATTCGCGGGCGACCTGGCTGGTCAGTTTCGGTCGCCTTAGTCAGCGGCGGACGGCCCTTGCTGGGATTCCTCGATGCCCCGGCGCGGGGTGAATTCTGGTCCGCCGAAGCCGGGCGCGGGGCTTGGCGCAATGGTGTTCCGCTGGCAGCCTCGACCCGCGCAGATCTGGCGGGAGCGCGAGTTCCGGCCCATGTGCTGCCCAAGGCCGATCTTGATCTTACCCTTGTCGATCAACCCAATTCGATCGCGCTCAGGATCGCGATGGTCGCCGCTGACGAAGCCGACCTGGTGGCATCGGTGCGGTGGGGATACGAGTGGGATGTCGGCTCGGCCACGCTGATTGCACGCGAGGCGGGGGCGGCGGTGAGCGATGCGTTCGGCCAGCCGCTGAGCTTCAATAAGCAGGATCCGCGCGCCTTCGGAGTGCTGGTCTGCGCTCCGGCGATCCAGGCGGCGGCGGTTGACCGTTTGGCCGGCCGGGCCCGCGAGCTATCCGATCTCTGACGGGAAGCCGGGCAATTCCAAAAAAGGGCCCGCCTTGCGGCGAGCCCCCGTTTGTTCAGTCGGTCGCGGTTAGGCCTAGTTGCCGGTGCGCGCGGCCGCCACGTCTTCCTGGGTGACTGGCACGATCTTGATTTCGACCCGGCGATTCTGCGGCTCGTTGACGTTATCGCCGGTCTGGACCCTAAGCACGGTTTCACCAAAGCCCTGCCAGCGGATCCGCGCTGCCGGGACTCCGCGGCTGATCAGATAATTCGCAACCGCACGGGCGCGATCTTCCGAAAGCCGCTGGTTCGAGGCGGTTGACCCGACCGTGTCGGTATAACCGTATACGTCGATCAGGCTGTCAGGATATTGGATCAGTGTCTGGGCGACCTTGTCCAGCGTCGCCTGGAACGAGGGCGAAATCGAGGAACTACCGGTCGCAAAGGTCACACCGTCGGGCAGATTGACCAGAATCGCCTTGCCGCCATCAGTTTCGCTTACATCGACCCCGGTCCCGGCGGTCTGTTCGCGCAGCGTCTTGATCTGTTGGTCCATCTTGTAGCCGACCACGCCGCCAGCAACGCCGCCGATCCCCGCGCCGATGATCCGCCCGGTCTTGCCGCCGATCAATCCGCCCAGCAGCCCGCCAACCAGCACGCCGCCAACGCCGCCGATGGCGGTCCGCGAAATCTTCTTTTGACCCGTGTTCGGATCGGTCACGCAAGCCGAGGTAGCCATCAACGTGGCAGCCGCAAAACCTGAAATCATCCAACGCGATTTAAGCATGGGTATTCCCCTTCTCTCATACATCATTTGTCAAATGGCTACCGCCCGCGATGTGAATGGGTGGTGGACCGGCTGGCAGCAACCAAGCACATGGTAACGACCAAAAGCCGCACTTCGCGTGAGGCTACATTGCTGCTAACGGATGAAACGTGAATCCGTTTCCTTGGTCCGATGTGCTGGTTATTGCCGGCCTGATACTTCTCAACGGCGTGTTCGCCATGTCTGAACTCGCGATTGTTTCGGCGCGGCCCGCACGGCTGCGCGTGGCCGCCGAACGCGGCAGCAGCGGCGCCAAGGTGGCGCTGGCGCTCGCCGCCGATCCGGGCAAGCTGCTGTCCACCGCGCAGACCGGGATTACCTTGGTCGGGATAATCGCGGGGGCATTTTCGGGCGCGAGCCTGGGCGGGCCAATCGGCGAGCGGCTGATGCTGCTGGGCGTTCCAGCTGACTGGGCACCCCAATCGGGATTTGCCATCGCGATTGCGCTGACCACCTATTTCAGCCTGGTGGTGGGCGAATTGGTGCCCAAACAGATGGCCTTGCGCGCTGCGGTACCGATCGCAATTGTTGCCGCGCCGGCGATGAAGATGATCAGCCGAATCACCGCGCCGATGGTCTGGCTGCTTGATCGTTCGTCCGCCATACTGCTGCGCGTGCTGCGGGTCAGCCACAAGGGCGACCACGCGCTCAGCGCCGAAGAGCTGCAGATGATCTTCGCCGAGGCTACCCGCTCGGGCGCGATCGAGGAGGACGAGCGCCAGATCATGACCGGGATCATGCGGTTGGCTGACCGTCCGGTGCGCGAGGTGATGACCCCCAGGATCGAACTCGACACGATTGACCGCAAAGCTAGCGAAGAGGAAGTCCGCGCCGCGATCAATGATAGCCCCCATTCGCTGCTGCCGGTGGCCGATGGTAGCCCTGATAACATCGTTGGTGTGGTCAAAGTCAAGGATGTGCTGGCGGTGCTGCTGGCGGGGCGCAAGGTCAGCCTGTTCAAATTGATGCGCAAGGCCGAGATCATCCCCGACCAGCTTGATGCAATGGACGCGCTGCGCATCCTGCAGCAATCGGGGGTGGCGATGGCTTTGGTGCACGACGAATATGGGCACTTGGAAGGCGTCGTTACCCCGGCCGACTTGCTCTCCGCGATCGTCGGCAATTTCGCGAGTTATCAGGACGAAGGCGATGCCCCGCTGCTAACCGTGCGTGACGATGGCTCGCTGCTGATGGCGGGCGCGCTGCCGGTCGATGCGCTGATCGACCGGCTCGGACTCGATTTGCCCGATGACCGCGACTATGCGACCGCTGCCGGCTTCGTGCTGTCCGTGCTCAAACGCCTGCCGCACGAAGGTGAGCACTTCACCGAACAGGATTGGCGCTTCGAGGTGATCGACATGGACGGACGCAAGATCGACAAGCTGTTGGTCAGCGCGGTGGGGGGCAAGAAACCCGCCGCGGCGGCACCATAAACGCGCAAAAGGTCCGCCTGACAGCGAGTCCTTTGGAATTCCGGAGTGATCTAAGCCTTAGCCGCCGACGGTGGTGGTCGCTTCGCGACCATCGCCTTCAGGCGCGGCAACGATGTCGCGCACGACCGAGCCTTCGTCGACCGTTTGCGTTCCTGGGTCACCCACGGTCGAGCGAATCGACGGGGCCGCCAGACCGGCCTTGTTGCCAACCGAAGTTTCGACCGCCGAGCGCGGCTGCGGGCTGCCGAACAGGGCGGTCTGCGTCTGTTGCGCGGTGCTACTGTCCATCGGGCGCGGCGCGCCGGGGGTGGGCGGGGTCAGCGCAAAATCGGGCGGCACCACCAGCGGTGCCTGGCGTTGCACGGCAAATTCGTCGGGGCGCGAACGGTTGAACAGCCCGCCGCCGCCGCAGCCGGCGAGCAGCAGGGCCGAGGCCGAAACGAGAATCACGCCAGTCATCTTACGCATTTTAAGTCTCCGTCGCGGGAGCGCCCGCCTCTTGGGGTGGCTTTTCGCGGATAAGGAAGCTGCGGGCAAGGATAATAACGACCCCGATGGTGATCGCCGCATCAGCCAGGTTAAACACCAGAAACGGCTGGAAGCTGCCAAAGTGCAGGTCGGCATAGTCTATCACGTAGCCGAACACCGACCGGTCGCGGATATTGCCCAGCGCGCCGCCCAACACCATGCCCAGCGGGACGATCTCGCCCAGCTTGCGCTCACGCAGCAGCCAGACCAGTACGACCACCGCGATGGCGGCGGTCATCGCCACCAGCCCCCAGCGCATCTCGGGAGAGTGCGCGTTTAGGATACCCAGCGATGTACCTATGTTGTTAACGCGGGTCAGGTTGAACACCGGATTGATGACGATCTGGTCGCCCTCCTCGCGCAAGGCCAGCGCCCCGGTCACCCACCACTTGACCGCCTGATCGGCGATCAAGATCAGTGCAGCCAGAGCGAGGCCGAAGATGCGGTTGCGCGAGAGCGTAGTCATGCGGCGCCGTCCATGCCGCGCACCACCTGATCGCAACGTGAACAAAGCGCGCCGTCGGTGGTGACGTCGGGGAGGTGCCGCCAGCAGCGGCCACATTTGTGCTGTTCCGTCTTGGACACAACAACCACTGGCGCAGCAATCTCATCATCGATCATCGGGTCGAGTTGGAGTTCAACGCCTGAGGTGATCAAAAGTTCAGGCAGATCGCCAAGCGCTTTCAACATCCCAAAGTCCGATTTTCCAACCGTTATGGTCGGTACAGCTTCAAGGCTTGACCCAACCGTCTTGTCGCGACGAAGTGGCTCGATTGCGTTGGTTGCAAATGATCGAATCCCTCTCACTCGCGTCCACTTTTCAACCAGTTCGTCGCCCCGGACTTGATCCGGGGCTTGGCTAAATTCCGCTGCCGTAGCCGAAGAAGAGCCTAGGCCCGCATCAAGTGCGGGCAGACGGTTGATGGGAAGCACCGGCCACTCGAGCAAATGCACCGATCCCGCATTGGGAAACCGCGTGCCCCACACCTCTTCGGCGGTGAACACCAGCACCGGCGCAGCGTAGCGCACCAGCGCGTGGAACAGCGTATCGAGGATCGTGCGATAAGCCATCCGCTTGGGATCATCCGCCGCGTCGCAGTAGAGCGAATCCTTGCGGATATCGAAGAAGAACGCGCTCAGATCCTCGTTGCAGAAGTCGGTCAGCGCGCGGACATAGGTGTTGAAATCGAAGTCTGCGACCGCCTGCTTCAGCGTCGCATCCAGCTTGGCCAGAAGGGCTAGCATATAGCGTTCCAGCTCGGGCATCGCCTCGACTTCGACCCGCTCGGCCTCGCTAAATCCTTCCAGCGCGCCCAGTAGATAGCGGAACGTATTGCGCAGCTTGCGGTACTGGTCCGACACCCCTTTCAGGATCTCATCGCCGATCCGGTGGTCTTCGGTGAAATCGACCGACAGCGCCCACAGCCGCACGATGTCCGCGCCGTAGACTTCCATCACCTTGAGCGGGTCGGTGGTGTTGCCCAGGCTCTTGGACATTTTCAGGCCCTTGGCATCCATCGTGAAGCCGTGCGTCAGCACCGTTTTGTAGGGCGCTTGCCCGCGCGTCGCGCTGCTTTCGAGCAGGCTCGATTGGAACCAGCCGCGATGCTGATCGCTGCCTTCGAGGTAAATGTCCGCCAGCGGGCCGCAGTACCCGTCGGGCCGCATCAAGTCGGGCCAGCGCCCGCTTTCGAGCACGTAGGCGTGGGTACAGCCCGAATCGAACCACACATCGAGAATGTCGGTGACCCGCTCGTAATCCTCGGCGCGGTAATCGCTGCCGAGGTATTCCTGCGCGCGTGCATCGCTCCACGCATCGACCCCGCCGGCTTTGACCGCCGCCACGATCCGCGCGTTGACCGCGGGATCGTCAAGGTATTGATTGGTGCCCAGTTTGACGAACAGCGTGATCGGCACGCCCCAGGCGCGCTGGCGGCTGAGCACCCAGTCGGGCCGGCCTTCGACCATAGAGCCCAGCCGGTTGCGGCCCTTTTCGGGCACGAACCGCGTCTCGGCGATCGCCTGCACGGAAATTTGGCGCAGCGTCGCCTGGTCGTGCGCCACCGCGCCGCCCTCATTCTCCCAGCCTTTTTCAGCGCGAGTCTTGGCGTGCGGCAGCGCGACTGGCTGGTCCATCGGTACGAACCACTGCGGGGTGCAGCGATAGATCACCTTGGCTTTGCTGCGCCACGAATGCGGGTAGGAATGCTTGTAATCGGCCGAGGCCGCTAGCAGTCCGCCACTCACGCGCAAGTCCTCGCAGATCGGCCCATCGGGTGCATTGAACTTGGCGTTGATGACGCTGCCTTGCCCGCCTAGCCATGCCCAGTCAGCGCGGTACTTGCCGTCGCTTTCGACCGCAAACACCGGATCGATCCCGTTGGCCTTGCACAGGTCGAAATCGTCCTCGCCGTGATCGGGGGACATATGAACCAGCCCGGTGCCGGTCTCGGTGGTGACGAAATCACCCGGCAGAAACGGCCGCGGCTTGGCGAAGAACCCGCCCAGGTGGTGCATCGGGTGCCGGGCGACCGTGCCGGCGAGGTCGGAGCCTTTGAATACGCGGGTCTCGTCGATCCAAACGACAGCCTCGTAAGATTCGGAAAGGCTCTTTGCCACGCCGCTCAAGTATGTTTCGTATCTCTGTCTTAGGGACTGTGCCAAGTTAAGCGCGACGAGTACCTTTTTGCCGTCGAAATTGGGCAGCGGTTTGAACGCTTCACCAATTTCGGGGGTCCATGTCCCGACGCCTCGCTCGCCAATTTCGGCGATGCAATATTCAATTTCAGACCCATAAGCCAAAGCCTGATTGACCGGGATCGTCCACGGTGTGGTGGTCCAGATCACCGCATGCGCGCCGACCAGTTCGGGGATCGGGCTTTCAGTGATCTCGAACGCCACATCGATCTGGGTCGAGACGATATCCTCGTATTCGACCTCGGCTTCGGCCAGCGCGGTCTTTTCGACAGGCGACCACATCACCGGCTTGGACCCGCGGTATAACTGGCCGCTTTCGGCGAACTTCATCAGCTCGGCGACGATGGTGCCTTCGGCTTGCGGATCCATCGTCAGATAGGGATGATCCCAATCGGCGTTGACCCCCAGCCGCTTGAGCTGCTCGCGCTGTTTATCCACCCAGCCTTGCGCATAGGCGCGGCATTCGGCGCGGAATTCGATCGGATCGACCTGATCCTTGTCGAGCTTTTTCTTGCGGTATTGCTCCTCGACCTTCCATTCGATCGGCAGCCCGTGGCAATCCCACCCGGGCACGTACGGCGCGTCATAGCCCGCCAGATTGTGCGTGCGGCAGACCATATCCTTGAGGATGTGGTTGAGCGCGTGGCCGATATGCATATCGCCGTTGGCGTAAGGCGGGCCATCGTGAAGGATGAACTTTTCGCGGCCCTGCCGGGCATCGCGCAACTGCCGGTACAGATCGCCCTGCAACCAGCGCGCGAGAATCCCCGGCTCCTTGGCGGGCAGGCCGGCCTTCATGGGAAAGTCAGTCTTCGGCAGGAAGACGGTGTCTCGGTAATCCATTGGTTCTGGGCGCAGCGGTTCGGTCATATCGCGCGCGCCTTAGCCGTGGCCGGGCAAATGCGCAATTTTTGGTTCGCGCAAAGGCGCAAAGGCTCAAAGCGGCCGCGCTTGTGGCGAAGCCACTCAAATCAAAAAGCAATGGCCAGTTGCATAGTTGAGAGGAACAATGCCTGCGGCGCTTGGCGAAACACCTTTGCGCCTTTGCGCCTTTGCGCCTTTGCGCGAACCAGTCTCAATCCCTAGCCTTACGCCGCGCTGCCAGCATGGCTGCGGTCTCGGCTTCTTCGCGGGCGTTGCGGTGGTTGGCGGCGGGGTGGAGCGCGGGGCCGATCACCCAGATATCGTCAACCCAGACGGTGCCGGTGAAGGTTGAGGGAATCTGACCGATCTGTTCGGGCAGGTCGAGGCCGATTGGCGCTTGGCCCGAACGATACGGCCCGATCAGAATGACATGTCCGTCGACCGATGCCATCCGCGCCTGCAATTTGTCCGGCCAGCCCGCGAACGCCC
>JAYVML010000136.1:0-6151 GCA_043758955.1 Novosphingobium sp. | reverse complement strand
AGCGTCTGCGACGCAACTAGTGCCCACATCACTGCCAGGACGGCGGTCAACACGGTTCCAACGATTCCGAAGAATTCCAAGTGCAGCGTCGCACCGAGTTTGAATGTCGCAACGGCATAAACGCCCAACGGAAACGTGTAGCCCCACCAGCCAAGATTGAACGGGACACCTGCACGAAAATAACGGATGGTAATTAGGGTCCGGACCCAATAAGGGGATTCCCAAGCCAGCGCCGGTGTGATTCAACGCGTCCTGCGAGGAGGCGTTGGGAATGGCGGATTTCTTTTGGTTTTCGGATGCGCAATGGGTTCGGATCGAGCCGCTTCTACCGGTAAATGGCAAGGGCGCGCGGCGGGTTGATGATCGCCGGGTATTGTCGGGGATTGTTCACGCGCTGCAAAGCGGCGGGCGCTGGGGCGATTGTCCGCCGGTCTATGGCCCCAAGAAGACCCTCTACAACCGCTTCGTGCGCTGGGCCGAACGCGGTATCTGGGAGAACATCTTCAGCGCGCTGGCCGGGGCCGAGGATGTCCCCGACCGGTTGTTCATCGACAGCACCTGCATCAAGGTGCACCGCACCGCAGGCGGCGCAAAAGGGGGGCCTTGGCCAATGGTATCGGCCAGACACGCGGAGGTCGCAACACCAAGCTCCATGCCATCTGCGACGTAAAGGGCAGGCCCTGCGTCTTGCTGCTAACCCCCGGAAATGCTCACGATATGCGGGTAGCCAAGCAATGCATCGCCGCCATGCCGCCCTCTACCGAGCTGGTTGGCGACAAAGGCTACGACAGCGATGATCTGCGTGCTTGGCTCGCTTCGCGCGGAACCCAGGCCGTCATCCCGCCCAAGCGCAACCGCAAGGCCCAGATCGACTGTGACCTCGCGATCTACAAGCAACGCAACGTCGTCGAGCGCATGTTCTGCCGCTTCAAGGACTGGCGCAGGGTCGCAACCCGCTATGACCGCAACATCAAAACCTTCATGGCAACCATCGCCATCGCTGCTACCGTCATCTGGTGGCTCTAATGAGTCCGGACCCTAGTCCTTCATGTAGGTTTCAAAGGCGACTTTGTAATCCGGGTGCCACCGCGACAAGGCCGGTCGCCCTTCCACCAAGTCTCCCATAGCCCAAGCCATCCGCTTGCGGTCCATCGCTGGGGTCGTCTCGTTGTCAGGGCAGATGATGTAAAAATCGTTTCGCGCCAGCCCTTCTAGCAGAAAGTCAGCAACTTGTTCGGCAGTCCAGGCGGCTGGAGGCTTCTGCGAGACGTGGCGCGCACTCAGACCAGTGTAAGTGTATCCTGGAACCAAAAGATGGGCTGTGACCCGGTCTCCTGTCTTTTCCCGAAGACTGTGCGCCAGTCCTTCGGTCAACGCTTTCACGGCCGCTTTAGCGACATTGTAAGCCGTGTTACCCGGAGGCTGAGTGATACCCTGCTTCGATCCGGTGTTGATGATTAGTCCCGAACAACCGCGCGTCGCCATCCGCTCCGCGAATATGCTGCAACCATGTATCACACCATGGAGATTTACGGCGAGTAAACGGTCCCAGGCGACGGGATCACCAAACACATCGCCGCCGCCCCCAATAGCAGCATTGTTCATTGCAACAGCGACGTCACCGAACTCGCGTTCCACCCGCTCAACTGCTCTTTCAAGCTGTCCTCTGTCGGCCACGTCAGCTTGGATTGCCAGTACGCGGTCCCGCTGCTGCGAAAGGCTGGGCGGAATTTCACCCTCGTCGTGTCGGTCAATCAAAGCCACCCGCATACCGTGATCAAGCAGCCGCGAAGCCACGGCCAACCCGATGCCACTGGCGCCGCCCGTGATGAACGCCACGCGCTCAGCGGCGATGGCAGGGTGGGGCGAGAGCTGGTTCATCATGACTTTTACCTTGTGACGTTGATCGGCTGCTGAAGCCAGAGGAATCAAAAGATTCAGCTGCTGCCGCGCGCTTCATCGACCATTGCCGCGAGACTTTGTGACGTTTTTGGAAGCGGTTTGGCCTGATGTCCGCTTGCCACGACAAAGCGGCCCGCTAGGTCGCTGATCCAAGTTCCCAATTCCGGTCATTCGTAGGCTCAGTCGTAGCAGATGAACGAATGACCGGTTCTGTCGCGCGGTTTTATGGTTCGGAACGGCAGCAATGTTAGCGGAAGTCGACGCCAGGATTTGCCTCAGCTCAAAAGTCCGCTTTCGCACTTTTGCCGCTGAAACCGGACCGTCCGGACACGACAACATTGCGGACCTATTTCAGCGAACCGAGGTAAGTTACCAGGTCCTCAAGTTGCGCGGGATTGTGCAGGCCGGCATAAGGCATCTTGTTGCCGTGAACTGTTCCAGCGGGGTTCGCGAGGTAGATCTTCAGCTCGGCGGGTGTCCACACCAGCCCGGACTTTTTCATCGCGCCCGAATAGGCATAGCCCGGCTGCGCCCCGGCATGGCGTCCAACTACGCCAAACAGCTTCGGTCCGACGGTCTGCCCGGCACCTGCGGTCGAGCTGTGACAAACTGCGCATTGCCCGCGGAACACTTGTGCGCCCCGGTTAGCGTCTCCGGCCAAAGCGATGGTCGCGAACGATCCCGCGATCAAAGCTATCGAAGTTCCGACTACGGTATTTCTCAGAATGCGATCCATGTGAATATCCTTAAATCGTTGTTGTCCGAAGCGTTTGCACCAGAGCCGTCGTAGTTCTGACGAGCCCCATCAAATTTCCCGTAGGCCGTATATTGCACGCCGACCCGCATGTTGAAACGCGGCCCCAATGGCGACTTGCCGTCGCCCCACGGGGTGTAGTCAAGCTGGCCCATGACCCCGTTGCCGTCCGGTGCGGCGTTTGGGCCGCCGTAAAGATCGGAATTGCTTGTCCCGGTGGTGGAGAAAGCACCCAATGTGGCCCCGACCTTGCCGTGCCAGTTATAACCGATATTGCCGCGGAACTGGTTCAGGCTGGTTTTCGCGCAATCGAGGTTGCTGCCGTTGCCAACAAGCGCCAGGGCGCAACTTGCCTCAAGGTTGCTGTGCTCCCGGATGTAGCGCGCCTGGGCCGAGATCGTGTCACCCGAACCGACAGACTTTTGCCACGATCCGTCGACTCCGACGTCCGAATAGTGGTCCGTAAAGCCGCTCGAACGGTCGCGCTCCGGGTTGATCTTTGCCTTCAGGGCAAAGGCTCCAAGCTCAAGAGTGCCGCCCGCCAGATTGCCTTGCCAGGCAACGCGGCCATACGGCGCAAGCCCCTTGATATCGCCCGGAGCAAAAGGATCTGCACCGAGCCAGCGGAGCGTGCCAGTCGAAGGGCTCGAGTAGGCACCAGCTTCAAGATACCATCTTTGTCCGATCCAGCTGTAGGCGCTCAGGCCAAGGGTGTTCTGGGCCAGCCCGCCGTCGATGAGCGGTGCCGCACCTGGCGTCCCAGAAACACCGGTGTTGGTATAGGGAAATCCCCAGGCCGGCGTTGTATTCCAGGCATCCTGAATAGTCGGCCCATTGTTAAGCGTAAGCCCGAAGACCGCGTCCTGTCCGAGCACATGCCCGGTCGTGACGGCGCGCAGGTCAAGATTGTCCCAAGACCAGACCTTGCCTACCCCGTCGTAGGTGATTTGGGCAAAGCCTCCAAAATGATGGCCAACGCCCCCCGCGATAAAGATGCTGCCTTGGTCGAAGGCCAAATTGTCGTTTTGCGATAGGCCGGCAGGCGCGGGAACCTGGCCCTTCTTTGTATGGGTAAGCGATGCGACAGCCATGACCGACAGAGGGACGCTGAGCGATTTGCTGCGCATCGTATAACCGTTAAGTTTGAAATCGCGGCCCAACGGCGTGAGTTCAGGGCCGAAGCCGCCCACGTGGCAGGCGGCGCAAGCCAGCCCGGTTTGATCGGCAAAGGCGGGGACTGCCTTGGCTGGCCGTGCGATCATCAAAAGCGGAAGCGCCACAACTCCCAGGCCCAGGATCGCCAAGACAGCCTGGCGCTCGGGTGCGATGCCGGCCCTAGACGCCCTGCAGCTCTTGTTACGGAAGGAAACGGACATGCGGATTCTCCAGATTGAAGCTAGACCCTGCTCGACCTTACAACTCTGTTCGAGCAAGAACTTCGAACCCAGTTTCACGTTTTGCGCGGGGATCTCTCTCTGTCTTGCCACTGTGCAACGCAGTGTTCAAAATGCATTGATCTGCATCAATTTTGCGGTGATCAGGATTTAACTCATATTGCTCGCTATCACACTGAAAGCTGTACCTCCGCGTGATCCCCGTTTCGCCATTGCGGCGGGTCAGGGAACCACCCTCGCGCCGTTGTCGGGTTAGCCGTGCCGCACCCAGAGGGTAAACGCTTGCCAGGCGGGTAAAGCGGGGAGCGCAATGAAACTGACCAGCGCTAGCAGCATGAGGCTGAGCCCGAACCAGGAAGCCCGATTGACGCGATGCATGGTCCAAAGATCATAGGTTATCAGCAGAATCGCTGGGAGAAGGTAAAAGAACAGGATGCCTATCGGGGGGCTTTGCTCGAGGAAGCTAAATGGCCATCGGATAATCGCCGGGCCCGTGATTGCAGTAGTTGCCAGCATCATCAGCCTCTTATGCTCAGCCGGAAATCGGCGGCGTGAAGGCCGGTAGCGATCAAGATCGCGAACGCGAGCGACTGGGCGAGGTCGCCCGCGAGAGGGCCTGGCCCCACACCTTTTGCACCCCGGCGTACTGCCATTAAAACTGTCGCTGGGCCAACAATCGCGATGGCGACTGCCCACCAGGCCATCAATTGCCCTACCCGGCGATGGGAGGCCGTTCGGCCGTTTCCGACGAGCACAATCTGCATGGCGAACATGACCATCCAACCGACAAACAAGAGCGCGTGAACTTGGACGAGCAGGTTTGGCAAAGGCGCCATGATCAGGCCGCGCACAAAATAGCTGGGCCAAAAACCCAGCAGCACATAGCCGATAAGCAGCCCTGCGATTGCCCCGAAGAATAGGCTATCCGCACGCTTGAGCTCCGCGACACTTGCCATTCTGTTTCCCCCGCTCCGGCAATCATCTTGGCGGCCCCCGAAGGTTTGTCCATCACGATAATTGATATTGCTGGAATGCGACTTGGGCTGCCGGGGCATCGTCTGCCTTCGACGATGTTGTTGCTATTCACGACAGCCGCCTGACAAGGATAATGCGGACGATCCGGCACGACTAAGGCAAACGCGTCTCGACCGTAGTTATCAGCTTCCAGTGGCCATGGCGTCTTGCCCATGTATCAACGCCAGCAAGACGGCCGGAAGCCGCCGTAGCGCCTGGGGCAGTCCATGACTCCTCCCAAGTGACAATGGCGACGTTGCCGAAGAATCGAGCGTTGGCTCTGTCCAGTCGCGCGGTTGCACGCCGAGTGTCGGTCCTGACAACTTCGATAAGCTCTGCTCCGGTTCGCACCTCGCCGCGGGTTGATACCCAAAGAGCCCTTGGGTCCAAATGCCGCCGCAAAGGAGCTGGATCCGAGTTAGTGAGCATCGTCGTCAGTTCTGCCGTGGCAGCGAGAATATAATTACAGCTCTTCGGGTCGCCGCCTGCGCAATCGGTTAGCTTTGGGGACCCAGCGTCTGCCGACACACTTGCTAATGCCCAAGCGGCGACCAACGGCGCAACGACCGCCCTTCTCATTCGTGCAAGGACGGAAGAGGTGGCAGGAGGCTAACCCCGTAAGTTATTCGCATCTTGATACCGTCCGGGAGCATTAGCTTCTCCGTCGCCTGAGGATGAAATCCTAAATGGCTCAGCACTTCCTTGGTCATCACATCTGATTCATACACCCTGACCCGAAGCCACTCATACCCCTGGAACTCCGCGGCCTCACGACCTTTGCGAATGAGAAGCTGGAGCACGTCACGGCTCCCATCGCGCGCATACAAGAGCTTGATCCAGGAGTTCTCGGGCTCTTTCGCATCCGTCGTCAGCACTGCGCCGCCGGCGCGCTCGCCATTAACCAACAACACCCAATGATAATCCCTGTCGGCATTGTATATGAGGTGCTCGAGCAACTCGTGAGCACCATCGAGCAAGATGCTCATGGGATGCCAGCCTGTGCCCTGGACTTGTAACGGTTTTGTGCCGGTCACTTATCTCATTATGCCACCTTGGCTTCGAATGCGAGCGGGCTGATACCGCCCAG